>DASVWZ010000169.1:0-48637 GCA_036392935.1 Terriglobales bacterium | reverse complement strand
CGCCGCAGCCGAGGGACCTTGCGTTTTCCTTCAAAGAGCACCGGAGACCGCCGGCTGATATCAGTATCCGACCTCAGTTGTACCGTAACGACTCCCCACTGCTTGTCATTCCTCACGGCTTCAGCCATGAGGAATCTGCTGTAACCCGGCCACGCGGAAATGGGGAGAACACGAGTTTACTCGTGCCGATCGACGGACACAGCGTCGCCCTCGCGCGAGGTTACTCGCGGCGAGGGCAGCGTCCGTCCCAATCGCTTCGCGGTGTTTACACAAAACCCCAATGTCCAATCCACACTGCTAGCCGGAGGCTTTCGCCGCAGAGCACCGCCCGCAGGAAAAATGCCCCGCCCTCAGATGAATCCCTTGACTATCGCCGAGTCGCTGCTCAGCGTCGCCCAGCGGCGAGGCTAAAGCACATCTCGGCCGCATCTCATCCTGACAAACCCCGCCTGCCGACCTTTGCCTCGGATTTATCGCAGCCGTCCTCTTTGAAACCGGCTTCCAGAGCCTTCGATGACTCGCGACGCGCTCCAACCCGCAAAATCAAGGGACACTCCCCTCCGTGCGCCAGCGCTCAAGATGATTCGTACCAGGGCTCACCCTCAGGCATGCTGGAAACGAGACAATCAAAAGAACCACTCCGCCGCGCCCAGGCGACGCGGTCAATGGGGCGATGCGCGGACAAGATGGTTATCAGGGTCGCCCGTACTTCTGCATTCTTCCTTCTGTTCTGTCTTTTGTTGGGCAAAAAATCAGAATCAACGCAGCCCCAACCAGCCAAAAAGCAACCCCTACCTCTAGTATATCGTGCCGTAGGGGGTAAACAAGACACGTTTGCCAACTTTATATCTCCCGCCCCATCATCAACATCCAGCTAAATTAGGGCCGAAAGACCTCTTGCTCATACTTTCGACCCTACAGACCGTTAGACGCCACCGACGAGGCATTCGAGCCCTCCGGCTGGCCGCCAAAACACCCGTCTAACTGCTTTGTTTTCTATATTTTCATATGTAACCATGTATCGAATCAATAACTTGCGCCGATATGCGCCCCCGCTTGCCTAATGGAATCAATGATTTACCCAGTTTTTTGGGGGATGCCCTTGGGGGCGAGGCTCCGGAACCAATCGTCGATTGTTGGGTTCTTACTGGGCAGGCTGCGGCTTGCTGGGCTTGAAAATCAGGGCTAGCATAGCCACAAACGCGGCGGTCTTCATGAACATCTCGATAGGGTATATCAATCTCATTCTAAAGAGTTAAACTGAGCATAAGATGAGAGCTGGCGAGGTTGGGATGCCCACCCGCCGAGGGCCAACGGCGCTTGCCGGAAAGTCATCCAAACCAGTATGTCTTCACTGATCCGGTGCGACCAATGCGGGTACGAGAATTTCCCCCAGCACCGCTTCTGCGGGATGTGTGGCAATGGACTTATTCTGCCCGGTTCGACCGCTCCCCGCCCTATCTCTAACTACCGTAAGGAGTTCGCGCCGGCCGGATCTATCGCTGAAACCGCCCCCGGCGCCGTCGCCAGCGCACCTGCGCCGGAGCCAGTTCCCGCGGCGACGGCAGAACCTGTGCCCGCGCCTGTTATTCCGCCCTACACAGAGCCACCGCAGCCCCGCGCTGCAAGCTTCGCCTATCTGCTTGAAGATAATCCCCCTCCGCGGAGGCGCACGCCGTATGTGATTTTGTTTCTGCTGCTTGCAGTGGGAACAGGAGTGTTGTGGCACCGCCGTCAGGATGTAGTGGCCGGGTTCGATGCCTGGTCGGGACGCCCATCCGCGGTCTCCAGCGAGAAGACTCAACCCGCTCAGCCGAATCCGCCTGCAAGTGCTTCACCCGCAATGGTTTCACCCTCTTTGCCAGCCACGCGGCCGGTCACTGCGACCGTGGTATCACCAGCCGCGCCGACTGACTCCTCTATCGCCCCATTGCCGCCGGAATCAGCCAGCGCAATCAAACCGTCTCCGGATATCGAGCCAAATAGACTGAAAAAACGGGAGTTACAGCCGGAGCCAACCAGACGCGCTGAGCAAAATAACGCGTCAGCCGCCAGCAGCGAACTGGAAGTCGAAGGCGAAAAATATCTCTACGGCAACGACGTGCCGCAGGACTGCAGCCGCGCTCAGCGAAACCTAACCGAGGCCGCTAAATCCGATAACGTCAACGCCCAGAACGTCTTAGGGACGATGTACGCCACCGGCCACTGCGTCAGCCGGGATCTGCCGCTGGCGTATCATTGGTTCGCCCGTGCTTCGCAAAAACAACCAAATAATGAAAAAATTGATCAAGATTTGCGTCTCGTCTGGAATCAGATGACCCCGTACGAGCGCCAGCTCGCGGTCCGCACCGAGCATTGATATCACACGGATAGTTGGAAAACGGCTGAAGCAGAGTAACTTTCTGGATTGGCTCGAAATACTCTGAATCCGGGCCGCGCATGAGCCAATCTGACATTTTATAAGCGGGGCGAAATCGCAGACAGGATTGGAGTTCGATCGACGATCTTACCGTTTGTTCGTCCGGGACGGCATCTATGATTTAGGTGCCTTTCTTGGGGCATCGACGATTTCTGTCTTTTTCTCTTACTATTAAACGACCTATCCAGGGGAATGTTTCATGGCTAAAAGGATGATTCTGATGTTGGTTGTGGCGGCGCTGGCGGTGGGCGGCCTGGGATTTTTTAAATACCGCCAAATACAGGCCGCTACGAGCATGGTTATGGCTCCGCCTCCGGAAGCTGTGACAACGATCATTGCCAAGCAGGAACGGTGGCCGTCGACCCTGAATGTGATTGGCACGATGGCGGCAGTGCAGGGCGTGACGGTGAGTGCAGATTTGCCGGGTACAGTCGCGAAGATTAATTTCGATTCGGGCAAGGCGGTTAATGCCGGCGATGTACTGGTCGAACTGGATACCCGGCAGGAGCAGGCACAGTTAGCGCAAGCGGAAGCGCAACGAGATCTTGCCCATATTAATTATGAACGGTCGCAGGAGCTCGAGAAGGAAGGCGTGGTTGCGAAGGTGGAGTACGACAATGCGCGGGCGCAGCAACTGGCGACCGATGCGCAGGTAGGGGAAATCAAGGCGACTATCGCGAGGAAGACTATTCGAGCTCCATTTTCGGGCATCCTGGGGATTCGGCAGGTGAATCTAGGTCAGTATCTCGCGGCGGGTGATGCGATTGTACCGCTGCAATCTTTGAGTCCGATTTATGTGAACTTCGGCGTGCCGCAGCAAGACGCGCCGAAAGCAAAGGTCGGCGGCGCCGTACGGATTACAAGCACTGACTTGGGTGGAGCGGAATTCAACGGCCGCATCAATGCCATGGATTCTGTGGTGAACGAGGCGACGCGCAATCTTCAGGTGCAGGCAACATTGGCAAACCCGGGAGGAAGATTGCGGCCGGGAATGTTCGTGCAGGTCGCAGTGGTGACGGGCGCCGACCGCGATGTGATTGCGCTGCCCGCCTCGGCGATTAATTACGCGCCGTATGGGGATTCGGTGTATATCGTTACCGATATGAAGGACCAGAGCGGGAAAGCATACCGTGGGGTGAAACAGCAATTTGTGAAGGTCGAAGGTTCGCGAGGGGATCAAGTCGCGGTGATTTCAGGCGTACAGCCGGGCGAGGAAATTGTGAGCTCGGGTGTGTTCAAGCTGCGCAACGGCGCGGCGGTTCAGGTCAACAACAAAGTCCAGCCGGAGGACAGCCCGGCCCCCAAACCTGAGGACAGTTAAGCATGAAGTTTACTGACCTATTTATTAAGCGGCCGGTCCTCGCCATCGTTGTCAATCTGGTGATACTGATCGCAGGGTTGCAGTCGATCCGGTCGCTGAGCGTGCGGCAATATCCGCGAAGCGACATCGCAATCATTCAGGTGACCACGGTGTACGTCGGCGCAAACGCCGATCTGGTGCGCGGATTCATCACTACGCCGCTGGAGCGGGTGATTGCCAGCGCCGACGGCATCGATTACATGGAGTCGTCGAGTGCGCAGGGCCTGAGCACAATCACCGTCCACCTGAAGCTCAATTACGACACCAATGCTGCGCTGACACAGATTCAGGCGAAGCTGGCCCAGGTACGGAACGATCTGCCGCCAGAATCGCAACAGCCGGTAATCGATTTGCAAACGGCAGACAACCAGTTCGCCGCGATGTACCTGGGTTTTTCGTCGGCGAGTCTGGACCAGAACCAGATTACGGATTATCTGACGCGCGTGGTGCAGCCGAAGTTGAGCTCGATCAGCGGCGTGCAGCGTGCGGATATCCTTGGCGACCGCACTTTCGCCATGCGAATCTGGCTGAAGCCGGACAAGATGGCGGCACTGGGGATTTCGGCCTCCGCGGTGCGCGACGCGCTTTCGAAGAACAACCACCTTTCGGCGGTCGGGCAGACCAAGGGTTCGATGGTCTCGGTCAACCTGATTGCGAACACTGATCTGCGCACGGCGGATGATTTTCGCCAGTTGGTGGTTAAAGAAGATAAGGGCGTAGTGGTCCGGCTTGGCGAGATTGCCGATGTGGTGTTGGGCGCGCAGAACTACGACCAGGACGTGCGCTTTAACGGCGAGACCGCGACGTTCATGGGCGTATGGGTGCTCCCTACGGCGAACTCGCTTGAAGTCATTAAGAAAGTTCGCGCGGAAATGCCGCAGATCCAGTCCCAACTGCCTCCGGGGATGAAGGTCGGCATCCCGTACGATTCGACCGAGTACATTCAGGACGCGATCAACGAAGTTCTGCATACCCTGGGCGAAACGCTCATCATCGTTATCATCGTTATCTTTTTATTCCTGGGATCGTTCCGTTCCGTACTAATCCCGATCGTGGCGATTCCAATTTCCCTGATCGGTGCAGTTTTCCTCATGCTGGTCGCGGGATTCACGATCAACCTCCTGACTTTGCTGGCGATTGTGCTGTCCGTCGGTTTGGTGGTGGATGACGCGATCGTGATGGTGGAAAACGTTGAGCGCCACCTGGAAATGGGAAAGCCGCCGATACAGGCAGCCAAAGACGCTGCTCGCGAATTGGTGGGGCCGATCATTGCCATGACGATCACGCTGGCCGCGGTCTATGCTCCGGTGGGTATTCAGGGTGGGCTGACGGGTGCGTTGTTCCGCGAGTTTGCGTTCACGCTGTCGGGCGCTGTGATTGTATCCGGTATTGTGGCGTTGACGCTGTCGCCGATGATGGGGTCGAGGCTGCTGCGCGAAGGCGCGGCGCAGCGTGGTTTCGCAGGAGTTGTCAATCGCGGCTTCGAGAGGGTGCGGCAGACCTACTCGAGATTGCTGACCGGCACGCTGCAGTATCGGCCGGTAGTTTTTGTTCTGTGGCTGATTGTGGTGGCGCTGATTGTTCCGTTTTATATGTTTTCGCAGCGAGAACTGGCGCCGCAGGAAGATCAGGGAGTGGTTTTTGGTGTGATTCAATCGTCGGCAAATTCGACGATTGATCAGACCAATCTTTTCACCCAGGAAGTTTACGACGTTTATCATTCGTTTCCGGAGAGCGAAAGCGTATTTCAGATCACGTCACCGAACGGGGGCTTTGGCGGGATGGTGCTCAAGCCCTGGAGCCAGCGGAAGAAAACCGCGCAGGAGTTGCTGGTCGAGTCAGTGGGGCCACTATCGAAAATTCCGGGTATCCGCGTGATTCCGCTAACTCCGCCCCCATTGCCTGGGGGCGGTAATTTTCCAGTTGAGTTTGTGATTACTTCTGCGGCCGAACCTCGGCAGCTGAACGCATTCGCCAATGAACTGGTGCAAAAAGCATTTGCCAGCGGCCTCTTTATTTACGCGGATACCGATTTGAAGTTCGATCAGCCGCAGGCCGAGGTGGTGTTCGACCGCGACAAGCTGCGTTCACAGGGCGTTGATCTGAGTCAGGCTGGACAAGATTTGGCTACGATGCTGGGTGGAGACTACGTTAACCGCTTCAGCATTCAGGGACGGAGTTACAAGGTCATTCCGCAGATCAAGCGGACTGACCGGTTGACGCCAGACCAGCTAGAAAATATTTACGTGACAGGTTCCGACAACAAGCTGGTTCCGCTGTCGACGTTTGCGACGATCAAAACCACGACGGAGCCGCGCCAGTTGAACAAATTTCAGCAGCTCAACGCTGTGACCATTCAGGGCGTGATTCTGCCAAACGTGCCGTTGGACAAGGCATTGACTTTCCTGGAAGACCAGGCGAAACAAATTTTGCCGCAAGGATTTACGGTTGATTACGGCGGCGAATCGCGGCAGTTGCGGGTCGAAGGCAGCAAATTTCTGGGGACGTTTTTGCTATCCGCCGTGCTGATTTACCTGGTGCTCGCGGCGCAGTTTGAGAGCTTTCGTGATCCATTTATCATTCTGGCGGGTTCGGTGCCACTGGCAATTTCAGGCGCGCTGATGTTCTCATTCCTGGGTTTGACGACTCTCAACATATACAGTCAGGTCGGGTTGATCACGCTGGTTGGGCTGGTTTCGAAAAATGGCATTCTGATCGTGGAGTTTGCGAATCACTTGCAGGAGACTGGAAGAAACAAAATTCAAGCGGTGATTGAAGCGGCGACTACGCGTCTCCGGCCGATTCTGATGACCACCGTAGCTACCGTAGCCGGTCACTTCCCGCTGGTGATCGCAAAAGGTCCGGGCGCCGGAGCGCGAAACAGTATAGGCATTATGCTGGTGAGCGGCATGATCATTGGCACGCTGTTTACGCTGTTTGTCGTGCCGTCGATCTACGTGCTGGTCGCGAAGACCCACACGCATGATGAAGTGGTCGAAGAAGAACGGCCGGAGCAGTTGGTAGCCGAGCCAGTTTAATTAGCGGCGTAGTTCGACAGGCGGTGCAGGCTGCGAAAAAACTTTTCTGTTAGTGACTGGTCTGGCCGCTGTCGTTGCTGACCGTCAGGCTGGAGACGTTGACCGGCTCGAAGTCCGACAGAGTGAGGCTGGTCAGGCAGGAAAGATCGTCGTCATTCCAGCGAGCGTCAGGCGTGCCGATCAAGCCGCCGCTGTCGCCATTGTCAGCCAGGATGATCCCGTAGTTTCGAAAGCCAGTGATGATTATGGCTGCCTGCGGGCTGCTTGTCGCGCAAGATGGTGTGGGAACGGATGCCTTGAGCCGGTAGATTTCCCCTGCTGGACCGGTCATGGTGCAGTTGGCTGGCGGCGAAGATTGAGAGATTTCTGATTCCACCGGTATCGAACCTCCTCCTGAGTGCGTGCAACTACCCACGCCGGCGGTTTCCGTCGCGGGCCAGACCCAGTAATTCAGCATGTGGTTGAGCGTAAACCGTATGGGATGCTGGACGGTTCCGTTGGGTGCATCGGGTGTTCCGGTGCCGATTACTTCGTCGGCATTCGCGAGCAATGGTCCTACAGGCAGGCCTGCTGCGTCCGAAGTGCCTTGGCCTTGCGGCGTCAAGGCATTCGACGCGGCATTCGGCCAGAGCGCGTTCGAGGAATCGGTCCACGGGCCGCCCTGGTAGATTCCCTGCCACATCTCATACAGAGCTGGATTCTTCCCACCAACCGGTTCCAGATAGACCAGGACATGCCGGTCTCCATTCGAGTGACTTGTGCCCTCGACCGGGGCGTACGGCGGAATTGGACCGGAAGTAAAGTATGACTGGTAAACGGTCGTGCTGACTTTCACATCGGGCTGGCTGTACGGCACTTCGATGGCGGGAATGCCGTTGGGAAATGGATAGCCGGAGCCGTTACCAAAGAACGGTTTGACGGTTTCGGGCAGGTAGGCGCTGTACATGGGCGCGGCCGGAGAATTGTCGACAGGCAAGCCGGTGGTAGCTTCATCTACGCGATGATGGAAAATCGAATTCGACGGGAAGATGGCGGCAAGAAATGCGCTGTTGCCGTTGATGGCAAAGCTGATCTGCTGAGTGGCCTGAGTGTTGGTTGAATCGGTAACGATGATTTCGGGTGTGTACGTCCCTTGGCCGCCAATCAGGGAGCTGGTGATCGAGCCGCTAGTCCGGCTGAGAGCCATTCCCTCGGGCAACGGCGGGAAATTTGTGCTCCCGCTGACGGAATATGTGTATGGCGGAAAACCGCCGGTGGCGACGATGGTGCATCCCGCGTACGCCTGCCCTTGTGTGCCTCCGGGGCAAGACGTCGTGGCGATGGTCAATGCGCCGCCAGGCCCGTCGACCGTGACTTTCGCCGTCGCGATTGTAGAGCCGGAGGAGTTAGTTGCTGTGAGCGCATAGGTGGTTGTTTGTGTCGGGGTTACGGTGGTGGAACCACTGCTGGACCCGGATGTAAATGTTCCGGGCGTGATGGAGATGCCGGTTGAGCCGATTGTCGACCAGTTCAATGTACTGCTCGATCCGGATGTGATCGTCGTCGGATTGGCGCTAAACACGCTGATCAGGGGCTTGCCGGTCACGGTTACGGTCAGGTGTGAGGTTGTCGATCCTGCTGAATTGGTTGCAATCAGCGTATAGGTGGTGGTGGTGGTGGGACTGACATTCATAGACCCAGTGTTCGATGTGGAGGCGAATGTGCCCGGGGTGATCGTGACGCTCGTGGCTCCCGTCGTTGACCAGCTGAGAGTACTAGCAGCGCCGGAACTCACCGATGTCGGGTTGGCCGCGAAAGACGAGATCGCCGGTGCAGAGCCATTTCCGGATGTTGGATTTGAACCGCCGCCGCAATTCAGAAAAACAGAGCAAGCCAAAAGGATGGCAGGAAGTGGATACCCAAAACCTATACGTGTTGCCCGCATACTCCATTGTCCGGTTGCGTGACCAGCCCGGTGTAGCTCTCCGGAGTCGTAGACCCTAAGGCCATCACTCGGCTGCCAAACAGACAAAAGATGTGGGCGGGCTGGCTCGGCAGAGTTGGCGCGGGCGCCTGAAAAAGTGCCAACCCCCACGGAAGTGCCGGATGGTTGGCTGCCGCCCAACGGTATACTCCGTAGCATCGATGAAATTTGTCCAAGACAGCGAGTTTGGCGCGTACCGCATCCTGCAAATGATCGGCAAGGGCGGGATGGGGCAGGTCTACGCGGCTGAAGATTCGCGCCTGCACCGCAAAGTTGCGTTGAAGGTTTTGCCGCCGGAAGCCACGCAGCAATCGGATCGCGTGCGCCGGTTTGAGCAAGAAGCGCAGGCGGTATCGGCGCTGAATCATCCCAACATTCTCACCATCTATGAAGTCGGCCAGCTGGAGGGCACGCACTACATCGCCACAGAGTTGGTTGAGGGTGACACTTTGCGGCACCGGATCGGCGCCCGCATGCCGCTGAGGAAAATAATCGACATTGCGGTGCAAGCAACCAGTGCACTGGCTGCGGCGCACGCTGCCGGGATCGTGCACCGGGACATCAAGCCGGACAACATCATGATCCGGCCCGATGGCATCGTGAAAATTCTGGATTTCGGACTTGCGAAGTTGACTGAGCCGGGCCTGCTCGACGAAAACCTGCCTACCGCGCTGAGCGAACCGGGACGCGTGATGGGCACGTGGATGTACATGTCCCCGGAGCAGGTGCGGGGCAGAGAGGTGGACGCGCGCAGCGATATATGGAGCCTTGGTGTTGTGATCTATGAACTGGTGTGCGGGCGCTCGCCGTTTGCCGCAGCGACGGCGACCGACACGATTGTTTCGATTGTGGACCGGGAACCGCTTGCACCCTCGGAGTTTGGCATCGAGGCGCCGGAAGAGCTGGAACGCATTCTCGGCCGCGCCCTCACGAAAGATCGGGAACAGCGCTACCAGTCGATCAAAGACATGTGGCTCGATCTTAAAGAGCTGGGACGGGCTCTTGAGCTGGACACGATGACACATTCGACCCGGACGCGCTCGGTGATGGCGCGAGTTCCGGCGGAGAAAACAAAGCCGAGGGCTGCGAATAGTTCGCGCGCCCTGATCATTCCGGCGATGGTGATTGTTGTCGCAGCGGCGGCGGGCTGGGCAGGGTGGGTAGCATTCCACCGGAGGGTCGCGGTTCCGCTGCCGCAGCGTCAACTTAGCTACTCTTTGCTGGTTCAAAAGATGCGCGATCGTAAGCAGTACGGGGATCCGTTCCTTTCGACGGGTAGAGAGATTTTCGAAAATGGCTGGAAGTTCCGATTCAACTTCTCTGCGCCGCAAACGGGTTCTTTATATCTGCTGAATGAGGGACCGGGCCCAGGTGGAGCGATGGATTTGACGATCTTATTTCCGCTGGCTTCAGCGCATGGCGGTGTAGCTCAGCTTGCCGCAAACGAACGAGTCGAGACAGGTTGGTACGTTTTCGATCAGCATGAGGGGACGGAGAAGTTCTGGGTGGTGTGGTCGACCACGCCGCTCGAGGCACTGGAACTGGCGGCCCGGTCAGCGAATGCTGACAACCAGGGCGTCATCACCGACCCTCACCAAAGCGGCGCCATTCGTGACATTCTGCAGCGCGGCTCTTCGCCCGCGCCAACGGTCTCAACCGATACGGCACAATACCAAACGACGGTCCGTGGCGTGGGTGAGATTGTGGCCGATGCAATTGAAATCGAGCATCGTTGACGGTTTGACAAGCGATATTCACATGGCTAGTATTCAAGCTCTAGTTGGGGTGCCTGTGGAATTGCAGTCTGTTTTGTGGCCGTAGACGAGCGAGGTACTGAGCGACTGAGGAGGGAAGATGACTAACTCCGTTTATCTGGAAACTGACGGTCGCACCGACGATTTTCCGAGTGGCGGCCGTCGTATTAGATCGTCTTTAAGCGTCGTGTTTCTCGCTATCCTCAGTGTCTCGCTCTTTGCCCAGGACGACACAACGCGGCGGATCGTGCCGCAGGAGTTTGTGCAGGCAAGGCATGGAAAGTCGTCGGCTGGTGCGACTGCGAAGTACAAGGTGATTAGCTCCGACGGCAAGCTTCCTGCCGCGGGCAATGGATCTGAAGTACGCCAGTTGGGGGTTACGGTGTGGCGTCTGCGTCCTGCCGTAAAAACTGATACAGGCGCTCGGCTATTGGTGCAGGAAGGCGCCGATTCAACAGAATGGACTCCAGAACGTGTGGCTGCCAACGCGACGCTGACCGAAGGAGACCGGGTGCGAGTGAGCATCGAGTCGCCGCAAACGGGATATCTTTATGTGATCGATCGTGAGCGATACGCTGACAAGCAACTCGGCGATCCCTATCTTATTTTTCCGACGTCGCGTGTGCGTAACGGCGATAACGCGGTGACTGCGGGGCGCCTGATCGAACTGCCAAGCCAGGATGACCAGCCCAACTTCTTCACTTTACGCTCGACCAAGCCCGGCGAAAGCGGCGAACTGCTTACCCTGCTGGTGACGGAGAAACCGATTGAGGGCTTGAACATTGGAGCGAAGCCGCTGGCCCTGACGGAAGAGCAAGTGTCGGAGTGGCAGAAAAAATGGGGCAAGCCGGTGCAGGAATTGGAGATGGTTGGCGGCGTGGGAAAAACCTGGACCAAAGCCGAGCAGCAGGCTGGCGCCGACCAAACCAGGCTTCTGACGCAAGATGAGCCGGGGCCGCAGACGATTTATCAAGTGGTCACCGGAACCCAGGACCCGGTGCTGGTCACGGTGGGACTCAAATATCGCGAACCTGCGACGAAAAAAACGCAACAGGCTGCCAAGTAGATCAGATATAGGTTGTGTGAGCTACGGTTGTCGACTTCCAATTCGAGAGGGCACGAATGGCAAAAAAAACCAGCAAGTCGAAGAAGAAAAAGGCTGCAAGGCCTAAGCCGAAGGCAAAAGCCAAAAAGACAGCCAAGCCTAAAGGCAAGAAGGCCGCAAAACCAAAAGCGAAAAAGACCGCGAAGGCCAGCGTCAGAAGCGCGGCTGCATCGAAGAAAGTTGGTACGCTTTCCATCTCCTCCAAGTTTAATGGAGCTTACACCAGCGAGGTTGACGGCTTGAGCGTGATGAATGGGACTCTTACGGTTCCCGCTTCTGCCGGCAATACGAGTCAGGTGTTGTACGTGCTGGATTCCGACCCCAGCACCGCCTACATTGTTACGCCAACCTTCAGCGGCAATATGATTGAGTTCAACTTTACGACTCCCAATGGGATATTCAGTTTTGCGGCGGATGAATGGACGCCAAACTCTGGCTCCTCAGGTGGGACGTGGGAAGGTGAAGCCGACGACAGCAACGATGTGCGTGGCCAACAGGGCGCGTGGAAGGCCAAGACGTAGTCGATGCGGTTGGTCTATTGGTAGGATTTCCGGTTCCAAAATCTTTGATGGTAATTAGCCTCACTATCGAAGGTTTGGGGCCGGACCTCGTTCTCGTGTTTTCTGCTTGGTCCGGCTGCATGTGTTATACGTGAATCAAGATGAAGCTGCCAGTCCCACGCCGTCTGGCTGTGGTCGCGGCCTTGGCTTCTTTCTGTGGTTTTCTTACTCTCCCGGCATCCAGCCGAGTCCCGCATGTTTCGGTTGCGCAAGCCGCTTCACCCACCGGTGGTACGCCGAGCCCTGATCAGATTGCCCCAACTCCGCTCACCTTGACCGAAGGTCTTACCCTCACTCGCGGGATGAAAGGCGGCGAGACTCAGCAATTTCAATTTCAGCTGGAGAAGGGTCGATTTCTCAACGCGCGAATCGAGCAGCAAGGCATCGACGTCGAAGTGCACTTGATCGACGCGAAGGGATCTGAACTTGCGGGTATGGATAGCCTGAACGGCGATTTTGGCCCTGAGGTCATTGCCACCGTGATCCCCGATTCCGGCGAGTACCGTCTGCAGATAGCTTGTTCCAATATCAAGGCTGAGCCTGGGCATTACGAATTGAAGATTGTTTCGCTGCATCCGGCAACCACGGGCGATAGAACTCACGCTGCTGCCGAGCAAGCGATGGCCAATGGCGTGAAGCTGCTCAATGCCAATACGGCCGAGTCGCGAGCGCAGGCGATCGAGAACTTTCAATCGGCGGCGAGGTTCTTCGAATCCGATGGGGAACCAGACCGCGAGGCGCTAGCACTGTACTCGATGGCATTCACCTATGCGAACTCCAGCGAATTCCGTAAAGCCCTAATTTATCTCCCGCAAGCGCAGAAAATTTTTGAGCAAACTCAGGACGCCAACATGGAGGCGACGACGCTTACTCTGCTGGGCGGTGCTAATGACGTTCTGGGCAATCTTTCAAAGGCGACCGAGTACTATCAGCAAGCTCTAGAGATTTCCCAGCGCGAGCGTTTCCAAAACCAGGAAGCGTCGGCGCTGAACGATATCGGCAAGATTTATCACGATGTCGGGGAGTGGCAGACTTCGCTGCAGTACTATCAACGGGCTCTGCCATTGTTTCAGTCGATGGGAGATCGCGACGCAGAAGCGGTGGTATTGGGCAATCTCGGCTCGATTTACTACCATCTGGGGGATTTTGACGGCGCGCTTCACTTCTTGCAGCAGGCACTTGCGATTCGCAAGGAACTCGGCGACAAGGACGGACAAGCCTACTCCCTGACCAGCTTGGGCAATGTTTATCGGATGCAGGACAAACGCGAAGAGGCCATGCTCGCTTACAGTGAGGCGCTTCGGTTGCGAAAAGAAGTTGGCGATCCAAGGGCGGCAGCCGAGACCCTCGATTTTGCCGGTGCGGCTTACCGGGACTGGGGAGATCTTCAAACATCGCTTGCTTACCATCAGCAATCCCTCGAACTTCGCCGCAGCACGAACGATCTGCGGGGACAGGCCTTGAGTCTGGCCAATCTGGGGCAGGTCGAGTATCTATTGAAGCATCCCGATGAAGCGATGCGGGATGGTAGTCAAGCTTTAGAGATCTACCGCAAGATCGGCGATCAGCGTGGGTTGGTCGATGCGCTCGAATTGCTTGCCCGCACGGAAAGGGATCAGGGCAAGCTTATAGAAGCGCGTGACCACCTTAGCGAGGCGTTGACTCGGATCGAAAACCAGAGAAGCCAGGTTGCCAGTGAAGATCTGCGAACGTCCTATTTTGCGCTGAGTCACGAAGCGTACCTTTCTTATGTCGATCTCTTGATGCGACTCGACCGCCAGAATCCAGAGCACGGCTACTCGCAGGAGGCACTGGAAGTCAGTGAGCGCGCGAGGGCCCGCAGCTTATTGGAACTGCTCACCGAGTCGCATACTTCCATTCACCAAGGAGTGGATGCCGCGTTGGTCAATCGAGAGCAGGAACTTGGAGAGCTTCTAGATGCCAAGGCCGAGCGCCTGACACATTCTTTGGGATTGCAGGAGGTTTCGCCGGAACAGGAGCAGTTGAAATCTGAGATCGGCGAACTTGAGAGGCAGTATCAGGACGTGCGTGCTCAGATTCGTGCCAGTAGTCCGCAATTTGCGGCTATAAGCCAGCCGGAGCCTGCGTCAGTACCGCAGATACAGCACGAGATTCTCGATGCTGATACGGTGCTCGTGGAATACCTGCTCGGCGATTCCGCCAGCTATGTATGGGTGATCGGCCAATCGGGGTTGCACAGCTATCGGCTTCCCAAACGCGAAGCCATTGAAGACGTAGCCCGCGATCTTTATCAACTGCTGGCGACCCGAGGCGTGAGCAATGATGCCTCTTCGCGAGAGAACGACGTTCACGCCGCGCGAGATGCAAAACAACTGAGCGAGATGATCTTGCGTCCAGTTGCGCAGGATATTCAAGGGAAGCGGTTGTTGATCGTCGCCGATGGCGCTCTGCAATATCTTCCATTCGCGATGTTACCTTCACCGGCAACAGAGGGTGATCGGCCGTTGCTCGCTGATCATGAAATAGTCAGTTTGCCGTCGGTTTCGGTCCTGGCTGTGCAAAGAGCGGCTGTGCGTGGGCGCGTGCAATCTTCCGATCAGATCGCTGTCCTGGCAGATCCTGTATTTAGCATGTCTGACCCTCGGGTCAAGTCGCACGATGGCACGCCTGCAGCTGCGAAATCAGAATCAGGCAACGCTACGCGCCTTCTGGTTCATACTGCAGCTGACGCCAATATCAAAACGACTGCGATTTCTTTCATTCCCCGCTTGCCGTTCACGCGCCAGGAGGCGGAGCGCATTCTGGCTGCTTCCTCCGGGCCAAACAACTTTGAGGCGGTGGACTTCCAAGCTAGCCGCGAACTTGTCCTGAGCAATCGGTTGAGTCGTTATAAATATGTTCACTTCGCTACCCACGGTTATCTCGACAGCCAACAGCCGGAGCTTTCGGCGATTGTGCTGTCGATGGTCGATGAGCAAGGCCATCCCGAGGATGGTTTTTTACGCGTGCACGATATTTACAATCTGCACCTTCCGGCTGACGTTGTCGTGCTGAGCGCGTGCCAGACCGGTCTTGGCAAGGAAGTAAAAGGCGAAGGACTGGTTGGTCTTACCCGTGGTTTTATGTACGCAGGCGCGGCTCGCGTAGTCGTAAGTCTTTGGAGCGTGAGCGACAAAGCGACGGCAGATCTTATGGCAGATTTCTATGCCAAGATGTTGGCCGAAAAGTTAAGCCCTGCGGCAGCTCTGCGTGCCGCACAACTGGAAGTGGCCCAGGAAAAGCGCTGGGCCTCGCCGTATTTCTGGGCGCCGTTCATAGTTCAGGGCGACTGGAAATAATTCATGCGGCGTAGGTAGCGAACATCGTGGGATCAGTTCTCCAGGAGTTGCTTCAGATGGAGAGCTCGGCCGTGAGGATGTGGCAATCGGGGAAATGGACGGCGGCGGCTCCGCGGAAGTCGGCAGGCAATTGTAGGCGGCGGAGGGTCCAGTTCGCGGATGCATCAGGATCGGCGGGGACTTCGAGCTGCAACTCGCTTTTCGTCGCATCAGGGACGATGGCGAAACCGTCGAGGGGGATGGACAGGCCTCCACCAAGGGCCTTGATGTAGGCCTCTTTGGCGGTCCAGCAGGAAAAGAAAGCCGCAGCGCGTTTGGAAACAGAGTGGGACCGGACCCAGGCGAATTCCTGCTTTGAGAAGTACCGTTCGGCGAGCTGAAGGGAATCGACATTTTCACGAATGCGCTCGACGTCGACTCCGATGGCTCCGGCGTGTGTGACCGCGATCGCGACGAGAGACCGGGTGTGTGAGAGATTGAAGTCGATTGCTCCGTCTTGCGCAAGCTCCGGTTTGCCTTGAGGGCCGGCACGGAATGCGAGTTCCGTTGGATCAGCTTTCAGGTACTTTCCGAGGACCATGCGTAAAAGTCCGCGGCTAACGATGAACTGGTTGCGGGCGTCATCGACTTTGAATCGAGTGGCGCGTGATTGCTCGTCGGCGTTCAGGAGCCTGCTAATGCGGCTGATGGTGACGTCGTCTAGATCGAGATTGGCGAGCCAGACGTGAGCTTCGCTGGGTGGAAGTTCGCCGGTGAGTTGCATGGAAAAGACATGATACCAGCCGGGCCGTAGCGAGCAGCTAGTGGCCCAGTAGCTTAAAGCGCGTTATTGAGTGTGGTTCAAGCTGCGGGAACAGCTGCTTTTGCACAGCATCGCCGGGTACGATAGTCGGCGATGCGGGATTGTAATAAAATCTCCACTACCTTCCAGCCTTTTGAGTTCAAGCATCGAAGTCATCTAGCTTGTGCCGATTTTGTGCAGATGGATAGATATCAGCTCACCCTGTCCGCGGAAAACGCGAACATTGGTGAGGCAACTGCAAATGCCTACCCCCAGGAGATCTGCGACCATGAAGAATGTGTATGACGTGCTGAGAAAGAAAGAGCTCGATCTTGAGACAGTGCGCCAGCAGGTTGATGCGCTGAGATGTGTGGCTCCTTTGCTGGCTGATGGTCCAGCGGAAGCGCCACGTCCCGAGCCGGTCATCATGCAGAACATCGCGCAGAGCGTTACGCAGAATAACCGCTGGCCGCTGAAGGTCGCCGAAGCGGCAGCGGGGCGAACATAGAACTTCCTCCCACTCCGTGATTGTTCCGTTTGCAAAGAGCGTTGACCGTGCCGGAGCTTAGAGGTAGGATTTCGTTCCGGTGAAGAAAAGAGAGAAAACCGCGGTCGACAGTCAGGGCCTGCTGCAGTTACGAGATGCGGCTTTGCAGTTGGGCATTAGCTTTCCCACGATCAAACAGTGGATCTACAAGAAAAAGATTCGCAGTGTGCGAACTGCGGGAGGCCACCACCGGATCCCGCAAAGTGAGATTGATCGATTGCTGTATCGCACGCGTGGGAAGACAGGGCTCGAGCGGCGAGATTTGGTCCGCCTGGTAAGCGGACGGAATCAACTGGTGGGCAGAATAGATGAGGTGCGGATCAGCGGTTTGATGGCGGAGGTAAGGATTTCGATCGGCGACCAGCAAATCACCTCGATCATAACCTCGCGTTCGGCGCGGGAGATGCAGCTAAAACGCGGGCAGACCGCCGCCGCGCTGATCAAGGCGACTGAAGTGATGATTCTAAGAGTGTGATGGTCTGCGCCGTTCCATAGGCTTCGCACGGCAGGTTGTTTCCAAGAAGCGCAGGCTACATTAACGGCGTTCTCATGTATGGCGCGTTTTGGCGCGTGGACTACAGAATCTACCGTATTTGCTCTAGAGCAAATCCACGATAACTTCAGACTCGCTTGTTCCTTCGGCTCGCATGGCGGCTATGAGTTACTGTCTTGGGGGGGCCCGGGATGCTCATGGCCGCCGTTGCAATTCCTGCCGAAATAACTCCAAACCAAGCCGCTGAGCTGAGAGCGCGGCTGACCTTATCCTGCCTCCAGCAGGATGCAATTGGCGGATTCCGCATCGATAACCGAACATAGCGCCGCCCGTAGCCGGCAAGCTTATTCCGCCGGAAGAGTACGTGCGCACAAACCGGCCGGGTTCTGCGTTGATTTTGCCCATGGCTGAAATATGTGCAGAGCCTATTAAGCGGTGGTGAAATACGAAAAGGCTACCCGGCAACGTGGGCAGCCTTTTCTTTAAGGGAGAATAGTTCCAACGGAGGTGAAAAGGCCGTCAAAACTTTCTCGCCAAATCTTATGAGCCGGGAATTGAGGGTGTCAAGATTTTTTTGGGAAATAAATAGCTTTATTTTCAATATGTTACGAAAATATTGAATTACTGTGGTGAGCCGTCTAAAAGTGAGTAAAAACCTGAGGATTTCTCCTAAATCGTTTTGGCAGAAGAACTTGCGCCGGCGGAAGGTGGATTCTTGGCTTCGCCCAGATGAAGGGCAATGAATCGGACATCATCTTCCACGCCGAGCAGGCGCTCCAGAAAGATGCGCCGAAAGAAGACGCGCAAGCCACCGAAAGCCAGTCCGGCGACCAATGCAAACCCTATTATGATGGCACAAAGATAGATGACATTGATGAGCAGATTCCCCATGTTATCGCGCTTGCTCAAATAAGTGTTCTCATTCCAGGTGACATTGGCGTCGTAATTGACGGCTGCCAGCAGCGATCTGGCTTCTTCGGGCGATAATGCCCCGCTCGCTACGACGACGATGGGCCCGCTACGCTTGTCATAAAGATTCGCGGGCAAATTGGCGGGCGACGACGCGGACTGTACAGTTGATTGCCGCGCAGCATCGATCCGTCGCAGATGCTCGGCTGCGATCTGCGGAGTCGGATAGGCGATAAGTTCAAGAGTCGCACCACCGCCGGAGGAGGTGTAATCGCCAAGTACAACTTCAGCACCGGCCGGGAAGTCGACGAACTCCGCGGCAATGGGCGCATTTATCTTATCAAGCGTCGCGGGACCGAGAATGTATTTGGCGGAATTCTTGACATAAGAATCCTTAGGAAGATACCTGGGCAGTCCGGGCAGCGTCTGGGTGTTTCCGCGGTCGACAGGAAGATTATCGGAAAGCTCCCGCAACTCGGCGGCCGACATCGCGGAGAGCTGCTGGAAAACTGCGTCTACCAGCATGTTGCCGCGATAAAAGAGAACCCGCTCGTTTAACGATGCGCCCTGATCTCCGATCTTTTCGACCAACATGGGCGGGGATTTGTAGAACGTGAACGCTCCATAGGCGCCGCTGGCGTCAGCGAAACGGATGGCTTTGAGCATAAGTTTACGCCCATCGTCGCGGGTATAGGTTGCGGATTCAAAATCATTGAAGCCGTACTCTTTGAGTACCGTTGCATTGACCGGGTCGGCGACGGCGGGGTCCGAGCTAGGCTTGCCGGGTCCGGAAAGCTGCCATCCAGCAAATTGATGCGGCAGAAGTGGGGATGAAGAAGCCTCCGGCTTGTCGGCGAACGTCGGAACTGACAGGCCGGCCAGCAGAGCCACGGCTAAAACTCGATGGAGAAGCTTCATGGAGAGTGCAGTTACCCTGTGTGATTAGACTACAGATGCGCCAGGAAAGTTTCCAGCGCAGGCCGGCGTTCAAGGCGCAACGAAGACTCATTGGCTTTCGCTCTTGTCGATCTTGCTAGCCAGCTTGACGCCGCTCAAGCCATTTACATAGCGGGCGACGCCGCGATATAGCGATTCCGCGATCCTCTGGCGGTATTCGGGGGTCTTAAGGCGGCGCTCGTCGTCGGGATTGCTGACGAAGGAAATTTCGGCGAGTATCGACGGCATATTGGCACCAACCAGAACCACGAACGGCGCCTTTTTTACGCCACGATCGCGCAGGCCGGGGTTCTTAGCAGAAAGACCGCTATTCAGCGAACTTTCGACGTCGGCCGCAAACTCCTCCGATTCTTCGATTTTTTCTTTCAGCGCGATTTTCTTGACCAGATCCTGCAGTTCATGAATGGACTTGTTGGAGACAGCGTTTTCGCGCGCAGCGACTTCAAGCGCTTCGGGATTGGAAGTGAAATTGAGGTAATAGGTTTCGGTGCCGCGGGCGTCGGGGTCGGGGCTGGAGTTGGCGTGGACGGAGATGAACAGGTCGGCGCCTTCGTGGTTGGCAATCGCTGTGCGAGTTTCGAGCGGGATAAATGTGTCGTCGGTGCGGGTAAAGACTATCTCGGAGCCGAGACGGGAAGCCAGAAGTTTCCCCAGGCGAAGGCTGACGTCGAGGACTAGATCTTTCTCCTCGAGACCGCGCGGGCCGATGGTGCCGGTGTCGTGACCGCCGTGGCCAGGATCGACGACGATTTTATTAATCTTCAATCCCAGGGCACGAATGAGGGACCGGTCGCCGGCCGCCGTGGGCTGGGCTTCGCGAATGTTGGAGACATCCTGTACAGATTTTTGCTTGCCTTTTTTCTTTGATTTTTTCGGAGGAGCGTCTGTCGGAGGCGTTTGAACGGCGGGCGTTGCGGGCTGAGCCGTTGGCGGATCAGGCTTCTCGATCTTTGCCACGGTGTGATTGCCGGTGTCGTCATCGGCGTCGACAATGGTTTTCTTTACGCCGTTGCTGTCGACGGTCGTGCGCTTGGCCGGTTGGGGTATGCTTTTTGCTGAAACAGCAGGGGGCGAGACTTCTGGGACGGAAGCTGAGTCGTCTTTGGCAGCTAGATCAGTCTCGCAAGTGGTGCTTGCGCTGGAATCGTCATCACCATCCGGATGATCACAGCCATTCCTTGCAGATTGGGCCGGCATGGTTGCGGGCGCAGCTGCCACAACTTGCTTCACTTCCGGCGCGGGTGGTGCGAGCGTCGCGGACTCTGCGGGTGGTGGCTTTGCCGACGATTCGGTTGGCGTGCGTGCGTCACCGGATTTTTTGTTGCGAATCTCAATCAGCAGACGCCAGGGATTGGGCTCTAGAGAAACACGATAGTCGGTGAGTTCGTCGAGGTCGAGCACGACCCGGGTGCGCTGCGATTGATACTGGGCGACGCGAATTTTCTTGAGGAATCCGTCGCCAACATCAACACTTTTGTCGGAAACTGAGTGACCCAATCGGGTGTCGTAGAGATCGAAGAAAAGGCGGTCGGGATTGTCGATGCGCTGCGCTTCGTAGTACTTGAGCCGGTGATCGAGATCGATGGCTACGCGGGTTGAATCAGATGTGGACCAGTGACGGATAGCCAGAACGTGGGCGACTGGGCCGACGGACTTGGTGGCCGCAACCTCGGTGGATGGAGTGGAGTCGGCAGGAGCAAGGTCGGCGGCATGGCTGGTAGGGCCGTCCTCGACATCCTCATCGTCGTCATCTGCTGTTTTCTTGGTTGCGAGCTCAGTTTTTTGCGAAACTGCCGGCTGAACAGATGTAGCAGGCTCGGCCTTCACTGATTTCTTCGCCTGTGGCGGTCCGTAAGCTTTCGCCGCCTGCTCCACCGGTTCCTTCAGTTGTCTGCGGGCTTCGGCAGAAAAGGGATGGTTCGGATAATGCTCAATGAATTCGCGGAACGCTGCGTCGGCCTGGGTTTTGTCGTGGAGATCATCATGGTAGATCTCACCAATGCGATAGAGCGCACCAATGCGGGCTTTACTCCCCGGGTATTCGCGGCGTAGAAACTGGTATTCGGCAATGGCCGAGCGCAGGATCGCCGGATCTTTGAACTGGCGGCCCATCTCCTCCAGCAATCCGGCGGCGGCTACGACGCTTGGATCGGCCTTGGGCGAGGTCGGTGCATCACTGTACACGCGCTGATAGGCGGTAATGGCCCGGTCATAATCTTTGCGTGTTCTCTGCGAAACCGGACGGGCCTCAAGCGCCTGCTGCATCTGACTCGCGCGGGCGAATTGGGTACTGGGCGCGGCGGTGGTCTTTTGGACGGTCGCGTACGCGCACACGCCTGTGAGCAGCGCAAAGGCTGCGCTGGCGTACAGCGCACGGTGGCTGTGACGTGGGGGCATCACGCTAATTTGTCCATAACACCCGGGATACCGCTTTGTTGCTCACGGGCTAGAAGCCCGGCTGGTTTAGGTCCTGGCGGCACGCTTAGCGCGTGTCGTCTTTAGGGTCAAAGTCAACGCATTTAGGCCAGCTTCGAGAATCGTCCAAAAGCCTTACCTGACTGGCCGTCTCGAGCACTCCCACGTGTACTGCCATTCTACGCTTCCCTAATCCGTGTTGCTGACGTGCAGGACGCCGCGTGCGTCCCGTTCTTCGTGGATCGGGGTGCGCCGGGAGAATGAGACTGGCTGCGAAATTTCTTCCGGCGAGCCCTGATAAAGGTTGGTAATGCGTTTTACGTAGTTGCGGGTTTCGGCGTAATGCGGAATGCCGGCGCTACGCTGCACCGCGCCTTCGCCCGCATTATAGGCGGCCAAAGACAACTTGATGTCGCCGCCATAATTGTCCATGAGCTGTTTCAGATGCCGTACGCCAGCATCGACGTTTTCCTCCGGATCGAATGGGTTGGAAACGTTGAGCTGCCGGGCGGTCTGCGGCATCAATTGCATAAGCCCCATTGCGCCTTTGCGCGAAACCGCGTTGGGATTGAAATTGGATTCTACTTTGATCACCGCGCGGACCAGGTTCGGGTCGACATGATGCCGCTCGGCCGCCTGGTCAATGGCCGCGTCGATATTGGGCTGAGCAAAATCGCTGTTGACGGGTTGTCCGGCTGAGCCAATGGGCGCTTCCTCTGTCGACCCTAGAAGGCGATTTACATCCTCGGCCGCAGAGCGGGCGGCGCGGAAGTTGGCGGACGGCACCGGCTTCCAGCGATGTTCGGTGACGCTCCAGAATTTAAGCGTATTCTGGCGCACTGGCGCCGATGCGCGACCGGGTGCTGGCGCAGGAGCATCGTTCACATAGATCGTGCGACCCAGGTCATCGGTTGATGAGGTGATTACGGTGGCGCTCGAACCCTCCTCACCGAAAGCAGTCGGTGTGAGGGAAAGGATGGTCGCGATTCCGACAGTTGCCATCAGAGTG
The DNA here is from genome assembly GCA_036392935.1 of Terriglobales bacterium. Taxonomy (GTDB): domain Bacteria; phylum Acidobacteriota; class Terriglobia; order Terriglobales; family Acidobacteriaceae; genus DASVWZ01. The sequence continues at coordinate 26,007 of DASVWZ010000169.1, read as the reverse complement.
ATGTGTAGGTGCTTTGCCATAGCTGGTCAGGTTGTCAGCGGAGAGAAACACACCTCCGCGCCTACCTTCCCAGCACCTGTCGGAGAACCACTACCAGAGTAATTAAATTATAGGTCGGAGCGACCCCCGACAGCAATCCGGCAGAGGGATATAGAACCATCGAAGGTAATCTTTGTAAGTGATTGATAGCGCTGGTGTTACCGATTAGAAAATGCGTGGGCGTGAACTATGGGTGAACTATGCGCCGAACCGCTCTAGTCTTCCTGCACCAGCCAGGCCAAGGCTTCCTCTCGGCTTGCGAAAATCGGGAGTTCGCGCTGCGAGAAGCGCTTAAAATTCTCGTAAAAGACATGGGGTACAGTTTCAGTTCCGATCCAAGCGGAGCGCTTGACATAGGGCCGGTCGAAAACCAAAACTTCCTTAATACGGGTGGCAATCTGGCGGTCGAACTGGGCACCGTGAAAGTCAGCAAAAATGAGCAGGGAACCGCGTGGTTGCTCCTCGACCGTCGCCTGAATATCAGCCAACAGATGCATGCCTTCGTCATGCGAGCAGTTGGTGAAGTCGATGAACAAGATCTTTTTGCCGGCATGTTCGATGAAGCGAACGCGTTCACTCATGATTAGCCAGCTATTTTAATCACAATCCCGGTTGGACTGCCAAGTCCTTTTGACGATTAGGGACGGCGTCTACCCTACTTCGACCAGCCCGTAGGTTTTCTGCCATCGCGTGCGCATATGGTACAACGCCCGCGATATCTCGTCGGCCGAGATATCGGCGCTCGGTCCAGCAAGTACGGCCGCAGCTTCGCGCTTGGCGGCTTCGAGCAATTGGCGATCGCGAATTATGTTAGCGACACGAAAGCTGGGTATGCCCGCCTGGCGAGTGCCGAAGAATTCGCCCGGTCCGCGGAGTTCGAGGTCGAGCTCGGCGATCTGAAAGCCGTCGTTAGTGCGAGCCATGGCGTCGAGGCGCCGTTCGCCGTCTTCAGAAACTTTGCCGCCAGTCATAAGAACGCAATAAGATTTCGCGGCGCCACGGCCGATGCGTCCGCGAAGCTGATGGAGTTGCGACAAGCCAAAGCGCTCAGCATGCTCGATCACCATGACTGTGGCGTTCGAAACATCCACACCGACCTCGATGACCGTAGTGGAAACCAGAATTTCGATTGCACCAGACTGAAAGTCGCGCATGACAGCCTCTTTTTCATCGGGTTGCATGCGACCGTGCAGAAGGCCAACGTGGCGATCAGGGAAAATTTTTTCGCGCAGCATGCGATGCATCTGGATCGCGGCCTTGAGCTCGTTTTCTTCGTTCTCTTCAATCACCGGATAAACTACATATGCCTGGTGGCCAGCAGTGATCTGCTTCCGCACGAATTTCCAGACCTCCTCGGCCTGATCGTCTGACACCCTGCGTGTAACAATCGGCGTGCGGCCGGGCGGTAGTTCGTCGATCACGCTGACGTCGAGATCCCCGTAGAGCGTGAGCGCAAGCGTGCGCGGGATGGGAGTCGCGGTCATCACGAGAACGTCGGGCTCTGGCGGGCGCTGAGAGATGGCCGGATCGCCACTTTTTTTCATGAGTTTGAAGCGCTGCATGACGCCGAAGCGGTGTTGCTCGTCGACGATGACGAGGCCGAGATTGTCGAATTCAACCACCTGCTCGATGAGCGCGTGCGTGCCGATGATCAGCTGCGCGTTGCCTTGAGAAATGTGGCGACGAACGTCGCGCTTGCGGCCAGAATCCAGCGAGCCGGTCAGCAGGACGACGCGGTATCCGGCGCCCTCGAGAATCTTGCGGGCAGAAAAATGATGCTGCAGCGCGAGAATTTCGGTCGGCGCCATCAGCGCAACTTGATATCCATTTTCGATGGCGATGATCGCAGCTTCAAAGGCCACAATGGTTTTGCCGGAGCCGACATCGCCCTGCAGCAAACGCCGCATGGGATACGGCTTTTCCATGTCCCCAGCAATTTCTTTGAGGGTGCGCTTCTGAGCCGCTGTAGGGTGAAACGGCAAAATCCGTTTGATCGCATTGCGAACCCGATCGTCGAGCTTGAATGCAATGCCGGTTTGAGCCTTCTGTTCGCGGCGCTTTAGTTCGAGTCCGAGCTCGATGAAAAACAGCTCTTCGAAAATCAGGCGAATGTGAGCCGGCGTGCGCGAGGCTTGGAGCGCTCCGAGACTTTCGCCTACGTCCGGCCAATGAACTTGCTTGAGCGCCTCGCGCGGAGAAATCAAGCTAAGATGCTCACGAACGGCGCGCGGAATCGGATCGGGCATCTCGGGTATGAGACTTTCCAGAGTTGTGTGGATGATGCGGCGAAACCATCGGGGCGTGAGCTTGCCCTGGCCAGCTGATTCGTAGATGGGAACGATGCGGCCGATCTCGAGCGAAGCGGCGATCTTCTTTTCGGCTACGTCGTTGCCATTGCCGGTTTCTTCTGGGTCGTCGAGGATTTCAAATTGCGGCTGAATCAGTTGCAGTTCACCGCTGCGCTCGTCTTCCTCAACCTTTCCATACAGCGCCAGCAATTGCCCCGGCTTGAACCTATCGCGCAGATAAGCGCCGTTGAACCATAGGCATTTCAATCGCGCACGTCCTTGGCCCGCGGTCATTTGAAAAATTGGCATGCGGCGGGTGCGAAACAGGCCCGAGGTGCGGACTTCGGCTATTACCGTCGCCATTTCTCCAGCACGCAACTCGGCGATGCCTTTGGGATTGAGCCGATCTTCGTAACGGAAAGGGAGATAATGCAGCAGGTCGTCGACGGTCTGGATGCCCTTGTTGGCCAGGATTTCTCCGGCACGCGGTCCCACACCCTTCACGTACTGAACGGACGTAGTGAGATCGAGCATCCAAGGGGATGTTAGCAGGAGAGCGCGGACGAAGTCCCCACGACTCGGCTCCGAGCACTATGAATTCATCTGTCAGAAATCTCTTGAGGGCCTTAGCCGCAGTGCTCGCTGGCAACGCCGCGTATTTTCTCCTACTGCCGCATCTTCCCTTTGCGATTCGACATGTTCCATTCAGAATGGATGCTGGATTGATCCTCGATTTTGTTTTCTGTGTTGTTGCCTTTGCCGCCATCAAAGCTTTCTTTCGCCCCTGGTAAGTGACCCACGCAGCGTGCAAGTTTTCCGGTATCATTGCGAAAATCACACCGGTGTAAGGATGCCTGAACTCGCGGGAACCACTGATTGAACATCATCGACACATTGTTCGGGAGGCCGCTGGCCACCGAAGAAGAAAAAGCCGAACGGATCGGGCCGGTCAAAGGCATCCCGATCTTCGGGCTGGACGCGCTGAGTTCGGCTGCCTATGGCCCGGAAGCCGCGCTGACGCTGTTGATTCCACTGGGCATGGCCGGAGTGGTCTATATTTTGCCGATCACCATCGGCATCGTCATCCTGCTGGGCATAGTCTATTTTTCTTACCGCCAGACCATATCGGCATACCCACAAGGCGGCGGCTCATACACCGTCGCCAGCGAAAATCTCGGCGAGCGTATGGGGTTGCTCGCAGCTGCGGCACTCATGATCGACTACGTGCTGACCGCGGCTGTAGGAATTTCCGCCGGCGTAGGAGCTTTGGTCTCAGCCATCCCCGCAATGCAGAGCCAGACGCTGCGATTGTGCCTAGCTATCCTGATCATCATCACGATCGTCAACCTGCGCGGCGTGCAGGATACGGGCGGCATATTTATCTTGCCGACCTACATTTTTGTTACGTGTTTGTTGGGAATGATTGCCATCGGCCTCGTCAAAACCATCCTTGCGGGAGGGCATCCGACGCCGATTGTGACTCCGCCGAAATTGACTTCGGTCACGGGGACAGTGAGTGCCTGGCTCTTGTTGCGAACATTTTCCAGCGGCTGCACCGCCATGACCGGAGTGGAAGCCGTAAGCAATGGTGTGATGGCGTTCCGCGATCCAACGGACAAAACCGCCAAGCAGACGCTGACTATCATCATCGGGATTCTCATGGTGATGCTGCTCGGGATTGCCATTCTTGTGCCAGCTTATCGCGTAGCGGCCACTGAACCGGGCACGACCGGATACGACAGCATTCTGTCGCAGTTGCTGGCAGCCATTACCGGCAAGGGAGCCTTTTACTGGGTCAGCATCGCATCCATTTTGATTGTGCTGTCCTTGTCAGCGAACACTGCGTTCGCTGACTTTCCGCGCCTGGCGCGGGCAATCGCGCAGAACGGATTCCTACCGCACGCCTTCGTCATTCGCGGCCGGCGCCTGGTCTTCGCCCAGGGGATCTGGGCATTAGCAATATTGACCGGTGTGCTGTTAATTATTTTTGGCGGCGTAACCGACCGATTGATCCCACTCTACGCGGTAGGAGCATTCCTAGCCTTCACGCTTTCCCAGGCCGGGATGGTGATGCACTGGCGTCGCGTCGGTGGACCCGGCGCGCGTCGCAGCATGTTTATCAACGGACTGGGAGCTTTTGCGACGGGGATTACCACCGCGGTTGTGTTAGTCACAAAGTTCGCCGAGGGCGCGTGGATCACAGTGATCCTTATTCCGTCGATGATTTTCATGATGCGGTTTGTGCGTCGTTATTATGCCAGGGTTGCGAAAGAGACGGCAGCGGGCCCGACCTGTGACACTCGGCCGGTTTCGAAGCCGATAGTTCTCCTGCCCGTTGACCGCTGGAGCCTGGTCACCGAAAAAGCCCTGCGTTATGCCTGGATGATGTCTGATGAAATTTACGTTCTACACGTGGAATGTGGCCGCACTGACACGCTTTGCCGGCAGTGGGGCGAAGTGGTTGAGCATGCGGCGAAGCGGGCTGGACTGCCTGTTCCAAAACTGGTGCTGCTAAGCTCGCCGTACCGGTTTATTGTCAAGCCGATTGTTGATTATGCAGTTCAGATGCAGTTGTCGCATCCCGAGCGCAACATTGTGGTGCTCATTCCGGAACTGGTGGAGAGCCGCTGGTATCACTACCTCCTTCACAACAACCGTCCGGAGGCCATTCGCGCCATGCTTCTGTATGAAGGGAATCAGAGAATCAGTGTGGCCACCATTCCGTATCATTTGGCTGCGTAGATGGCCCGGCAACTTTCTCTTCCAAGAGTAATCGTGTCGGCAGCTCTGATTAGTTTGGGGTCTTCCTCACCCGCACAGGAGATTTCGCCGCCCACAATCACGACCGATCGTCCGGCGATTACCGCATCAAGCGTAGTTGTACCAAGTGGTGTGCTGCTCTTTGAAAATGGTTTCACCGAAACCGGCGATACAGGTCAGCAGGGTTTCGACTTTCCAGAAACGTTGATTCGCTTCGGGTTGACTTCGAAGACAGAATTGCGCCTGGCGGCCCCGGACTACTACCAGAATTACAATACAGGCCGTGGTTTTGGCCCCGGCTGGGGCGATCTCAGCTTAGGCGTGAAAGAGCAAGTGATGGCGACAGAACCTGGCTTCGATGTAGCGCTGATCGTGTCGACAAGTTTCCCGGTAGGTGCCAGCGACATTTCCAGTCACGGATATGACCCGCAGGTTCTACTGCCGTGGTCGCATCCGGTTACAAAGAATTGGACTGCGGCGGGAATGTTCGGGCTATTGTGGCCAACACAGAATGGCAGCCACAATTGGAATGGGCAATTCAGCTTTTTGCTTGATCGCCAGATTACCGGTCCGTGGGATGCGTTCGTCGAGTACGGCGGATATTTTCCCGAACGCGGAACGCCTCAACATTTGTTGCACGTGGGCACGTCTTACAAAATCCGGCACAATCAGCAGGTCGACTTTCACTGCGGGTTCGGGCTCTCGTCAGCTGCGGTGGATCATTTCGTTGGAATCGGCTATTCGTTTCAATTTCAGGCAGAACGCCGCTAACGGCCGCCCGGCAGTTAAATTCTCGAATCGCCTTCCATCATTTCCTTTCGGATCTCGCGCTCGACTTCGGGCAAGTTCTTCAACTGCTTTTGCATATCGAGCATTTGCTTGCGCATTTGCTCCTGCATGCGGTTTTTCTGGCGGGCAACTTCACGTTTGGCCTGCTCCAGCGATTTGTTCTGCTTCATTTGTTCGTCAATTTGCTTTTCGATCTCCGGTCCCAGTTGCGCCATCTGGTTCTGAAGATCGGTCAGCTCGAGTTGCACATCGGTCGCCAGTTGCGGAACGTCGACGCTTTCCTGTATGAAATCGGACTGTTGGCGCTCGGGCAAAGTCAGTGTCACGTTCTGTTCTTTTTTGTCACGCAGGATGCCAATATTAACGGAGGTGTTTGGGCGCGAATGCAGCGCGTGATTGAAATCGCCGGTGTCATGGATCTGTTCACCGTTGACTTTGATAATGACGTCTCCGGCATGGAAACCGGCTTTATCGGCACGGCTGCCCTTATCGACGGAGCGAACCAGTATTCCAGCGCCATTTTTTGCGCCAAAATATTCGCCAAGTTGGGGGGTCAGATTCTCCACCATCAGGCCACTTCGAGCGGAAGAATGGACTACTACGATCGAACTCGGTATATCCATGTCGAGAGTGAAATCTTTGTATTGTTTTGCCTGGTCGGCCCAGTGAGAAGCGTTCGACGTGAACGAGCTAATGTCCGTCTTGCGATCACCCAGTTGCACCTTCACCGTCATCGGCTGTCCGTCGCGGCTGATGCCCAACGCAACCACACGGCCCGGAGGGATCTCGCGGATCATGCGCCTAAGCTGCTCGACGCTCTGCACATTTTCTCCATTCAGCTGCAGAATCACGTCCTTCTCTTTCAGTCCAGCTTTGCCTGCAGGTGCATCCTGATCGACCATGGTCACTTCCACGCCACGCTCTTCTTTCAGATGCAACGCAGACAAACGGTCGGGAGTGATGTCGCGGGTATCGACGCCAAGGTAGGAACCGCTGCCCCAGTCCTCGCTGGGAAAACCGAAGGAATCGGTGAGCGGACCTCCCGAAACCGTCTCTCCGGCAGAAACCGTAACTGTGGCCAGCGCCAGAGCAATCGCTAACAGAATGGTGTCCCGCATAACTTCCTCCCCATCGAATCTACTGCGCCCGGCGGAACGAAATATCTCCGGTCATCGTCTGCACCTTAAGCGTAGGGCCGCCGCCGTTGATGCTGCCTTCCGCGCTGACCGTCCTCGGCCCATAGTCGCCACCCTCCGACCGCACGTGGATATCCGGGAAATCGGAATTGATGTGGTGGCCATTGGCCACTTCAATAGACGCGCGAACGTTGAGATTGACACCAGAGGCGAGGTAAACGGTGATGTCGCCAGCGGAAGTCTCCAGCACCGAATCGTGACGTTCGCCCTTCCACGGAATAAACTTTGCGGTGATACCGCCGGCCCCGGTCTCCGCATGCGCTCCGGGCACCGCACCGAGGTCGATGCTGCCTCCGCCGGTCTGCGCCCGTACAAAACCATTAGCTGAAGCCAGACGGATACTGCCTCCGCCAGTCTCCACTTCGGCGCCACCGCTGAGATCTCCCAGTTGAATGCTGCCGCCTCCGGTCGAAACCTTCAGATAGCCCTCATCGCATCGGCTGACTTCGACATTGCCGCCGCCAGTTTCAAGAACCATCCCTTTGCCTGAAGCAACCCGCATGGTACCGCCGCCGGTCGAGGCATCGATCGTGCCTTTGATCGATCCAATCGTTACGTTGCCGCCGCCAGTTTCAAGTTCAAGATTGCCGCCGATGTTATTCACGTCGACATTCCCGCCGCCAGTTTCAACTTTGACGTTGCCGCCAATGTCGCCTAACTGGATGTTGCCGCCGCCAGTTTCAGCGCTGAATCGGCCGCTGATATTGGCCGCCTGCAGATTGCCGCCGTCGGTCTCAACCTTGATGTCTTCCATCTCGCGCGGCACGTTGATGACAAAGTCTGCGCCAAAACGCTTCGCACGACCGCCTTCCCAGTCGGCTTCGATGGTCGCGGTATCTCCACGCACTGAGGCCGAGACTTTGAAATCGTTTAACTCGCGGCGTGCACTGTCTTCCGATGGTTTGTACGAGTGTGAATGTACGACGTAATTGATGCCCTGGCCCGAACCGCCAGCGATGTGAACGTTGCCCATGTCCACTTTCACACGGAGGTTTTTCACCGCACCCAACGAGCCGGTAACTTCCTGTGTCCAGTTCCCGTTATCTTGATAAACGCGGCCTGTCTGTGCGATTGCCAATGGCAATGTCAGCAGAAGAACCGCAGCGTATTTGGCAAATTTCCTCAACCTTCAGCTTCCTTTCTCATCCTCAATAGGCCATTGAACCGGGCCTGCAACGAACCTACGCCCACCGTCCCACATAATCTCAATCCATCTCCGGCATTTCCGCGAGAGTATTTCGCGCCTGCGTGCGAATGTATTGATTGCTGTCTTTGGCAGCCAGTTCCGTCAGGACGGCCCGTACGGTGCTATCGGCACGGACTGGCTCCAGCAGGTGAATGGCTTCGGTGCGCACCCCGGGGTTGGCGTCGTTCATTAATGCGCCCAGCACTGCATCGCGGACCTGTACGTCGCTTTTCACGTAAGTGCCTAAGCCGTCGAGAGCGCGCAGCCGGACACCCGGATTCGTATCGTAGCGCAGCGCGTAAATCAGCGCTTCGCGCACATGCATGTCGGCCGGGCTTTGTGTGAGCAAATCCACCGAATCCATGCGGACGCCGGAATTATAGTTGTTGCGAGCAGCAAAAAGCAGCAATTGTTGAATACGCGTGTCGTTCAGCGATCCCTGCGCCTGCTGGGTGGAAACCGTGTCGTACTTAATAGTGACCTTGTCGGAGCCGGGGTCCTGGGTTACAGAACGGATGCCGCTAATGGAACTTTCAACTGCCGGCTGGCTGGAACTGCTAGGGGTAAGCGTTGCGATAGGGCCAACGTTGCGGTTGGCATTCAAAAAGCGATATGTCACGCCGATGCCGCCGGCAAATCCGACGATAAAGATCGCGGCCGCCAGCGCCGGGGCGAATTTTACCTGGCGTAGCCACATCGCCGGTTCGAACGCAAGCCGCTGCCAGAAGCCGCCTTGAGTAGCCGTTTCCAGCGACTCCTGCAGGCGCATGCGCGAGGCAGCCAGCAGGTTCGGCGACGGTTCTTCCACTGGTGAAGTAGAAAATACGGTCTGGAACTCTTGCGTCGACTTCAGTTCCGCCGCACAATCGGCGCAGCGGCCCACGTGCTGCTCCAGTTCGTAGCGGGCGTCGTCCGCCAGCTCGTTATAGACGTAAAGTACAACGTTACTTTTGACCCATTCGCATTTCATTGTTGCACCCCTTCAGGGGAAAATCGTTTTATTTCTCTCTCTCGCCAAACTGCCTGTTATCGCATCTCCGTCAACGCTCCGCGCAACTTCTGCGTCGCGCGGAACAGCGTATTTTTCGCCGTCTCTTCCGTCGTATGCAAAACCTCTCCAACCGTTCGCAACTTCAATCCGTGATAATGCTTCAACTCAAAAACCATGCGTTCGCGCGGCGTTAATTTCTCCAGAGCCTTGTTGATCTTTCCGCCCAGTTCTCGCCGCATCAAGTCGCGCTCGGGATTCGACCCCGCCCGGCCATCGGCAACCTGCTCAAGCACGTCGTACTGCTCGCCTGAAGAGTCGGTCGCGACCGGCGCGTCTTCTTTTCGTACCTGTTTTTTTCGGAAGTGGTCGAGGCAAAGATTGGTGACGATGCGGTAGATCCAGGTGTAGAAGGAGCACTCGAAGCGGAAGTTTCCCATGCTCTTGTAGGCTTTCAGGAACGCTTCCTGATAAATGTCCTGCGCCTCGTGCTCGTTTCCCGTCAGGTGCAAAGCCAGGCGAAGCACGGCCTGATCGTAGTGACGCACCAGTTCCTCGAAGGCTGCGCGGTTACCGCGCTGCGCCTCGCGCACCAGCAACGTATCGTCGATTCGGCCTAGACTCTGACCAGCCATAAGGCCCTTTGACCGTTCAATCTGGGTCTCACTAGCTGCTTTCGCCTCGCCCCGCCCCAAATTCCTGCGGGATGTTCCGCCACCTGCAAATGATAACGTCCATGCATCGGCCGGCATATTTTTCTTGTCCTCGACTTGCTCCGGGCGCCGCTGCCGTTCTCCCGGTTACATAGTATTGACGAGGCAGTATTGAAAGGGTGAGCAGGAATTATAGGGGTTTGGCACGATTCTTGCTAGGAAGGTGGGTTTTGCGGTGTTCGGTCCCGGAGAATAAACTTACGGACGGGCTTGTGCCCGTCCGCAAAAAGCTATTCCGCCGCCTCTTTTTCAATCACGACCTTCAGATGCGCGGTGACGTCTTTATGCAGTTTGATCGGGATAGTGAACTCGCCCAAGGTTCGCAGCGATTCATGCAGCTGAATCTTGCGGCGGTCGATGTTGAATCCTTTCTTCTCGAGAGCTTCCGCAACATCGCTGGAGGTAACCGAACCGAATAGTTGGTCCTGTTCGCCGGCACGACGCTTGAACTCGACCGAAAGTCCTTCGAATTGCTTGAGTAGTTCTTCCGCCTGCGCCTTTTCTTTGGCCGAGCGGCGCACCGCCGCAGCTTTCATTTGTTCAATGACAGCTTTATTGCCCTTGGTGGCTTCGACGGCCAGCTTGCGTGGCAGCAGAAAATTCCGGCCGTAACCCTCGGCGACCTTGACTACATCGCCGCGTGATCCCAATTTAGCTACATCTTCTTTCAAAATGACTTCCATGTATGACTCCAATCCTTTTGGCCTTCTAGGCCACTAGCTCGCGCGCCCCGCAAATGGCAGCAAGGCGATATTTCGCGCCTGCTTGATGGCATTCGACAGCCGCCGTTGATGCGGCGTACACACTCCGCTCAGACGCCGCGGAACAATCTTGCCACTCTCAGCCACGAACTGCGCCAGCAGCCGCACGTCTTTATAGTTCACCGTATCGATTTTGTCGGTGCAGAACTTGCAAACCTTTTTGCGCCGGAAAAACTTGCGGCCTCCGGCATCGCGTCCGGCGCCTGGTCCACCTTGGCCGTAAGGCCGAGGGGGACGCCGCTCTCCGCGTTCGGGACGGTCGGTACGCTCAGTTGCGCCTTCGGCGGCAGCGGGGCTTGGTGTTGGTCTTGTTTCGTCAGCCATAATGCTCCTCAATAAGAAATTCGTTGTTCTTCGTTTGCGCCAAAGCCGCGCTATGCCGTTACGGCTGGCGTTTCAGTTGTGGCCTCGGGTGTTGCCGGCGTGGCCGGTGCCGACGCTTTGCGCTTGGCGTCGCGGATCGCCTTGATCTTCTCCACCCGCTTCTGTTCCTCGTCGATCCGCACCGTCAGGAACTTGATCACGGGCTCGGTAACTCGCAGACGGCGTTCTAGTTCGTGCACCATTCCGCCGGCGCCTTCGACCGTGAGCAGCATATAAATGCCGTCGTTAAACTTCCGGACGGTATAGGCCAGCCGCCGCTTACCCATTTTTTCCACGTTCTTCACTTGTCCGCCCGAAGATTTGACCGCGGCTTCCAGGGTAGAAAGCAGCTTTTCCTGGTCTTCTTCGACCATATCCGGACGAACAATAAACATCAGTTCATAAGTACGATTCATTCTTGTCTCCAAATCTTCCGCTATTCCTTCACTTCATCCGGCTTGCGATTGAATCGGTTCATCGCTGCCGCCGAGCCTTCTGCCAAAATTACCTTTACTGCTTCCGCCGTCGTATCCAGCATTTTGTCGACGATTTTCAATTGAGCTTTGCCCATTGGCGAAAGCAAATAACTGACGCCATCGCTCACCGCGTGCGCTACACCCAACCGGATCCGCAAGAAATCTTGCGTTCCCAGCGCCCCGATGATCGACTCGATGCCGTTGTGCCCAGCCGAACTGCGGTTTTTCTGTACCCGCACCGTGCCGAACGCAAAATCTAATTCGTCCTGAATCACGACCAAGTCCGCATCCGGCTCCAGGTCATTCTTCTTAACCAGCTCATTGACCGACAAACCGCTCAGGTTCATGAAAGTCTCCGGCTTTGCCAGAAGAACCGTCTCTGAACCAACCTCGAATCTAGCCGTCAGTGCCCGGCATTGGCGATTGTTCACGTCGACGCCGAAATCGTCTCCCAACCGGTCGATCGCTAAAAAGCCCAGGTTGTGTGGCGTGAACTGATATTCAATCCCCGGATTGCCGAGACCCACAATCAGCTTCACGCCAACTCGCTAAATCTTTTCGCCACAAAGGCCCAACTATTTCTTTTCCTTCTTTTCGGCCTTGTCGGCCGGCTTCTCGCCCTCGGCGCCTGCTTCCTCAGTCTCCTGCTTGCCCTTCTTAATGACTTCAGGCTCAGCCGGTCCCGCCGCCGCCGCTTCCGCGGTAGCCTCAGGAGTTGCCGCAACCTCTTCCTTGATCGCGATCACGTGAGCTACCAACTGAGTCGGTTCGGTCACAAACTTCACCTTGTCGATCTGCGGCAAATCCGAAACGCGCAAGTCAATGCCGAACTTCAAGTGCGAGATATTTGCTTCAATCGATGCCGGAATGTCCGCCGGAAGGCATTCAATCTCCAACTCGCGCAAAATCTGCTCGAGAATGCCGCCGTCTGTCTTGACGCCTTCGGCCTCGCCCTTCAGGACGATGGGCACGCTTACTTGGAGCTTCTGGTCCATCGCGATCCGTTTGAGATCGATGTGCAATAAAGCCCCTTTGATCGGCTCATATTGCCAATCGACAATCATGGCTTTGCTGCTTTTGCCGCCGTCGAGGGTCAGATCAAAAATCGTATTGTGGCCGGTCTGCGAATGCAGAATGCGTGAAATCTGCCGCGGATCCAGACTCACTGAGATTGCACTCTCGCCTGCACCATAGAGAATGCCCGGAACTTTGCCCTGTTTGCGTACCCGTCGCGCGTCATTCTTTGTTCCCACGGTTCGCGGGGTCGCTTCTAAAATGTTTGTTTCCGTTGCTGTCGCCATAAACTTTATTCCTATCTACAAAAACAGTTTGCTTACTGAAGTCTCTTCGTGGTTCGCCTGGATCGCACGGCCGATCAGCCCGGCAATCGAAAGCACCTTGATCTTCGGCTCCTGCGCCGCCGCTGCATTCAGCGGAATCGTATTCGTCACCACCACCTGCTTGATTACCGAATCGTGCAGGTTCTTAACCGCCGGCCCCGACAACACCGGATGCGACGCGCAGGCATAAATCTCCGACGCGCCATTTTCCATCAAAGCCGACGCCGTCTTGACCAGCGTGCCCGCCGTATCGATCAAGTCGTCGATCAACAAACAAGTCCGTCCGTTCACATCGCCGATAACATTCATGATCTCTGCAACGTTCATTTCCACCCGGCGTTTATCGACGATCGCCAGTGCTGCGTCCATCTTCTTCGCGAAAAATCTCGCTCGCTCCACGCCTCCGGCATCGGGCGAAACCACCGTCAGGTTCGGCAAACTCAGCTTCCTGAAATAATCCACGAGCACCGGCGAAGCGAACAGATGGTCCACCGGAATGTTGAAAAATCCTTGCAACTGCGGCGCGTGCAAATCCACAATCAACGCCCGCTGCGCGCCCGCCGTCGTCAGCAGATCCGCCACCAGCTTCGAAGAAATCGGCGCTCGAGGCTTGTCTTTCCGGTCCTGCCGCGCATACCCGAAATACGGAATCACCGCCGTAATCCGCCGCGCCGACGCCCGCTTCAAGGCGTCGATCATCAATAGCAACTCCATCAGGTGCGAATCCACCGGGTTGCAGGTGGGTTGCACCACAAAAACATCCGCGCCGCGCACATTCTCCTGCAGTTGCACATACGCTTCGCCGTCGCTGAAGCGCGTCACCTGGGCCTGCCCGCGCGTCATGCCGAGAAACGCGCAAATCTCGTCGGCCAAGGGTGCGTTAGCCGTGCCAGAGAAAATCTTGAACTTGTCGTCCACCCGTGCGCGCTGTGGCTTGCGCTCGAGTTTCTCTTCGGGGCTCGTCGGCGTCTTTTTTTCCGCCGCTGTTGCAAGAGTTGCCATGGGTTAGCTCTTAGCTGTCAGCCTTTGGCTGTCAGTCTGGTTTCCAACACTACGCACAAGCTGAGAGCCGACGGCTGATAGCTGACAGCTTTTTGGCTGGGCCGCTAGGATTCGAACCTAGACAAAGTGCTCCAAAGGCACTTGACCTACCATTAGTCGACGGCCCAAGCAGGGTTGCAGATTTATGATTTCAGATTTCAGATCGAAAAGCGAACCCTATTCTGCAATCGAAAATCTGCGATCTGGAATCACCCAAAAATCCGCTTCCAATACTGTGACCGTGCTAGGGTCGCCGTTGCCACCGCCGGAATGCCAGACTTTCTCAGCTTTTCCGCAGCATCCCGGGCCGCTTTCGTATCCCTGAACAGTCCGTACGTCGCCGATCCCGACCCTGACAGTGAAGCATAAAGTGCCCCTGTCCGTTCGAGCGCGCTCTTGACCATGCTTAGTTCGGGATACTGAGGAAAGACGACCTTTTCAAAGTCGTTTTCGATCCCGGTACGGACAAGGTCGAGAAGCGGTGTCTCGGCCCGGCCCCTGCCACTTGCAGGGACACCGGAGTGAAACCGTTGCAACTCGCTCAGCCACGCCGAAATCGCGCGACCGAACCTAACCATTCTATCGGACGTGTCAGCGTCCGTCAATTTTGCGCGATCCCAGTCCGCGAATGCCTTAGGAGTCGAAATCCCGATTTCCGGCGTCGCGATCACGCAAGCCATGCTCGGTAAATCCGGCAGAGGATAAACTTCCTCGCCCCGGCCCACCCCAAGAACCGTTCCCCCAACCAGGAACAACGGCAAATCAGATCCAACTTCCGCCGCAAGCCTCAGTCGCTCTTCGTCGGGCAGAATTTTTTTCGCCGCACGTTCGACAGCTAACAGCGCCGAAACCGCGTTTCCCGACGCCCCGCCCAACCCTCCTTGCACCGGCAAGCGTTTTTCAATCTCGACGACAACCCGGCCGCGAACCTTCAGAGCCGCCAAGGCCAGTTCTGCAATCCGATAACACGTATTCGATTCATCTTTCGGTACGCGCGGATCATCACAGCGAATTTCAATCCCCGATCCGCGCTTGAGTTCCACCCTAATCACGTCATGCAGCCCGACTGTCTGATACGCCGTCCGCAGTTCGTGATACCCATCCGCCCGCAGCGCGCCTATGCGTAGACCTAGATTGATCTTTGCGAATGATCGGACGGCAACCTTCATGGATGGATGATTGTAAGGTTTCTAATGAAGGAATTGCGAGGGCTCTACTTCATCATCTCAATCGCTATAACCCCGCCGGCCTTCGCATCGCCCGACGGAGCCACATACTCAACCCGCGCCCTCATCCCCTCTAAATCCGAGCACGGATTAAGGTCTGAGCTGGGAGTGAAATTCAGTGCGCTGAAAGAAATCTTGTAATAATTCGAAGAATGTAACGCGATCGCATGTCCGCCAGTATCGAATACAAAATCCATGTTCGCTGGATACGAGCATTGCACATGCTTGATTGTTCCGCGCTCAGAGATACGCGGTCCCTGCAGATTATCCCGCCGCTTCAAGGCCGGCGCAGGAGCGGAATCATCCACAGTCTGCGACGCCTCCGTTTCTGCCACTGGGTTGGCCGAAAGTTCCGTCTTCATCTCTCGCTTGATCTGCTCATTCCGCTCTTCCGCTTCTTTTCGCGATTCCATCACCTGCTGGATGTTGTCGATCTCGTTTTGAATTGTAGCGATCTCCGCCGGATTGGCCGGCATTTTCAGCGCATTCTGCAGCACTGCCAAAGCGTCGTTGTACCGTTCCGCATAAAGCAAGACGCTGGCAGTATTAATTCGATAACCCACATTCGTCGGATCCAGCTGCACCGCCTGCAAATTCAGCATGTGCGCGTCATCAAGGTTCTCCCGCCGCATGCCATAAAAAACTGCCAGCCGATCGTATGGTGGAGCAAACGCCGGATTTAGCTTGATCGCAGCCTTTAAACTTGCCTCGACCTGCTTCTCTGTGTCCGGCGACATCACCCCCCCGTTCATTGCCATCGCCGCAAAATAATAATGGGCCAGATAACTCTGCGAATCGAGCTTTACCGCCTCGCCGTACCACTTCCGCGCTTCGTCCACCTGTCCTTGCTTGAAGGCGATATACCCCATGGTCTCGCGGGCCAGCGCATTACTCGGAGCATCTTTCATCACCTGATCGAGCAATGCCCGCGCATCCCTCTCTCGTCCGTTGTAGGCCAGAAAATCCGCGCGATACGCGTCCGCCTGCGGCGCGGGGTAGCGGCTGAACCTTGAACGTCGCCTCATCGATTCCGTTGGCGATCGGCATGGTGAAGTGATAAAGCGCGGGCTGGCCAATATATTCGGTCAATCGCTTCTGTAACTGGTTAAGGTCGCCAAAAGCGCGCGTCGCCGCCGTAACCGAATCAACCTTCTGCATCACCAAGTCGAGATAGTCGGAAATTCGGTGCGTGTGCTGCTGCCAGTCCATGTTGATCAGATAATGCGTGAGCGCCCACGATTCGGCGTAAAAGATCGAACCCTTATCCTCTCGATGGTAATAAGGTGAGTTGTGGTCGACAGCGAGCAGTGTCTGCAGCGGAAGCGAGCGGTCATGGCGCAGTACATCGCGAGCTTGCGGCAACGGATCCCCCATCACCACGTCTTTGTCGTGAATGACCGTCGTCTCGTAAAACTGCGCAGTGCCCTCGTTCAGCCACAGCGGCAGCCACTCCCCGCCTTTACCGAGAATCAGATGGGTGTATTCATGATAAATAATCTGGAACGGATAATCCCCAGTCGCATCCAGGCGCATCAGGACGTAATTCTTGTCCGGCGCGCGGAGAAAAAGTCCTCCAAGCTCAAGCGAGCCCTTCGCCAGGTAGGCCTCCGGCTCTATCGCTCGCATGTCGGACTGGTCTCTCACTGCAATGACTACGATCGGCGCGACTGGATCGATCTCAACTTCCGGAAAACGCGCATGGAACACCGTCCGCATGCGCTCAAACTGCCCCGCCACATGCCGCGCCTGTCTCTCGTTTCCGTTCGTGATGACCGTAAAATGCGGGCTCGTGGCCTGGAGCCAGGCATCTTCACGCGCAGACGCCAATCCCGCTGTCGCGACAACCGCGAGCACCAGTAGCGAACGCTTCTTCATGGAAATAAAGCAGTCGGTAAGATCTCCCAATCTTCCGCTGCGTAACCACCCGAACCCTAAATCACGAACCCTGACCAAACGCTGGTTGCTCTCACCCTCTGCGCTTGTAATAAACTGCAAACTCATACCCTGGATTAGCCGGAAAGAGTTCCGCCACTTTTCGCAGTCGCTCCGCCAGTGGCCCCGGCGCCAGCAGCGGATAATCCCGCTCCCGCAGATCGTAATAATCCACGTCGATAAAGAGTGACAACAGATAAATCGAAATCGCATCCGAAAACGCGGCCGCAAAATAATCGTTCTTGAATTTCTCCGCATCGCCGCCCGAAGATGTTGCCCCTTTGCGCGACTCCCACGCATCCAGCGAGGTCTCCCCCCGCGCGTTTCCTTCCACCTGCTTCCATACCAAATCGGCAAATGCCTGCGACACGCCCGTGGCTTCGACAATCGCGTGGCCCACATTGATAAAAAACTCAAACGCCACCGAAAACTTGTCGTCCATCAGCCGCGTCGAAATAAATACGTACTGCGAATCGCCAATCTCAAGATTGCGATGGCATACCGCGTTGTCGCTCAAGGTCACATCGTAGCGGTCAGCGATCACCGTGTCGTCATCCTGGTTCACGGTGAGCGGAACGAAGTAATAGGCCTTTCGCCGCAGTGCCGATGCAGCCACATCCGGGACCGCAGCTACCATCCTCTCAATGTCTTTTGATGAAACCGACACCTCACCCGCCACGGCATAGCAAATACCGTTGGGTGCCTGCGTCACGGGCGTCTGTCGCACCACGTCTGCCGGCCGTCGTGTAACCGCTGATGCTGCCTGAGCCATGTTAACCATTTTATCTTACCCGCAAACCGTACCCGTAAACCGGGCCTCGGTACCGGATCGGAGCCCAAAAATCCCCGCCGGGCTGCCAAAAAGCACGCCATCTCGCCCATCGGATATACTTCGAAACTGCCGGCTGCTAGGGCAGTGCCGGCGATCCCAAGGAGAAAGAATAAGTATGAGAAAGTCAAACCAAACCCTCGTAGTTGCAATCCTTATCCTGGCCCTGGCCAGCCTGGTATCCTCGGCCGCCGCCCAACAAAACGCGACCCTCCGCGATGGCAAAACCATCGTTCCCCATAATCCTTCGGGCGATCGGCCCGCCGCAGCCGAAAAGAATGCCTCCAGCCCGGTGGCCATCTTCAGCAACATCGGCACTGCCTATCCCAAGGCTACTTACTGGTGTTGCGAAGGATCGATCATCTCCGGACCGGGTTCTCCTGGCGGCTTTGAATGGTGGGACGGCGCAGCCTTCACTCCTACGGCAAACGCCACCGTCACCAGCATCGGATTGGCTTTGGGCTACATCTCCGGCACTAATCAGGTGCAGGTGCATCTCAACCAGGATGCCAACGGAGTTCCCGGCCCCGCGCTTCGCACCTGGACCGTTCAAAATATTCCCGGCGCTGGCACCTGCTGTATCGTCACGCACGTGTATGACGAAACCGGGATCCCGGTCACCGCCAACGTCCAATACTGGGTTAGCGTGACCACCAACGGCAACGATGAGGACATTCAAGCCGTATGGGATGTCGACGACACCAATGAAATCGATCCTGCTCCCAATGCCGCTCGCTGCCAGGGATCGCTCTGTCGCGGTAACGGGAAGTGGGCGCCGTTCCAGGGCACACCCGGCCTGGCGTTTGAAGTATCGGGCAAATAACTATCCAACGAAGCAATTTACCAACTCAGCCAGGGCTCTCCCTGGCTGAGCTTTTTTCTTTGCTGTTCACCGGCCCCCTTTCAAGGCTCGTTCGCTGATAGAATTTTGAGTTCGACTCCGGAGGTCACCCAATGCCCGATACCTTGATCCAATCGCCCGTCGCCACGCCGCTGACCACCATCAATGAAGACGAGCAACTCTTCCGCGACAACATCCGCCAGTTCGCCGAAGAAAAAATTCGCCCGCTCGTCAAGGAAATGGACGAAAAAGGCGTCTTCGATCAAGGCCTGATCAAGCAGTTCTTCCAGCTCGGCCTTATGGGTATCGAAATCCCCGAGCAGTACGGCGGCGGCGGAGGCAGATTCTTCGAGGCCATTCTCGCTGTCGAAGAACTCTCTCGCGTCGACGCATCCTCCGGCGTAGTCGTCGACGTTCAAAACACTCTTGTCAACAACGCTCTGCTGCGCTGGACCAACAACGACCAGAAAAAGCACTATCTCCCTCGCATGGCCGCCGACACCTGCGGCGCCTACGCTCTCAGCGAAGCTGGCTCCGGCTCCGACGCCTTTGCTCTGCAGACTCGCGCCGAACTCAAAGGCGGCGACTACGTTCTCAACGGCCGCAAGCTCTGGATCACAAACGGCAAAGAAGCCGGTGTATTCATTCTCTTCGCTACCGTCGATCCCGCCGCCGGCTACAAAGGCATCACCGCCTTCATCATCGAAAAATCATTTTCCGGATTCACCGTCGGCAAAAAAGAAGACAAGCTTGGCATTCGCGCTTCTTCTACCTGCGAGCTCATTCTAGAAGACTGCCGCGTCCCCAAATCGAACGTCCTGGGTGAAGTCGGTAAAGGCTACAAGATCGCCATCGAAACTTTGAACGAAGGCCGCATCGGCATCGCCGCTCAGATGCTCGGCATCGCCCGCGGCGCTTGGGAGTACGCCGCCAAATACGCGCAGGAGCGCAAGCAGTTCGGCAAACCTATCGCCGATTTCCAGGGCATCCAGTTTCAGATCGCGCAAATGGCCACCGACATCGAAGCCGCCCGCCTCATGGTCTACAACGCCGCTCGCATGAAAGACGCCGGCGTTCCATTCGTCAAGGAAGCTGCCATGGCCAAACTGTTTTGTTCGCAGGTCGCCGAGCGCGTCTCGTCGCTGGCCATTGAAATCTACGGCGGCTACGGATTCACCAAAGATTATCCCGTCGAAAAATACTGGCGCGACTCGAAAATCGGCAAGATCTACGAAGGTACATCGAACATGCAGCTCGCCACCATCGCCAAGCTCGTCATGACCAAGTAGAGACGTTGCTCGGCAACGTCTCGATGCCTTGCGCCCATGGCTCCGCAGCGGCTGATAGCTTTTCGCTCGAAGCCTTATCCTTCGCGCACTTTGCGGTTAGGTCTTTCTGCCTGCAAGCATCGCTTTCAACTTTTCTTTCACCGGCGCCCACTCCGCTGCCACTATTGAAAACCGCGCTGAATCTCGCGCAATGAAATCCGCCGCCATGCGATGCGCCCGAAGAACTCCTTCAAACTTCCCGCCAATCCGCTCAATCGCCGCCCGCGATCGTAAGTTCCGAACATCGGTGTGCAAACAAACCCGGAGCACTCTCCAGGTCTCAAACGCGTACTCCAGCATCAAAAACTTTGCTTCGGTATTTGCCCCCGTTCGAATCGCCGAACCGGCCAGCCAGGTGTATCCGATCTCGCATGCATCCGGTTCCTTTCGTCCATGCCGCTCATGCCCCTGCGGCCACGCCCAAAATTCCAGGTTGAAAAACCGGGTCGAGCCAATCACCGCATCATCGTCCTCGCGAATCGTCGCAAATGCCGCCGCTGTCCCAGCATCTCGCCAAGCCAGCGCGGTTTTGATGTAACCCACAGCCTCGTCTTTACCCTGCGGCACTGGACTCCATTGATACAGCTCCTTGTCACCCGCCGATGCCGCCACCAACCCATCCGCATGCCGAAGTTCAAGCGGCTCTACTCGAATCTGCCTTCCCCGCAATGTCGGATATTCAAGCCTCATCACATCCACTATGCTGCCAGCGCGTCACTCACCGCAACGTTGTACACTTCTTTTGCTTCGTCTGATCGTGAGGTAATCATGCGTATTGCGCCATGCGTTCTGCTCGTAATCTTGCTCACATCCTTTGCTTGCTCCCGCCCTCCCGCTTCTAATACGCCAATGTCCGCCGACCAGAAGCAGGCGGTCGTGAACGACGTCACAAGATTCATCCTGACTGTCGGTCACGACGTAACCCAAGACGGCCCAAACGCCTGGCGCAAATACTTCGCCGACTCGCCGGAGTTCTTTATGGCATCTGAAGGCGCCATGGCGTTTCCGAGCAGTCAGGCCGCTACGCAGGGCATTCAAGCTTTCGCCAAAACCATCGACCACATGCAACTTCTCTGGGGAGACGACCTGCGCATCGATCCGCTCACACCAGCTCTCGCCGTGGTCGGAACATCGTGGCACGAAATCCGCGTTGATACCCAAGGCAAAACCGTCGACGAGGCCGGCTATTTCACCGGGGTGGTCGAAAAGCGCAACGGCCAATGGCAATTTCGGGATGCCCACTGGTCATCACTCCACCCGGCTTCGTCATAACCGTTAATAACGACGATGACGACACCATCCCATTTCGACTCGAAGCCCTCCCTTAGCGATCTTTTGGCCGCAGAGCGCACGTTCCTCGCCTGGATCCGCACCGGCCTTGCGCTCATGGCCTTTGGTTTTGTCGTCGCCCGTTTTGGCCTATTCCTGCAGGAACTCCAGACCGTCCAGCACATGCCGTCGCTTCCCTCCGGAGGCCTGTCGCTCTGGTTCGGGACCGCGCTCATCGCCGTCGGAGTCCTCGTGCATCTTTTTTCCGCATGGCATCATCTTCGTCTCGTCCACGAACTCAAGCGCGGCGGCCCGATTCCGACCCGTCCCTCAACTCAGGCCGTCCTTATCGCCGTCTTTCTCGCGCTCATCGGCCTCGCCATGGCAGTTTATTTGTTATCAGTTCACAGTTCTACGAATTCAAATCCTCAAACCCATGTGGAGGCTTCCGTGTCACAAGGAAACGGCATTGTTACCAAACCCAGCAATCATTCCGTCGACGAAACCGTCGACAAGCTGAAGAATATCCTGCAAGCCAAAGGCGTCCAACTCTTCGCGCTTGTCGACCACAGCGGCGAAGCCGCCAAAGTCGGCCTGAAAATGACGCCCACGAAGCTCCTGATCTTCGGCAGCCCCAAAGCCGGCACTCCGCTGATGCTCGCCGCGCCCTCGATCGCCATCGATCTGCCGCTCAAAATTCTTGTCGCCGAAGATGCCCAGGGCAAGGTCTGGATCAGATACAACAGCCCGGCATATCTGCAAGCACGCCACGGCTTGCCGGCGGATTTGCTCCCAACCCTCGCCGCCGTCGAAACCCTCGCCACCGCCGCGGCCCAGTAGAGACGTTGGCGGCAACGTCTCATGTACCGGACTTTCCGAGAATACCTACGCATTACAACTCCGCAACGCGTTTCTCCAGTTCCCGCGCAATCGAATCCGGCGCAGTATTCGGGGCAAACTTCACCGGCCTCCCGATCCGCACTCGAATCTGTCGTGGCCGCGCGAATTTCTTCCCCGCTCGTTTCAACTCAAATAATCCGTCGATCCGCATCGGCACGACCGGCAGCCCAAGATTAACCGTCAGCAATCCGACGCCGCCGCGAAACGGCCGTGTCGCACCATCTTCGGTCACGCGTCCCTCGGGGAAAACGAGAATGTTATAACCGCGGTCAACCGTTTCTCCCGCAAAGCGAAAGCTCGAGCGAAACCCGGCCTCGCGCGGCAGCGGAAAAAGATTTAGCAGCGCCACCCCCAGCGCCCACCGCACCCGGTCATAAACACGAACCAAAACCTTCAGCGATTTCGCCGGCGCCCTCAAAGCTTCCAGCGCCTCGCCGCCCGTTGCGGTCGCCAGCCTGTTGCCCAGTCGATGCGGCAGCGCCGCCATC
Organism: Terriglobales bacterium; assembly: GCA_036392935.1. Classification (GTDB taxonomy): domain Bacteria; phylum Acidobacteriota; class Terriglobia; order Terriglobales; family Acidobacteriaceae; genus DASVWZ01. Next base: position 3,254 of record DASVWZ010000169.1, on the reverse strand, counting down.
ACAAATCCAACGTCGATATCCGTCACGTGATTGCACACGATCAGCAATGGCCCCGACACGCCGCACAAATTTTCGCGCCCTTCAATCCGTGGCCATCCCAGCAGAAAAACTGCCGGCCGAAGCAACAGATAATTCGACGCCAAGCGAATCCAGGTCACCGGCCAATGCTGCGTCCAGCGTGGAAAATGATATTGCGCACGCGCCGGCGCATTCCCCGCAATCATCCCTTGCAGATCGCGCACCGTCGTCGCCGCCGCAAATCGAGATTCGCTGAGCTCAACCTGATACCGGTCTTCCAGCGCCGAAAGCAGCGCCACGCGATCCAGCGAACTCAGCCGCAGGTCCCCCTCCAGATTCGATCCCTCCGAAACCTGCGCTGTCCGTCCTGTGATCCGCTCGATGAGCTCTGCCATCGGCGTCGCGGCCGCACCATGCCCGCTAAGCGACTCTGTAACCGCCAGCTGAATCACATTCCGCTTGGGCTTCTGCGTCGACGTCCGCGGAAAATCCGCATCCGGCCAAACCTGCCAGCGATTCATCCGCTGATATTCCGCCAGCCCCGCATTTGCCCGCTCTACCACTTCCTCCGCTCTCGCGCCATCCCGCAGAATCATTACCGCGCACGGCTCTGCATTTCCACCGCGATCGACCGCAACGACTACGGCATCTTTGACTCCCGGCTGCCCCCGCAGCGCCGCTTCCAGGTCCCCGGGATAAACATTCATCCCCGCCGGCGTGACAATAACTTCTTTCTTGCGTCCCTTGAAATACAGATTCCCCGCGGCATCAAGCTCACCCACATCGCCGGTTCCATACCATCCCCCATCGCTCGCCACCGGCTGCAGCCGATCGCCACTCCAGTACCCCGCCGCGACCCCGCCTCCGCGCACCAGAATTTCGCCATCGTCGGCCAGTTTGACTTCGCGCCCCGCCAGCACCTTCCCGATCGACCCTTTTCCCAGCCGAAACGGATGATTCACGCTCACGATCGAAGTTGTCTCCGTCAGCCCGTAACCTTGAATCACCGCATAACCCAATCGTCCCCAGAATTCCTCTGTCTCGCGGTCGAGCGCCGCCCCGCCCGAAATAAAAGCCCAGAACTTCCATCCAAATCGCCGATGAATCCGCCTAAAGATCCACCACCGCCGCAAAAAATGTTTTCCAGGAGAAGACTTGAACAGCCGCGCGAACTCCTTGCCCGATCCCTCCGCTTCCACGTCGCGCTCGATCTTCTCTTTCAGTGACTGCAGGACTCGTGGCACCGCAACCAGCACCGACACCCGCTCCCGCCGAATCGTCGCCAGAATATCCGCGGGCTTCAGCGTCTCCTCAAAGATCACCGTTCCGCCTATCAGCGGCGGTAGAAACATTGCCAGGAACTGTCCAAACACGTGGCTCAACGGCAGCAGATTCAAAAACCGCACCGGATGCACCAAGCACTCATACTTCATATATTTCTGAATCTCAGCTTCGAGCGGCGCTAGGTTCGCCAGCACATTCGCATGCGTAATCACCACGCCTTTCGGATCCGCCGTCGTTCCCGATGTAAACACAATCTCCAACGGATCATCGGACGACACCTCAGCTGGAATGTATCTTTCGCTCGACCGCCCACTCACAGCCTCCGGTAGATGTTCCAGCCTGAGGATCGAGCCAGCAAACTCAACGTGCTTTCCGGAGCACACCACCAGCTTCGCCCCCACCTGTTCATAAACTCGCCGGGCAAAGTCATCTGATGCAGCTTCGTCCATCGGAACCACAATCGCCCCGCGCAGCGCGCATCCCCAAAAAACGCTCACCCATTCCGCCGAGTTCGGTCCCCACAGAAAAACGCGATCGCCCTTCGCAATCCCGCGCGCTTCCAGTTCCCGCGCAAGTCGAAATGCCATCTGCGCCACCCGCCGATAACTCCATCGCACCGCGCGATATCCATGTGGTTGCACGTAAGCGATCTCATCCCCGAGCTCAAGAAATTTTCCGAGATGATCAACCAGCGTTCGCGCCATCCCAAAAAGGGTAGCGCATTCCCCCCGTTCGCTCCCGTCGGGCTGGCGCTAGGTCCATAACTCTCTGATTCGGCATCACTTGTCTTAGTGGATATTTGGAGGCCGCCGGGCGTAGAATTTGCTTGTTGGTATCAGGCTCTATCCGCCTCGTTGCGGAGGGGCACTGGAGGAACAATGAGTCTCACGCCCATCGGCGAACCTCGCCACAAGATCACAGTCGCAACTCTCCACGAAAAAAAGCTTCATCACGGACCCATCACCTGTCTCACCGCCTACGACTACGCCAGCGCCCGGCTTGTTGACGAAGCCGCCATAGACGTCATCCTCGTCGGCGATTCGCTGGCCATGACCATGCTCGGCTATGACAACACGCTGTCCGTCACCGTCGATGAAATGCTCCACCACACCCGCGCCGTGCGCCGCGGTGTGAAGCATGGATTTCTCATTGCCGACATGCCCTACGGTTCCTATCACCTCGGTGTCGACGAAGCCGTTCGCAACGCTGCCCGCTTTGTGAAAGAAGCCGGCGCCGAAGCCGTCAAAATCGAAGGCGGAGAAAAGCGCGCCGACCTGATCCGCCTCGTCATCGACGCCGAAATTCCTGTCGCAGGCCACATTGGCCTCACTCCGCAGTCTGTCAACGTCATGGGCGGATACAAGGTGCAGGGCAAGACCCTCGGCGACATCGAACAACTCATGCGCGATGCCACTGCCCTCGACCGCGCCGGCGTAGCCTGCATTTATCTCGAAGGAATTCCTCGCGAAGTCGCCGCCATGATCACCGATGAAGTCCACGCCCCTACTATCGGCATTGGCGCTGGCCCAGATTGCGATGGCCAGGTACTCGTCTTCCACGACATGTTGAATCTCACCTTTGGCCACACCGCAAAATTCGTCCGCCATTACGGCGACGCCGCGGCCACCATCACCCAAGCCGTGCAGGCATTCCGCGCCGATGTGACGTCACATCAATACCCTTCCGACAATGAGTCCTATCATTTGCCCAAAGACACGCACGCCGCGCTCGAAACCGTCCTCACCCGCAAGCGTGCGATGGGAAAGTAGGTCGTTCGGGAAGGGCACGAGTTTACTCGTGCCGCAATAGCCGGTCCAAACCGGGGACATAATTGACAAAACAGACCGGGGAGATGGTTGACAGTTTGGTCCGTTCACAGAAGGCGGCTAGAACAAAGCATGCCTTGGAAAGTGAGCGGAGTGGTGGAGAAACGCAAGCAGTTCGTGGAGGAG
>DASVWZ010000168.1:0-2089 GCA_036392935.1 Terriglobales bacterium | reverse complement strand
CCAATCCACTCCGGTAGATTGCAGCGCGACGGTGCGAATGCCGGATTGTGTCAGCCACTCGGCCATCTTCTTCAGCTCGGCGGTCGTGCAGCCAAAGCATCGCACCGGTTGCGGGTCGAGGCTCGGCGGTACCGCTAACATAGTGAGATTCATTGCCGATATCAATGCCCGCAGCGTGAGGATGCACCACCTCCAAGTTGAGATCTTCGCTCTGCATCTTACGCATCATCTCCCGCCGCTGCTTGCGGTTCATCTCATCCCACTTGGCCGGCGTTGTCTTGCCACTAGTTTTCTTGCTTTGCTTTTTGTCTTTGGGGGCTTTGTTCGCTGGTTGGCTTTTCATGCTAGTCTTCTCGCGTTAAATTCAACCTGGCCCGGCCCGGGCGGCGAAACTTATACAATCTCTCCATCGGGGTCAGGAAGGTGGACCCCATTGTCAAGACCATTTTTGCGCTGCAATAAGTTAATCTCGGACGATGTCGGGGTTTGAGGTTGTTTGTTCTCCAGCTCTTCTGGATAAGAGATCACCAGCAGCCGTCGGGGCGGTGGGAAAGTGGGAATCCGCGGTTTTTGCGGATTTCCAAGCGAGGTGGAAAAGTCCGTTCTTTGGACTTTTCCGCGGAGCGGCTTTTCCACCGCCCTTTCGCTGCTCGCTTCGTTTCGCTCTTCCATCTCACCCTCCATAGATCGCCGACGGCGTCTGATAATTCAGGCTCTGATGTAATCGTTCGTAGTTGTAAAACTGAAAATATTTCTCAATTCCCCTGTGCGCTTCCGGCACCGTTTGGTAGTCCTTCAGGTATATCTCCTCGTACTTCAGCGAACGCCACAAGCGCTCGATGAAAATGTTGTCCAGGCATCGTCCCCGCCCATCCATGCTGATCGCGATGCGACGTCCCTCCAGCTGGTTCAGAAACTGTTCACTGGTGAACTGCGATCCTTGATCGCTATTGAAGATTTCCGGGCGACTCTGGCGCAGCGCCCTCCCCAAGGCCTCCAAACAGAATTCCACGTCCATCGTCAGCGAGATCGCCCAGCTCAATACAAACCGGCTGAACCAGTCCATGACCGCCACCAGGTAGACAAAACCCTGGGCCATGGGGATGTAAGTGATATCGCTGGACCAGACCTGATTGCACCGCTCAATCTTCAACCCCTTCAATAGATATGGGTAGATCTTGTGCCCCTCTCCCGGCTGGCTCAGTTTCGGCTTGGCGTACACTGCCTCGATGCCCATGATCCGCATCAGTCGTGCCACTCGCTTCCGATTCACCCGGTGCCCCTGGGTTTGCAACCACGCCGTCATTCGTCGGCTGCCATAGAACGGGGCTCGCGTGTACTGCCGATCGATTAATCGCATCAGTCTCAAATTCTCCTGGCTCTCTTCGACAGGCTCGTAGTACAGGCTCGCTCGGCTCACTCCCAGCAAGGCACACTGCCGCCGCACGCTGATGACCGGATGTTCCGGTTCTATCCAGCTGCGCCGATCTTCATCCCAGCAGGCCAGCTTTTTTTTTCACCCACTCCAACTCCATCTTGAGCCGGCCAATCTGCTCGTACAGCGCCTCGCAATCGAACTCACTGTCCCCAGCTTTTCGGCTACGACCATCCACAAAGGATTCTTGCAGTTGCTCCAGGGCCGCCTTCCTCCACTGCGCAATCTGCACCGGATGCAGTTGGAATTGCGCTGCCAATTGGCTCAGCGTCTTCTCACCGCGAATTGCCTCGACTGCCACCCGCGCCTTGAACTTCGCACTGTAGCGTTTCCTTGTCGTTGTCATCGCTCTCCCTTGCGTCAACGACTTCGTCGAAATCTTAACTTATCGGGTGGTCTAAATTTCGGGGTCCACTATAAGTACAACAGATCGACTCATTGAGCAAAATAGAAGACTCGAACAGCAAAACCAAGAGTTGATGAACCAACTCGAGAAGCTGCGTGGAGTTTATATTACAACTTCGGCAAATTTGGTAAAGGACTTTCGCTGGCGGGATGAGGGACGAAGCCTGGGAGTCGACCTTGACCAGTTGAACAACCTAGAACTGGGACTCGGGTGTCTCTGGCGCTTTGGTTGAGCGAAGAGCTCCGGAA
>DASVWZ010000167.1:0-19847 GCA_036392935.1 Terriglobales bacterium | reverse complement strand
GTCCCATGGCCTGCATGAAGGCGTAACAGATGGTGCTGCCGACGAAGCTGAAGCCGCGCTTCTTCAGGTCTTTGCTCATGGCGTCGGATTGCGGCGTGCGAGCGGGCAACTGCTTGAGCGATTTCCAGCGATTGCGGATGGGTTTGCCAGCCACAAATTGCCAGATGTAGGCGTCGAACGAGCCAAACTCGTGTTGCACCTTAAGAAATGCCCTGGCGTTTTTCACTGCCGATTCAATTTTGAGGCGGTTGCGCACGATGCCGGGGTCGCGCATCAGGGCCTCGATTTTCTTTGGCGAGTAACGAGCGATTTTTTTCGGATTGAAGCCGTCGAAGGCGGCGCGATAATTCCCGCGCTTCTTCAGAATGGTGTCCCAACTGAGGCCGACCTGGGCGCCTTCGAGCAGCAAGAACTCAAACAACTTGCGGTCGTTGTGGGTGGGCACTCCCCATTCTTTGTCGTGGTAAGCGGCGGAAAGCTCGTCACGCGCCCAACTGCAGCGCGCGGGCGCGACTTTTGGTTTTGGCATAAGGTTCACGGCATTCTCTCAGAATCGAATCAAACAAGCTAATACCCTGTTGCGCGTCGGACGCTCGAATCGCGCCGGACGGCGGCTACAATTTTTGCAAGCATGAGTAGCGCGGCGACAAAAATCATGGAGCGGGCGCAAGAGGCGCCGCTGCAGCAGGTCAAGATTGTGCCACGACCTGCGCCAGCGCACTTTTATCGCCCCGAGCTCGATGTCTTGCGGTTCTTCGCGTTTCTCAGCGTATTTTTCTATCACGGCTTGCCTGCGTTCGATGTGGGGCGGCATTCCGGCACGATGGCGCGGCTGGCGCTCTATGAAACCAGAGTGCGCGACGCGGGGAGCTTCGGCGTCTGCCTGTTTTTTCTGCTCAGTTCGTATCTGATCACCGAACTTTTGCTGCGGGAGCGCAAGCTGACGGGAACGGTACATGTTCGGTCGTTCTATGCGCGGCGGGTGCTGCGGATCTGGCCGTTGTACTTTGCGTTTCTTTCGCTCGGAGTTGTGCTGAGCGCTTTTGTTCCGGCCTATCGATTGGAAGCGCGGGCGGTTGTTTGCTTTCTTTTTCTGGCGGGCAATTGGTATGTAGCGGGCCGGGCGGGTATGTTGTCGGAGAGTCCCATCTGGCCGTTGTGGAGTGTATCAGTCGAAGAGCAGTTTTACCTGTTATGGCCGTGGATTGCGAAACTTGGCGGCGAGCGCTGGATCCGTCGGATCTCGCTTGCCATCCTGCCGGTGTCGTATGCGTGCCTTTATTGGCTGGCACAGCAAGGGCCGCACACGGCCGGTTCGGCGCGGTTTAACAGCGTGGTGCAGTTTCAGTTTTTTGCTTTAGGGGCACTGCTGGCGCTGGCGGTGCATGGGCGCATGGTGCGGCTCAAGAGTTTTTCGCGAATTGCACTGCTGGGAGCCGGCGTCGGGTGTTGGCTGGCTGCCAACTTTGTGTTCCACGTTGATTTTGCCGGCGCGCTTCCTTCGCCGGCTTGGTGGGTCACGGGATATGCGATGGTCGCGATGGGGTCGCTGTTGCTGCTGATGGCGTTCCTTGGGGTGTCGTCAGCGTTGTTGCCCAAGCCGTTGGTTTATCTGGGGAAAATTTCTTACGGGCTGTATGTATTTCATATGCTCGTGCTGAACCTGGTTGGCCCGGCGATCTGGCCGACCGACGTGCAACGAGCGGCGATGCAGACGCCGATGGGAGTTGCGAATTTAATCGCGCGGGCAGTCGCGATCCTGATCGTCGGACTGGCGGGAACGATCGTGCTATCGGCGATTTCATACCGTTTTCTGGAGCGGCCGTTTCTCAACCTCAAGGAGCGATTCACTTTCATACGATCGAGGAGCGTCTGAGATGGCACTGGCCGCGACTCCATCGACAACGCTGAGAGTAGTTCACTCCGGTGAGCCCAAGGCTACCCAGCAACGCAGAGAGAAACGTCTTGCTATCGCATTGCTCGCGGCGGCCGGCGCAAACTGGGCCTTTCAAATCGTCTGGTTCTGGCGTTTCACGTCGCACAATATTAACTACGACGCGATTTCTTATATAGGTATTGCTCGACACCTGGCACGGGGAGATTTTTCGGGATCGCTGAATGGATATTGGAGCCCGTTGATTTCGTGGCTGATCGCGGGGCTGTCAGGGGTTTCTGGTGATTTCACGTTGCTGGGAAGGTTGGCAAGCATCGGCGCGTTTCTTCTGTGCCTGCCGCTGCTCTACCGCTTAACGTTTTCGCTTTGGCGATCACGGGCGCTGGCTGCGGCTGCCGTGTTGTGGTTTACCCTGGCGCGAGGGGTAGTCGCATTTTCGGTTTTCTTTATTGGCGCGGATTTTCTGCTGACGGCAATCGTGCTGGCTTATTTCACGGTGTTGTTACATTGTCTGCGAGCTCCCACTGCAGAGCGTTGGCTTAAGGTAGGCGTATGGCACGGCCTGGCGTTCCTTGCAAAGGCGATTGCTTTTCCGTGGCTCATGGTTCCTACGCTCCTGGCGTGCGCGATCTCCCCGAGAAGAAATCGCCGCGTTATGGGGTTGCGAGCGATCGCCGCGTTGGCTATTCCGTTCATGATCTGGACCTGCTGGGGCTTCGCGCTTAAGACGAAGTATGGCGTGTTCACCGCGGGCTATCAGTCGAAGTGGAATTTGCTGGATGAGCGGGCGCGCGAGGCGGTTGATGCCGGACCAAAGCATCTGAGCGTGCTGCGCGACACTTCGCAGGACTTTGACCGCGACATGGTGGCCGACAACTTGCCCCCGCACTCGCCGCTGTGGCAGACGAAACTGGAAGCAGCGGAGTCGGTGCGGATGGTGCTAGGGCGAGAGCGAGAAAACCTGCCGCAAGCATTGAAAGAACTCGTCATTCTGATCACGCCGGGCGGGGTTCTGACGCTGGTTGTGGCAGTTTGTTGGGGATGCACCGGCGTCGGCACAAAGCGCAGGCCGGAAGCCAGGTTGTTGTGGATTGTGCTAGCCAGCGCGGCCAGTCTTATTGGCGCCTACTGCATGCTGGTTTTCGATGGGAGGTACTTGTTTCCGATCATTCCGCTGCTGATCGCGGTAGCGGTGCCTTTCGCGGTGCCGGGCCGGGCCGGGTATGCTGAAGGCGGTAAGTTCTCTCGTCTGCGAGTGGTGGCTTTTGTGTTGGTCGCATCCGGTACGGTACTGTCACTGTTCTATCATGCGTCCCCATTTCGCAGCCTGCGGCGCGACTTTCAAACCAGTTGTTATGACGCTGCACAAAAACCTAGCAGAGGCCAGTGCAAAAGGCTGGCGGTGATCGGCGCTGGGCCTTATCCGGAGCAGGGAGTCGGCTGGGAAGCGGGAATCTACGCCAGCTATTTTGCCGGATGCCAAATAATTGCGTTCAGCCCGGAACTGCCGCACGCGGGTCAAAGTGACTTGGTCGAAGATGACCTGCGTGCCGTAGATCCGGATGCAGTGTTGATTTTCGGCCGGGCGGGAACCGCGGAATTTCACGCCAACATTTCCGCGGCGAGCGGTGCGCTTCCGGATGTCGTGAGCGAAGCGGTCAGCGATCCGGAGGCGGGCAGAGTCGGAATGCTCCTGTTAAAGACAAACGAGCCAACCGCCAGTGTATTAGCCCGGCGCTGACACAGTCGCTGCCCTAAAACCCTTGCCACGCAAGCCTTTTCAGTCAATTTGAAAAAACTTTACGTCGGCGCCATCCCGGGCTTCCGAACCGCACGACTCCGCTTCTGTTTACACAGAGATAGCTTGCCGGGTTCTGCGAAAAGATGGCTGACCGATTGCTATGACGCTATGTGGATGGCATTGGATCGGGCATGAGGGCGCAGCCCGGTGTCAGTTTTAGAGAGTTCAGTCCTTCCCCACCTCCCCTGATTTAGGGGACTTTCATCTCTGGTCCAAGCACGTCCCTACGGGCCTCACGCCTTTTCCTGCCCACGCCGATGATACTCACAGGCAATCGTTGGTTTGTGCCCCAGAAAGCGCGAATAGCGGCCGCTTTGGCGAGGCGCAATACGAGATCTATCCCACATTTGGCGTTGCTGTTGGTGCTGCCGGCAGTACTGGTTGCAGCCAGCGTTGCGCAGCAAATCGCGAACATGCCAGGAACGCCGAATCCTGCTGTGGTTTTGACAGCGTCCTCGACTTCGCCTGCGAACGCGGCAATGAGTTCCAATGGAGTTTCCGCGAGCACGCCGTCGCCTGCGGTAGTCGCTGTTCCCCAATCGTCTCCTTCCGTTAGAGAGGATCTGCCGAGCTATTCGCCGTGGCCGCGACCGATTTTCGAAGGTGGGCTGTCGCTTCTGCACGGTGGATACGATCCGGCAGCGGCGAACGTGGGCGCCGGCGTCAATCTAGAGATGGCAAAGTTTCTCGCAGTGGCAGAAATTTCAGCCGACGACGCGCACAAAACCACGTCGGACTCCGGCTACGACGCATACTTTCAAGCCCGGGCTTTTGTTCGCGTAAAGCGCGACTGGTTTGCGGGTGGAGGCGGACAGTGGAATCAACTGACCGCCAACGTTTATTCGAAGCAAGCATGGCGGCCGGCGATCGGTGGGGGCAAGGATTTCTTCGGAGAAGATTTGTCCGCTCGCGCGCAACTGCTTTACGTCTTCGCGGGCGACGACCATCAGAATGGCTCGCAAGGTCCGGAATTCAGCCTCTGGCTGCCGTCCCCGGCGCTGCACCGCCATTTTTTTTACCATCAGACGCTCGGCATCTACCAATCCCACCAAACCTCGGTACCCGGGAATTCTGGAACCAACGACCATTTCATGAGCCTGTTTGCCGGCTTTACCCTCATGTACCGCTTCTGAATTTTTTCGCTTGGTTTTTCGGCTGATCGGATAGCTCTCACGCCAAGCCGTCCATCCTCCGGCCATGACCCTCCGTGTGCTGCTTTTGTAACTTGGCACGGTAGCCCTGGCGCTCCTAAAGTCTGTATAGTGAATGCCTTATCTCGCGGGCACTTTCACGAAATCTGAGCATCTAATAGGCGGTGTGCGGGTTTGTAGTTGAGGATGACGGATTCGGCTATGAACTGGGCGAAATCAGGTGCGGTTCTGATTTTTCTGATGCTGGCGATGTGGTCGCAGGCTCAGACCGGCGTCCCCGCTTTTGCCAATGCGCTTGCCTCGCCCGCTGCAGTTTCGGCGGCCGTGCCTGTGCCAAGCGGAGTACCGGCTGATTCGACCGACTCCGATTCAGTCGTCACCATCAAAAAGCGGGTCGACGAAGTTCACCTAATTTTCATCGCCACCGACAAGCACGGGAAGTTTGTCCGCGATCTGACGCAAAGCGATTTCTCGATACTAGACGACAACAAGCCACCGCAATCGATCGCCAATTTTCAGCACCAGACTGGCTTGCCGCTTAACCTGGGATTGTTGGTTGATACCAGCGGTTCGGTGCGCAGCCGTTTTGACTTCGAGCAGCAGGCGGTCATTGGATTTCTGCAGAACACCATCCGCCCAAAATTCGATCAGGCGTTTGTAATGGGCTTCAATCAGGAGCCGCACATCACGCAGGATTACACCGATAATCCGGCGCTGCTGGCCGCGGGAGTGCAGAAACTGCACAACGGCGGCGGTACGGCGATCTACGACGCAATTTATGACGCCTGCAAACAGCGGCTGGCGAAGCCGGAGAATGACCGGCCGCAGCGCCGCGCCATTGTGCTGGTGAGCGATGGGGAAGACAATCAGAGCCAGGTCACGCAGGCTCAGGCCATCGAGATCGCGCAGCGCGCAGAAGTCATTATTTATGCGATTTCAACCGACGACAGCGGCCTGGTGCTACGCGGCGACCGCGTGCTCGAGCAACTGGCTGATGCGACCGGCGGACGGGCTTTTTTTCCTTTCAAGATGAAGGACATCAAGAACTCATTCGCGGCCATTGAAGACGAGTTGCGCAGCCAGTACGAGATTTCTTACCATCCAGCCGATTTCGCGGCCAATGGCCAGTACCGTCCGATTCAAATCACCGCCCTCAATAAGGGTTTGCAGGTGCGCGCGCGCAAAGGCTACTACGCGCCCCGCCAATAGCCGGAGGGCCAGTGTTTTCAGACGAATACAGCGACAAAACTTCGGTTGTAGGTGGGTGTTTTTCTCCTGCCCGGCGCTATGCGTGCGGTGGTAAAATCGGCGTAGAATCGGTTAGTTGCAAGATCGCTCGTGTCGGGCGTTCTTCTAACAAGTGGAACTTTGGCAGGTGGTGTTGCGAGCGGTTGTTACCTTGTAGTTCTTGAACAATGAAACGCGGCTTCATTTTCGTCGTCGTAATTGCCAGCCTGCCGGCTACCGTGCTGGCTGCAGCCAACTCTACTCACCGGACCGCCGCCAAGCCGCAAACGGTTACCGTGCCTGCCCAGGTTGCGCCCGCGCCTCCAGCAACTCTTGAACAATCAGCCGCGGTTCCCGCTCGCGTCACGTTTCAGAACGGCCAACTATCCATCATTGCCCGTAACTCAACACTGGGCGACATTCTGAAGTCGGTGCAGAAACTCACCGGTGCGGAAATTGAATTGCCCGGCAACGCCAGCGAACGCGTGGTTGGGACATTCGGTCCGGGCCCGGCGCGCGACGTACTGTCGGATCTTCTTTATGGGTCGCACTACAACTATGTGGTTCTCGGCTCTGAGAGCGATCCGCAGGCCGTAGCTAAGATCATGCTCATCGCCAAGAGCGCTGGCTCGGGCGCCGATTCTAGTCCGACCGAAACCGCGTCTGCGTACCAGGGCAACAATGTTTCTCCCGCGCCTATGGGACGTCCGTTCCCGGGTCGCCCGGGCATGCCGGTGCCAACTGCCGCGCCACAGCAAGCCACCGACGATTCCGACGCCCAATCGGATGACGATACCGCAGATGATCAAACCGACGATCAGACCGACAACACCGACGATCAGAACGGGGACAACACCGCCACCGTCCAGGGTGAAGAGCCCGCCGATGCCAACCAGCAGGTGAAGTCGCCGGAACAGATGCTGCAGGAAATGCAGCAGCAACAACAGCAGCAGCAGCAAAATCCCAATCAGCCCATCATGCGGCCTGGATTCCCTCCGGGCATGCCGGGTATGCCTCCGGGCGCTTATCCTCCCGGCCAGAACCCAGGCGGAAGTCAACAGCAATAAGGTTGCTGTTACCTCGTCAGCGGGACAATATCCGAACCCAGCTTCGACCCGAGTACATCGCGCAGCGCGTATGGTGAGTAAACTTTGTGGTGCCGCAGCAATCCCTCGGTTATGCCGATACCGCCTTCGCCCGTAAAGACCGGCCCAAACAGCAAAACTGGCAATAAAGGGAACGCTTCAACCTGGGTTTGACGGAAGACTTCGTTCGCGGTGCCGTCCTGCACCTGATAGATGCTCAGGCGGGTTGCACTGGTTGGGGGAAAGAACAACTGGCGGGCATTCTTGGCGGAAGGCCGATAGTACTCGCCCGGCGGCGGGTATAACCTCCCGTTCAACTGCAGAATGATCGCCGCATCAGCCAATCGCGCCGGCTCGCCGACCACGCATTGGCCGGCAGAGATTCGATCTTTTATATAGCCGTCAAAATTCGGCTCGGTGCCAAACGCAAGCGCCCGGTAGGCCGGCAATCCGCCGGTTCTGGCAGCCGATGACAGACACGGGCGTTGCTGCTCCAAATGAAATCGCATGCCGACTTCTTCCAAATCCGGCGGCGTGGAGCCGGTGTCGTACGTCGTGACCGATGACACGAGGACGTCGTCGGCAAGCTTTTCGAAAAGCAGATGCAGGCATAGATCTTCGCAGAACTGTTTTTGCGCTGGAGGTGGAACCGCACCCGTCGTTGAGTCTTCCTTCTGGCGGACGCGGACAGGCGCCAGCGCATCGGCTCGTCGCTTTCCGCGCTGTTTCTCTACGCTCACAAACTGAATCGCGATGAAGCGCGTTCCGGCGAGTGGCACGCTCATCTCGCGATCTTCTCCATTCAGCGCGCGGATCTGTTCATCGAGCTGATGGTTAGACCACGCGGCCGCTGCGATCAGGGCAACCGCCAGTCCGCCAATCGCAAAAGCAAACGCAACCTTGCGCGATACCTGCGGAGGCGCGACGATATCGGCGATCAACAGAGCGATCCCAACCAGCAAGGCATCTGGTGCAATGGCCAGAACGATCAATGGGAGGCCGGCCAGAAATCCCGCGATCACCAGACTACCGTTGACGAATGAGATCGCCGCGAGGACTGACGCAACCGCGCAGAAGATCAGCAGCCGCCCGCGCAGAGAGCGTCTCGGTTGGGGCGCGACTGGGTTCATGGGAACGGCCGTTGTGCGGTGCCGGGAATTCCGCCGCAATAAAACAACCAAAAAAGAAGGTTGCACGCGCTCACCAGGCATGTGAGCAGCGCGCACATTGACGCCGATTGATTCTTGTCGGTAGAAGTCGTCAGAAGATAAATGCTCAAAAGCATTGTGGCTGGAATAGCCAAAAGATCGAACAGCGCTGCAACAAAGTATGCAGACATGAGGATGAGAAACGTCCATCCGGTGAAACGACCGAACGTCTTAGTTACGCCGACCATGGAGATGTAACGCAAAACGGCCATAACGGCCGAAGATAACACTGCCGTGGCGAGGACTGTTCCCGCTTCCAACTGTCGGATCTGCATGCGCGCTCGCTATTTGACGACAATGGTAATTGGCGCCTGCGGACAGCGGAAAGTTACGCTAGTGCGGTGAGATTTTTAACGACGGCGCAACAGGGTCGCCGCTAATCCCCGCTGGCGGTTGCCGCGTGGGCCCGAGTCTGGACCAGAACCGGCTGCGGCTTCGGAGTCGCCGTACCAGGAGCCAGCAATCGCAGAATTCCTACTACGCTTCCGTACGCGGCTAGAATTCCCAAGCTAAGACTGCCGAGGATGGTGGAAAAGAATACAAAAGTGGTGATCACGCCGCCCAAGTTCGGTCCTTTATGAATGACGAAAATATTGCACCCCGCAGCAGAGCATTTTCCTCGAACTGGCTGTGCTTCAACCCGTCCAGCCTGCTCCACGCCCACTGTACCCTCGTTGACGCTTGCCTCTGTTAGCAACTAAGATACGTGAGTAGAAGTGCGTACCTTCACTTTCGAACATTTCTGATGCCCCCGTCCACGTTACGGAAGGGCATTACTGTCGATTTTCATGCCAATTACCAGAATTTCGGTGCGCGGGGCGCGCCAGCACAACCTGAAAAACATCAACGTCGAGATTCCCCGGAACAGCCTGACGGTCATCACCGGGCTGAGCGGGTCGGGTAAGTCATCTCTAGCATTCGACACGATTTACGCCGAGGGCCAGCGCCGCTACGTCGAGACTTTATCGGCGTATGCCCGCCAGTTTCTCGACCAGATGGAGCGCCCCGACGTTGATGCCATCGACGGCCTGAGCCCATCGATCTCAATCGAACAGAAAACCACCAGCCGCAGCCCGCGCTCGACCGTCGGTACCATCACCGAAATTTACGATTACCTCCGCCTCCTTTATTCGTCCATCGGCATTCCGCACTGCCCCAAGTGCGGACGCGCCATCTCGCGCCAGTCCGCAGATCAGATTGTGCAACGCGTCATGGCGTTGCCTGCGGATGAAAGAGTCATGGTTCTCGCGCCCATCGTCCGCGGCCGCAAAGGCGAGTTCAAAAAAGAGATGGAAAACCTCGTCCAGCACGGATACACCCGCGCCCGCATTGACGGCGAGCTGGTCAACCTTGAGGACGAAATTCAACTCGACAAACGCAAAAATCACACCATCGAGGTTGTCGTCGACCGGTTGCTGGTCAAGCCCGGCGTCGACCACCGTCTGAGCCTTTCGATCGGTCTTGCCATGAAGTTGGCCGGCGGCCTCGTTCAGGTCGCGGTGGTCGGTGGAGAAGAAACGCTTTACTCGGAAAAACTCGCGTGCCCGGATTGTGGAGTCAACGTTCCGCAGCTTGAGCCGCGTTCGTTTTCCTTCAACAGCATGTACGGCGCGTGCCCCGAGTGTCACGGTCTGGGCAGCAAGTATGATTTCGATCCGGCGAAAGTCATCAACGACTGGTCAAAGCCGCTGCTCGAGGGCGCGCTCGGCCCCGGGTCGGCTTCGCAAAATCTCATTCACATGATTCAGCTCACCGCGGAAGCTTATGGCGTCAATCTCGCGACGCCGTTCGAAAAGCTGCCGGAGAAGCTGCAGAATCTTTTTCTCTACGGCGAGTCCGGACGCGGCGGAGGCAGTCGCGGCGGAGGCAAAACTGGCTTCGTCGGCATCCTCGCTTATCTCAAGCGTGCGCTCGACGACTCCACCTCCGAAGGCTATCGCGATTTTCTGATGGATTACATGTCCGCGACGGTTTGCCCCGTCTGCCATGGCCAGCGTCTGCGGCCAGAAAGCCTCGCCGTGAAAGTCAACGGCGTTTCCATCGCCGAATTCACTGCGTTGCCTGTCTCCCGCGCGCTCGAAGCCGCGCGCAAAATCAACCTCACCGGACGCGAAGCCATCATCGCCGGCCGCATCGTTCACGAAATCGCCGAGCGTCTGCAGTTTTTGAACGCCGTCGGCCTCGGATACATTTCTCTCGACCGCTCTGCTGCAACACTTTCCGGTGGCGAAGGCCAGCGTATTCGCCTGGCCACGCAAATCGGCTCAAAACTTCGCGGCGTGCTCTATGTTCTCGACGAACCGTCCATCGGCCTGCATCATCGCGACAACACGCGCCTCTTAAACGCGCTCGGCGAGTTGCGTGATCTCGGCAACACCGTTCTCGTCGTCGAGCACGATGAAGAAACCATCCGCCGCGCCGACTATGTCATCGATCTGGGTCCCGGCGCCGGACGCCACGGCGGCGAATTGGTCGCTCACGGCTCACCCGAAGAAATCATGGAAGTGCCCGAATCGCTCACCGGCGCTTACATCTCCGGGCGCGCCCGCATCGATATGCGCGACGAGCGCCGCAAAACCAACGGTGCAGCCATTACGGTACTGGGCGCGCGCGAAAACAATCTCAAGAATCTCGACGTCACTTTTCCGCTCGGCGTAATGACCGTCGTTACCGGTGTCTCCGGCTCCGGCAAATCCACGCTGGTCAACGACATTTTTTATCGCGCGCTCGCCCGCAGCCTTTACAAATCGCGCGAAGAACCGGGCGCGCACAAGGCCATCTCGGGTGCCGAAAATATCGACAAGGTCATTCGCATCGATCAATCGCCCATCGGCCGTACTCCGCGCTCCAATCCCGCGACCTACACTGGCGTCTTCTCCCAGATTCGCGATCTCTACGCCATGCTGCCCGAATCGCGCGAGCGCGGCTACAAGCCCGGACGCTTTTCCTTCAACGTCTCCGGCGGACGCTGCGAAGCCTGCCAGGGCGAAGGCCAGCGCCGCATCGAAATGAATTTTCTGCCCGATGTTTACGTGCTCTGCGAGGTCTGCGGCGGCAAACGTTACAACCAGGAAACACTAGCCGTACGGTACAAAGGCTATTCCATCGCCGATCTGCTCGAAATGCCGGCCTCCGACGCGCTGCCGATTCTCGAAAACATTCCCCAGGTCAAGCAGAAGCTGCAGACGCTAGTCGATGTCGGCCTAGGATATCTCCATCTCGGCCAGTCGGCGGTCACGCTCTCCGGCGGTGAAGCCCAGCGCATCAAGCTGGCGCGCGAGTTGAGCAAGCGCCAGACCGGCAAAACTCTTTACCTGCTCGACGAGCCCACCACCGGCCTGCACTTCGACGACGTCAAAAAGCTGCTCGAAGTTCTGCACCGCCTTACCGATCTTGGCAACACCATCATCATCATCGAGCACAACATGGACGTGATCCGCAACGCCGACTGGATCATCGATCTTGGCCCCGAAGGCGGCGAAGACGGCGGCCGCATCGTCGCCCAGGGCACCCCCGAGCAGGTCGCCCGAAATAAAAAATCGTACACGGGTCAGGCCCTCGCCGAAATGTTCGGTGCGAAGCAGGTGGAGAGCGAGATCGCGTGAAGAGGTACTGCGCTAGAGGTTAAGGTCCGAGTGTCGGTTTAGTCTATATTCGCGAATGAAGTCGTGGCCAGACTCAGCCTCCGCGAGACACTCTCCTCGTCCGCCGTGGCCCGCTCGGCCACTTCCAAGAAATTAGGGTTCTTCAGTAGTTCTGAGTATCGCATCCTAAGCGTTTCGTAGTCTGATATGGGTCCTCGAACTAATCGCTTTGCGACTCCGATCATGACAGAATCAAAAACCGCGGCGTTTAGCACTCGAGCCAGCCTAAACGCGCGATCACCGATCGCCTCGTGGATAACTTCGATAGTCGGAACGAAAGCATCCGTGAGCTTCCTCTTCGATAATCGCTCCAGCATTCTGTTCCTCCCCATGAACGTGTTAAGAAATGCCTTCATCGGTCGCGAATATTTACCAGCGTCGAAGTTCAATGCAAGAAACCTCAAAATGAGTTCCTGATCCCGCATCAACTTGTTGGTGGGCCCGTAGATCGCCCGCCACGGCTTCACCGTATTCAGCTCTCGCAAAAGATCGCTAAAAGGCCCGTGGTAGATTGCGGCCCGGATCTCTTGTGCCGTGAGGGATACACCACTAGTATTTAATCTCTCGAAGACATGATAAATGCTACTTTCGTCGTCGGATGGCTCGTTCTGCTTGATGATTATCGCGTGAATAATAGAGTCTGCCAGGCGCCGTCGATCTTCATCAGCCAGAGTTTTGTAAGTCTGCCCCTCAAACTTGCCCGCAATTCCCTTGAGCGCAAACTCCCGCCTAGTGAGAGGCCACATTCCCTCATAGAAATACCGCAAGGTTAAGAGCCTCTGTTGACCGTCTATTACCAAAAGCTTCTGCGACGATGCCTCCTTTGACAAGAAGATACTGGGAACGGGAAGGCCAAGCAAAAGCGATTCAACAAACCTGGACGCCTCCCGTAAGGACCACACATACCCCCGCTGGAACTTCGGGACGATGATGTCGCCCGCCAATACTCGAGTCACTAAGCTGTCTACCGGGTAATCGACCCCGTAACTGGTGATCGAATACTTGACAGGTAGTATTTCGTCACTTTCCTCAAGGACTTGGTCAATCTCCAGCTCTCCTTGCCTCAATAATTCTCGCTGATGCTCTGTCAGCATCGTCGGACCTGATGAGGTATCTCGCCTCAGACTCAGTGAGTCGGTCAAAGCCGTAGCCGAAAGTGGTAATCCACCATTTTTCAAGTTTCTCGCCATGTTTCTCCCTTAAGGCTCCAAGTGTTTCCTGTGTTAGTCGCAAACCGGCCGAATAGGCCTTGCCTGTGAGTGTCACAGCGCCAAGGACGCGGCCGTTGTTGCTCTCGAGATACCCGCGAAGATTTGCCAGGGTACCACCTTGTCCCACAAAATCGTCGATGAGTAAATAATCGACAGCTTCTACATCCCCTTCAAAGACCGGTGGAAATGCAAGTCTGTGGTAGCCGTCAGCTCCTGTGTGGCTGACCCGATTCATCTGGATGATCCCACTCGCGACCGGCAGCTCTAAACGTTGTCCCAGCCTCCTCGCGAAGGCCTTCGGTATAGCATTCATGCCGATAACCTCCACTGCGTGGACAGGGAGCAGATACGGGCGCGCATTGCTGATCAGCAGTCGTACCGGCTCGACTCCGGCGACTGCTAGCGTATCATCAGCCACAGACTCAGCAGCTTTGGCATCCCCCGCCTTGGCTGCGCCGAAGGAAGGGTGGTTTTTGGCCATCGCGACGTCGGCCAGAATAACGACCGACGGGAAGACTCCCCAAGGTGCCCGCTGAAGACGCCTCCTGACCTCGCCGAGCTCCACAACGAGAATGATACTCTCAAGTTTCGGTCAAGTGGGCTGCGCACCCACAACAGCTCCGCCTCAATTTCACATTTGTTCGGCAATCGAGGCCGGGGCCTGACCTCTTCGATCCAGTCCATGGCCAACGTCACCTCGCTATCCGCCACGCCCCCGGAATCTTCTCGTCCAACGTAGCAAGCACCGCGCCATTCGCGCTTGCCAGCTTGGCCAGATGCCCATCGGTAATTTGTCGCGGCGTTTTGACCCACGCCGGAAGCTGCGACAGATCGTGCTGGTCTGCGATAAATACGAAACGCGGTGCGCGTGCCTCTTTCATTCGCAGCAACAGCGCTCGTGCCTGAGTAACGGTAAATCCGTAGGCGGGAGCCTGCGCAAGAACCCGCGCAAACCCCAGTTCGGTGATCGAGCAGGTCGCCAGCGTGTGTTCTCTTTGTGATCGCACCCAACGGGCAACTCGGTCGTGGAATTCGTGGTTCATGAACCCCAACGCGACCAGAGCATTCACATCCAGCAGGTACGTCATGGAAAGTTGGCGAGGATTTCTTCCACTTCCTTGCTGCTCAACTCAGGAGCGGTCGAGCCCGCGCTCAGTGCCGGCAGTCCGGTGACCGGATCCGTTACAACCTTGACTCGGTGCGGCCGTTTCGCGCGGGGCGTCAATACAATCCGGCCGTCTTCGATTTCGGCCTCCAAAGGATCGCCCGCGCGAATATCCAGCCGTCTCCTCAGCGGCCCGGGAAGCACCACCTGCCCTTTAGTAGAAACCTTGGTTTGCATGGTAAGACAATCTTACCAACCACTAGCGTCGTTCGCAACGCCGGAGTTTCCAGACTTCCCGCACCGCCGCCGGATGTCCCCAGCCCAAAGACCAGGCTTAACTGCTGCTGGCGCCAAAGCATAACGTTCCTAATCAGCATCTTTCTCGATTTTCCGGTAAAGTCAGATGAGCCGATCAGGCCGGCAAAACTCTTGTCTTCCCCGCAAAATTCGTGGCCCGAACCCGGCCTTACACCCGAACCAGTGCCCTTGGCCACGCCAGCGCTTGTTGAAAACCCCATCTGGAGCGGGATCGATCTGCTGCAGCTGATTGGGATCATCTTCGCGGCCATGGCCCTCGTGCCGCTTGCGATTCTCGGGCTCGCGCACCTAACGCTCTACAAGCGACTGCCAATTTCCCGGATCGCCGATGTCCCGGAAATCCTGTTGATCGCTCAGCTCATTATTTACGCGGTGGTTTTTGCCGCAATGCGGTGGCTTGTGCGCTCTCGCGGCGGCGAACTTTTCAGTGCCATTCGCTGGAACTGGCCCGCGCGCCCAAGCAATTTCTTGCTGCTTGGAGTCGTCGTTTATTTCATTCTGATCGGTCTGAGCCAGCTTCTGCCCATCCCTAAGCATCTGCCCATCGATCGCTTCTTTCAAACCGCGCGCGAAGCCGGCATCATGTCGATCATCGCGGTTACGCTCGCCCCGTTCATGGAGGAGCTGTTCTTTCGCGGCTTTCTTTATCCCGTGCTCGTCCGGCGCATGGGCACGGTCGCCGCCATTCTATTGACTTCGGCGCTCTTCGGATTGCTCCACGGCGCGCAGTTGGGATATTCCTGGGCCGTGCTGGTCATTTTTCTGGTTGGGATTGCGCTGACCACGGTGCGCGCGGTCACCAAATCGGTTGCATCCAGCTTTCTGGTGCACGTCGGATACAACGCCACCCTATCAATTCTTCTCTTTGCCGCCACCAGCGGCTTCCGGCATCTCGAGCGGCTGAACCAGTAAGCTCTCCGCTATCGGCACCGCTCGACGCTCTCGATAGACCCCTGCGCTATTTCAATGGCGGGCAGCTCGTCTCTAAAGGTACTTCGCGAATCACGTTGTTGAAAATGTCGGCAATGTACAAGCATCCCTGGTTATCAACCGCCAAGCCGTCATTGTCTAGCGTGGCCTTGGTTGCCGGACCGCCGTCCCCGGTGTATCCGAAGGTTTGCCAGTTTCCATTGAGCGGGTTCCCAGCAACCGTGTTGATGATTCCGGCGCTGTTGACCTCTTGCACCAGGTAAGCATGGCCGCCGCCAATATAGAGATCGCCGCTGGTGTCGAAGGCGACTTGCTTTGGCTGCCAGCGGACCGCCGCCGTGGCCGCTCCGCCATCTCCGGCGAAGCTCTCGGCTTTTCCGGTGAAGGCAACGGTAACGATGGTGCCCGCAGCGCCAGTCATCCCGCATCCGTTCGCTGCGGCCATCACGCAGCGCACCTGGTTGTCGCCGGAATCGGCAATATAGACGTCACCGGTGGCGGAAACCGCTACGCCGGATGGCGCATTGAGCTGCGCTTCGGTGGCTGGTCCACCGTCGCCGCAGTTAGGCGCCGGCAGGGGCATGTCATTGCAGGGCGAGTTGAGTTCCCCGGCAAACACGGTAAGAACGCCCGCAGAGTCGATGAACACAACTTGTTGTTTGATGTCCGCGATGTAAACGTTCTCATTGGCATCAACCGCGACTGAAACCGGCGACACTAACGCCCCACCGGAAGTCCCCGCCAAGGTAGAGATCGTGCCATTACTGACCTCGCGGATGACGGCATTTCCCGTGTCCGCGATATAAAGGTTGCCGCCCACGTTGTCGAACACAACTCCTTGAGGCGCCGACAGCGTTCCCGTGGTGGCTGGCATGTTATCGGCATAGCCGACAATCCCGGACCCGGCTACGGTGTAAATGGAATATTGCGTGCTCCCAGCAACGCAGCCGTTCGCGGCAATCGCTACGCAGCGAATCCGATTATTCGCAGTATCGGCAATGTAGTAATTGTCGGACGAATCAACCGCTACCTCCGATGGAGCCGCCAACATGGCCGCCTTCGCCAGGTAACCGTCTCCGCCATTACCCGCCGGGCCGTTATTCGGCGCGCCTCCCATGACCGTAGAGATAATATTGGAGCCGACGCTGCCAGCTCCGCAGGCACTCTTCACGATTGCCACGCATCGAATCCGTTGATTTCCCGTGTCGGCAATAAATACGCCCTGACCGCGGTAGTAGACGCCCGCCGGTGCATTCAGCAGCGCGGTGGTCGCAGGATTGCCATCGCCGCCGTAGCCCGCAGGTTGGCCGGCAACCCCCGCAAAGTCGTAGATAAAGCCAGCGGTGGTACCTGACATCCCGCATGACGCCGTCCCACCCGCCACGCAGCGCACGCGATTGTCCCCGGTATCGGCGATATAGAGATCGCCGGTTTTGGTATTCACCGTAACCCCATGCGGAGACTTGAGCTGGGCTTTCGTTGCCGCGCCGCCATCCCCGCACGCTGGCCACGATGAAGATTTGTTCGTACAGGGCGATCCTTTACCAGCGACCGTATAAATGTCTCCGCCGACGCTCCCTGTGATTCCGCAACCGTTGGCCGCCGCGGCTACACAGCGAATGCGGTTATCGCTCGAGTCAGCGATGTACACATCATTGTTCGCATTAATCGAAACCGAAGTCGCATGGTTCAAAAGCGCCAGCGTTGCAGGTCCGTCATCTCCGCATGCGGCCGTCGACGGACTGCAAGTCTGGCCATAATTTCCGGCATAGCGAAAAATGTGCTCCCCTGCAGAGCCGGGCATATTGCAGCCGTTGCCGTTGGCGGTGACGCACCGCACGACATCGTCACCCGTATCGGCGATATAAACGTCGCCGTTTTGCGCTACCACCGCACCCTCGGGCGCATTCAGGTAAGCGGCGTTAGCATACCTTCCGTCGTTGCACGGATAAAGTGACGGTATGCAGGGCTGGCGCACGCCCGCGACAACATAGATGTCACCCACCACCGTGTCATTCTTATTCCCGCAATTTCCCTTGGCGACCACGCAATCGATAACATTGTCGGTTGTGTTGGCGATATAGATGTCGCCGCCCGTATCTACGCTCAACCCCGTCGGCTCGTACAGCGTAGCTGTGTTGGCCGGAATGCCCGTGTGCTCGATGTCATTATTGTTGAAATGGCCCCACCCCAGGCCCGCATACGCCGTCACCGCTCCCGCAGAGTCGATGAACACATACTGGGCAGCCGGAGCCGCCGCATAGATATTGCCCAAATTGTCCGTAACCACGCCCGTCGGCCCGGGAAGATCAAGTGCCGTCGCCAAAATAGAGACTGCGCCCCCACCCGCTGAGGTGCTGATGTCCGGCCCGGTCGCCGCGGCCATCAAGATCACCGAAGCTACGATCAGCGCGCACGCTGACCCAATTTTCCTGGCTGAAGAGCCCGAGAATGCAATGCGGAACATGATGGTGACCTCCGGGAAACGATTTCCAGTGGGCGAATCGGGTTGGCCATGGGGGCCTGCACCACCCCGTTTACAATGCTATTTAATATACCCTGCGTCGCCCAAACCGGCAACCATTTTGGAACCGGGAATTGCCGCAATTTTTTGCATGAAAACGGCCTGTGGCTCCCCTCCGACGGCATCCGAAGTGCCCGCTTTCACCCATCCCCGGCCGCGCCGAACCAAAGAATGCCCCGATGACCTCGGTGCCCTAGGGTTCCAACTTTTCTACTTGCAATCTCACTCCGCTTCGATACTCTTTCCCCTAAGCCAAACTTTCATGTTTCGCGCATATTCCTATATCCAGGGACTGGTGGCCCTTGTCCTCCAGGGGGAGAAAAATTTGAAAAATCTAGCAGGTGCCATACTGTTGTTCTCAATGGCTGCAACCGCGTGGGCGGCGCAGCCCGATCGCATCACCTCCGCCATCGATGGCAATCAGCTCGTCGTCATGAAAGGCAGCGTTTCACCGCGGGCGCAGGCCAAGTTTGACCGGGGTCCAGCCGACGCCTCTCTAAAGTTGTCTTACGTCACCATGATGTTCAAGCAGACGATCGATCAGCAGAATGCGCTCAACCTGCTGCTCGCCCAGCAGCAGGACCCGAACTCGCCCAACTACCACAAGTGGCTGACGCCCGAACAATTCGGCGCCCGCTTCGGCTTGAGCAGCGGCGACATCGCCAAAGTCAGCACCTGGCTGCGCTCCCAGGGCTTTGCGATCGTCGATGTGGCTCGCGGCCGCAACTGGATCGCCTTCGGCGGATCCGTCGCGCAGATGCAAATCGTTTTCCATACTCGCATCCACACCTTCAAAGTTGATGGCGACATCAGCTACGCCAACACCGTGCCTGTTTCCATCCCCGCCGCGCTCGAAAGTATCGTCTCCGGTTTCCGCGGCTTCGACGACTTCAAGATGTACCCTCAGATGGTCCGGCGCTCGCCGAACCTCGCTCCTGATTACACCGTCGGCGGCGGCAACTTCCTAGCCCCGGCCGACGTCGCCACCATCTATGACATTGGTCCGCTGTACAGTGCCGGAACCACCGGTACTGGCATCAAGATCGCCATCATGGGCCAGACTGACGTCAACATGACGGATATTCAGAATTTCCGCGCCGGTTTCGGGTTGCCGTTAAACAATCCCACCCCGACGTTGGTAACCGGCTGCCAGCCCCCTGGCATCACCGGCGATCAAGGCGAAGCCGATCTCGATTTGGAATGGTCGGGTGCGATTGCACAGAACGCAAGCATTACCTTTGTGGTTTGCGACCCGAACGATGGCGGCGTGATCACCTCACTGCAATCCGCCGTCAACAACAAAACCGCCTCGGTCATTAGCATGAGCTACGGAAGCTGCGAGTCCGCCCTCGGGGCCACGTTCCTCAATCAATATGCACCAATCATCCAGCAGGCCAACACGCAAGGCCAAACCATCATGGTTTCATCCGGCGATAGCGGCGCAGCTGGATGCGATCTCTCCGGCAACTCCTCGGCAGCGCAGGGCTTGGCTGTAAACGGTCTGGCCACGCCGGTGGGCGCCAACTATGGAGTGGTCGCCGTCGGCGGCACAGAATTCAATGCCGACTTCACTAGCCCGAGCACATATTGGGGCACCGGCACCACCGGCGGTTCCGCAATCCAATACATCCCAGAGGCCGCCTGGGACGATAGCCAGGCCGGTACTGCGATCGACACCAGACTCTCATCCACCGGCGGCGGCGCAAGCATCACCTTTACCAAGCCAGCCTGGCAAAAAGGCACCGGGGT
>DASVWZ010000166.1:0-2272 GCA_036392935.1 Terriglobales bacterium | reverse complement strand
TCCATGTTCCATCCTCGTTCTGTTTGAGTTTTACGATGGCCTTAGGCCCGCGAATCTCCAAGCCATCTTTCCCTCGGTCGAACGCTTCAATGGCCATAGATGGAATCATAACCAAGAAAGCCAGCGACGCGCCCCGGCCGCCCGGCCCCGACGGAGGCGCACGTCAGTCGGCGCTGTGGCGAGAATGCCTCAGGCCGGCGGGTGAGGTTTTGGAGGTGATCTGCGCCGCCGACCCAAGGCGCTTTGTGGTTTCTGTGCCTGCGATGCACCTGCGTTTGAATGGGCTTAAATTTATTGATTCCTCAGAAGAATTCGTGGGTTGATTCTGGCTCAGGCAGTTTGCCAAGTGAATGATAGAGAGCAAGTTCGAGTGCGCGGTAGGTGCGAAACCCGTAGGATTTTCTCATAGTGACTTTAGCCTTGTTATTCAGGCCCTCCACAACGCCGCTCGAGATCAGCTTTTGAGCGCGGAAGTAGTTGAGGATGAGTTCGCGGTGCTGACGCAATGAGCGGGCGATCTTCTTCATCGGCTCGATGCGGGACCGCAGGGTTTGGCGGCACCACTCGTCGAGGAACTTGCCCGCCCAGGCGGGTGAGTTGTAGTCCCAGAGTTGGTGGAAGGCTTCCTTGAGAAGATAAGCGCGAACGGTCTTCAGGTTGTAACGCAGCAGATCACGGAGCCGAAAGTGCTGCTCTTCGCCCAGATTCTCATTCCGTTTGAGCAACAGCCAGCGGGACTTCTTTAAGACTGGGTCACGGCCCTCCTGCCGCATGCCGCGCACTTCCTCGGCGCGGACCTCATCCAAGGCCTTGTTCATTTTGGCCACGATATGAAAGCGGTCGAGGATGTGCAGCGCCTCCGAGCATTTCTCCCGGATCACCTTGAGGTAGGGCTCCCACATGTCCGAGCAGATGAACACGATCTTGGAGATCACTTCTTCCCCCATGGTGGTGAAGAATCCCTGGAAGGATTCGATGGTTCTTTCCTTGCCCACCCAGAGCAGGCGGGTGATGCCGAGGTCGATCTGATAGACCAGGGTGAGGTACTTGTGGCCTTTGGCGTATTGGATTTCATCGACGCCGATGGCGTCAATCTGACCCAGCGTGCGGTGTTGAAGGCCCCAGGTGACAACGTGTTCGACGGCATCAAAAACCTTTTCCCAGGAAGTGCGGAACGCCGCGGCTGTTTCTTTCCAGGAAAGGCGGCGCGCCCAGCGGGCCAGGAACAGCATGTAGGCTTTGGTCAATGTGCGTTTGCCGTCGCCCCAGGGGACTTCCTCCACCACCACGGCGCTGCAGCGGCGACAGTCGACGCGGCGCATGGCATACAGGAGAAAGACAAAGAATCCCCACAGGGGGATGAACTCGAAACGTCGCTCCCCGAGCTGGTCGTAACCGGGTGCCGGCTGATGGCAGCGCGAGCACACGGCCGCCGATCCCTTGCGGGGACGCACGGCTACCTCGATGCTCTTGCGGTCGGCACTGAAGCGGGCCTGTTGATAGACAAAGCCTGGGAAGTGGTGGCAGGAGTTTAGAATGGTGATCAGTTCCATGGCGCAGAAGCGAGCGACAGTGAAAACCTCTACCATAAACCGCGCCACCACCATTTCGCCCTCCCGGTTGGAACGTTATTGTCGGGATCTGGACGGTTGGCCGCGTTCGTGGATGGGGTGGGAGAAAGATTTACCGCCAGGCGAGAAACTGGTGGCCTGCTTCCGGCCGTTTCTGGAGGATCTAGTCGCGTCGGATCTGTCGCCGAAAACCATTCAGAAGCACGTCGACAACCTCTGGGCGCTGGGCGGGGAGATCATCCGCGGCCTCAACGAAAACCCTTCTCTGAGAAGAAAGAGCATCGAGCAGCTTCTCCAGGACCGGATCGATGATGAGGGCGGACCTCTCGTCTACGCCCTGGAATCGGAAGAGTCGCTACAGAGGTCCCTCGATTCCACCTGCCGGAAGCTTCACCGTTTCCTCAGCCGATCCCCGTGCTGAATCCAGCAAAATCACCCACAGATTCCCCCGACGAGGCTTCGAGGAAGTGATGTCGGTAGCGGAGCAGATCAGGCCGAGGAGCATTCCCCCGGCATCCCGGAGAGGTTCCACGATGAGATCGAAATAATGTAACACCCTCTCGAACGCAACGCTAACTTCGGTGCGCGATCCCACTCCGGTGCGCAGGACTCCCTGTTTGATCGCGGTCAGACGGGGCGCCCTCTTCGCCGCCCACGATTTCGGCGTCGGTTCTGCCGAGATAGTCCTGGCGGTCCCAGGC
>DASVWZ010000165.1:0-1867 GCA_036392935.1 Terriglobales bacterium | reverse complement strand
ACCCTTTGCTGGTCCCTCCTCCACCGCTTCTCGCGAGGAGTGCGTCCGCATCGCCCTTGAGCAGAGCCCCGATGTGGAAAATGCCAAACAAGCGGTCGAAAGAGCGAAGGCGGCACTGGAGGTTGCAAAATCCGCATATATCCCTGACCTGAGTGGACTTGCCCCCAAAAATGAGACAACGGGTTAAGACTCAAAATCCATTGAATGGAGGATTGGGTCATGGGATTGTCTCACAGGCGGTTCAGCAAGGAGTTCAAGTTAGCCGCAGTCCGGCGGCTGGAAGAAGGGGTTTCGATAGCGGAGGTGGCACGCGCGTTGGAAGTCAACCCCAACGTGCTGCACCGCTGGCGGCGTGAGTTCCGGCAGGGGCCGGGCAACGCCTTTCCCGGGCACGGGCAGCGGCGCTGGTCGGAGGGGCGGATGGCGGAGTTGGAGCGCAAGATCGGCCAGCAGGCGCTGGAGATCGATTTTTTGAAGGGGTGCTTGCAGCGCATCGAAGAGCAGCGGAGGTTGCAGGCATTGACTGGAAATCCGCGGTCTACCGGAAGGTCAGGGAAGAAATGAAGGCCGGCGGTGGACTGAGCATTCGACGCAGGCTTGAGCTGGGCCGGGTGAGCCGGGCAAGCTTCTATCGCTACGACCCGGAGCACAAACCCGATGCCGAGCGGGACATGGATCTACGTGACGCGATCCAGCGCATCGCGCTGCAGTGGCCCAGTTATGGTCGGCCGCGCATCACCGCCGAGCTGCGCCGCCAGGGATGGAGGGTAAATCCCAAGCGGGTCTATCGGCTCATGCGCCAGGACAACCTGCTGTGCCTGCGGCGGCGCAAGTTCGTGATCACGACCGACTCCGATCACGCACTGCCGGTGTATCCCAACCGGGCGCGCCAGCTGGTCGTGACGGGGCTGGATCAGCTCTGGCTAGCCGATATTACCTACATCCGGCTGGAGTGGGAGTTTGTCTATCTGGCGGTGATTCTGGACGCCTTCTCGCGCCGGGTGATCGGCTGGGCGCTGGACCGCACGTTAGAAGCCAGCCTGACCCTGGACGCCCTCTGCATGGCGCTGGCGCAACGCAGGCCCGCGCCCGGCCTGGTGCATCACTCCGACCGCGGCGTGCAGTACGCCTCCCGCGACTACACCGACTTGCTGCAGGCCAACAGGATTGTCATCAGCATGAGCCGGCGCGGCAACCCCTATGACAATGCCACCTGCGAGTCGTTCCTCAAGACGCTCAAGTACGAAGAGGTATACCGCACCGAATATCGTGACCTGGCCGAGGCCCGCGCCTCGATCGGCGTGTTTCTCGAACAGGTCTATAACCAGCAACGCCTGCACTCGGCGCTCGGCTATTTGCCGCCTGCTGAGTTCGAAGCACAACTGACCATGCAAAGCCAGGAGGCCGCTGCGCGGCAGCTTGCTTTATGAGTTTTCCGAGGCATGAGGAAATCTATCGATCCGATGTAGGATTCGGTAATGCTGGGAGCAGCAGTTGTGGCCTGCCCCCAGCCCTCATCGGCCTCGATGAGTTTCCAGTTGGCTATTCCTTGGCGGGTTGCTCTCCAGCAGGGCCCGCCTCCGCTTCACCAACCGGAGGGCAGTGTGCGGTAAACTCGTCTCGCCGGTCGAGGATTTTTCATCGAATGGCGAACAGTGTCTTAACTGGTTGTCTCACCCCAGGGGGCAAGCGCAAACATCAACTATCTTTACCCGGCGTACGTGCGTGGCCAAGCCTACCTGATGGCGCACAACGGAACAGCCGCAGCCGCCGAATTTCAGAAGTTGCTCGACCACAGGGGCATCATGCTGAACTTTGTCACGGGATCATTGGCACATCTTCAAATCGGCCGTGCCTACGCGATAGC
>DASVWZ010000164.1:0-2276 GCA_036392935.1 Terriglobales bacterium | reverse complement strand
GTCGGACAAGTGATGGTCACGATGATTCTTCTTTCAGCATCGGTGTTGGCGGGGCGCGCGTTCGCCAACCTGATGGCAGTCGACCGCGGCTACGATGTCAAGGGCATCGTCACTGTGAGCGTCTCTCTGGCCAGCACGACTTATCAATTGGACAAACGGCAGCTCCCTTATTTTGAGGAGGTACTGGACCGCATCCGAAGGCTTCCTGGAGTTCACACCGCTAGCGCCACAGGATTCCTGCCGCTGTACGCCACGGGATTTGTCGGCGGACCGTTCGGCATCGACGGCCATCCAGCGAATCGCAATTCCATCATGGTGCCGGTGTTCTCGGATTATTTTCGGACCATGGGTGGACACATCTTGTACGGCCGCGAATTCAACGAGGCGGAAGTGCGTGCGAGCGCGAGAGTTGCAGTTGTCAATGAACGATTCGCTGCCGCATTTGGCACTCCGGCGGATGTTATTGGTCGGCAACTCACGATGGCAGATACGTCCCGGTGGAAAATTGTCGGTGTCGTGAAGGGAATGGACTATGAGACCGACCCCACGCTTGTAAACCCTTTTCAAGTGTTCCTTCCACCCACGAATCCAGGCATTTTCCCTCCGGCCACTTTTGTGGCCCGCGTCGATGGCCCTGCCGAAGATTGCCTTGCGGCGATCCGCGATACGATCCGGTCGGTGGATCCGGAAGTTCCCATATTTGGCGTGAAGACCATGCAGCAGCGCTTGGATGAGATGTTTATCCGCCCGAAGTTCTACCGAATGGCTTTGTGGGTCTTCGCGGGATTCGCATTGTTGCTGATCGTGGTCGGAGTTTACGGTCTTCTGGCTTACGCAGTGGCTCGCCGTACCAAAGAGATTGGCATCCGCATGGCCCTGGGCGCGGCACAAAGCAAAGTCGCAGGCATGGTCGTCGGAGAGACGCTCCTCCTGATCTGCGCTGGAATAGCCGGCAGTATTCCTCTCGCGTTCTGGATCAAGCGTCTTGCCGCTAGTTTGATAGGAGGCCCAACCGGCAGCATCGCCGCACCAATTGCATTTGGCGCATTGATGGTTTTCGTGGTTGCGCTGGCCGCCAGCTACAGACCCGTGCGGCGTGCGATGAAAGTCGATCCCATGGTTGCTCTACGGTACGAATAAGTGCGCCGGGATAAACCGGCGCGGAGGAGCGGATGAAAGAGCCGTACGGTGAAGGCGTAGCGAGCCACACCGACCCCGAGTCATGCGTGGTCAGTCGTAAGGCTGGGCGCGAAGCGTTGACAGGGGCACATGTAGACGGGGTATTGAGCCGCGAAATGACGGGGAATCAGGATGCCGACCTTGTTTATTCATGGGGAAGGCTACATCGGTGGGCGCGTTATCGCGAGCACCCACTGGACCTGCGAGGTCAAAGACCCCCGATATGCATGGAACCTCCACGCGCGAGAACCGGGAGACCCTACCAGTGTCCGACACGGAACTGTGAACGGGCCGGTCGAGAAAGGTGATGAGCCACAATCTCGACATGAACGCTGGTAGGGAGTCGGACGGTTGCATAGTACCTGCGAAGTGCTCGAACAAAGAGGGAAGTTTTCATCGGCGGAGAGCATGGAGGGAAGGCGACCGACCAAGGAGAACACGGGGCAGCTGGCCGCGTCCCAGATACAAAGCTGGGAGTACGCGTTAGCTGGGCTGCGCCGTGTGCGCGAAGCAGGAGTTGCGCTTCGACGTAAATCTCTCCGCGGTAAGAGCCGGATGCGCTAGCAAGCGCCCGTCCGGATCCGTGCGGGGGGCGCCGGGCAACCGGCGTCCCTACCGCGACGAACCCATGTCATTCCTGCGAAACATTGCCAGCGGGCTACGATCACTTTTCCGAAAGGAACAAGTGAACCGGGAGTTAGATGAGGAGCTTCGCGCCTACCAGGAGATGGCCGCCAAAGAAAAGATGAAGGACGGGTTGAGCCGCAAGGATGCGCTTCGCGCTGTGCGCTTGGAGCGAGGCAATCTAGAAGTTGCGAAGGAAGTCGTCCGCTCTGCCGGCTGGGAATTTTTTTTGGAGACATGCTGGCACGACGTGCTCTTTGGCCTGCGCATGCTGGCGAAGAGCCCCGGCTTCACCGCGACGGCAGTCCTCACTCTAGCCCTAGGCATCGGCGCAAATACTTCCATCTTCAGCCTGCTGAATGCCGTCATGCTGCAGTCGATTCCAGTCCGCCATCCCGAGCAATTGGTGGTTCTGCGCTGGTCCGTCCGCGAACTGCCTGAGGATTCCAATATTGGCACCAGCAGCTATGGAG
>DASVWZ010000163.1:0-6150 GCA_036392935.1 Terriglobales bacterium | reverse complement strand
TGATAAAGAAATAGCATCGGCATTGTTGCCGCCCGCCCTTGCAAAAAGCGCAAGGACGGGGCACCCTCAGTTTGGTTACGGGAAGGAAAAGCCGGATGGAAGGCTGGGCCACCCGCCCTGCCGGCGCCTGCCGGGTCGGATACGTGGTCATGCCCGGGCAATGGCGATGGAGCAGTTATCGTCACTATTTTCTGGGCGGGGCTGTGACGGTTCCAGTCAATGTAGGCTGGCCGGAGATTTCCTTTCGCGATCGCGTGGCCTGAGTCGTAGCGCGAAAGCCGGCCTGCATGGGTTCGTTGTTCCCACCCTTTCGCACAGAACGCGAAAGAGCAGGGCACCCTCCGTGATGATGGCGCCGGCAGCTCAAAGGCCGGGCCACCCGCCCGGTTAAACACTCATCGGCGGGCGGCTTGCGGGCGGGACGATACCGTTCATCCGCAGGTACTCGATCATCTGACCGTAGTGATCCTTCGGATGGAAGGCGCCGATAATGGCGATTGCGAGACGCGTTGAGAGGAATGGGGATACGGGCTTGGGCAGCGGCGTAACCTCGTTTTCGGAGGTGACCCCGGAAATGGCCCGATGGCCGAGCGCGAAGGAATCTTTAAGATACTGCACGATTTCGGCCTTGGTTTTCAGCGCCGCGGGGCCGTTGGTATTTTCTTCGAAGGAGCTAGCGTCGATCGTCTCGCCCATGAGCGGGCCAAAATAAAGGTGGTTGGCGAAAGCGACGTGTTTCACCTGTTCAGCGAAAGTGCGTACGCCTTTGAACTCGCCATTGGTAGGCGCGAAGGAATATTTGTCTGCGGGCATAGCTTCAGCAGCGGAAAGGACTTCCTGCTCGACAACAGCGTACAGCAGGTTGAGGACAGAAGTGACGGTGGGCGGTTGTTGCTGGGCGGTTGAGACGACCATCAGACGCTCCTTAGTTTTATAAAGTAAAGGCCAAATCTTATGCTTCTGTGGCCAGAGAAGTCATCCGCAGGTCTTTACTGGGCGCTCGCTACAGCAGCAGCTCCACCAATTATGGATTGAACGGAGCAGGTTCCCAACATTTGGACTACCGTGGGCATTACGGGCATCGCGTTACAGGCTGAAAAACGCATTGTAACGATCACGATATCGGCGGCCACACGTCCAAGACTGGGCAGGTCAATGATGCTGCGAGTTGTTACCGCGCTGTTTGTCATCTCCGTGCTGGCCGCTCCAGCGGCCTCCGGCCAAAGCGCGGGCGATCCGCTTCGGTTCAACGATTCCGCAGTCGATAAGAACGTTTCCGCCTGCGATGATTTTTACCAGTACGCCTGTGGCCCGTGGATGAAAGCGAACCCGATCCCGCCAGACCGGTCGTCGTGGGACCCATATTACCAGTTAGAGGAAAAGACAACGGCTGCAGTGCGAGAGATTGTTGAAGGCCGCGAAGCGGGCGACGGAGCTGACTACCGTAAGGTGCAGGACTTCTACGCCGCGTGCACGGATGAGCCGAGCATAGAAAAGCGCGGGCTGGAGGCGCTGAATGACGATTTGCGGCGGATCGATGCGGTGCGCACGCCGACCGATGCGGTGATTGCGTTAGCCGGCGTGCACACCCTTGGCACCGAAGCACTTTTCGGGTTCCACGCCCGCCAGGACTTCAAAGATGCAGCCCAGGTCATCGCAACGATTGATGTTGAATCACTCGGCATGACCGACCGCGATTACTACCTGAAGGACGATGAGGAAACAAAGAGGTTGCGCGAGGAGTATTCCGCGCATGTAGCGCACATACTGCAAGCGAGCGGGCTAAATGCGCCTGAGGCGGCAGCAGGCGCCAGCGCGGTGCTGCGGATCGAAACAGAACTGGCGAAGATGCATCCGACGCGCGAGCAGCGGCGTGACCCTGCGCAGCAGTATCACAAGTTGACGAGCGCGCAACTCGACGCGCTGACGCCGGGTTGGCCTTGGCAACGATACTTCAGTGCGGCAGGCGCACCGGCCATCGCGGAGATCAACGTGCGGTGGCCGAGTTCGCTGCAGGCCGCCACGCGGTTGTGGCTGAATCTGCCTGCGGCGGAACAGCGGGCATATTTGCGCTGGCAAGTGATCCATGTGCTGGCGGCGGCCCTGCCAAAACAAATGGCCGAAGAAGACTTCCATTTTTACGGCACTGTGCTGCGTGGAACGCGAGAGATGCCGCCGCGCTGGAAACAGTGCGTCCGGCAGACCAATGACGCACTCGGCGAAGCCGTGGGGAAGACCTACGTTGAACATCACTTCCCAGCTGCGCAGAAACAGCGGGCACTGGCGCAAATCCAGGACATACAGGCAGCGCTGCGGAACGACATTGTAGCTCTCGACTGGATGAGCGATGCGACGCGGCGCGAAGCACTGCGCAAGTTGGAAGCCTTCCGCATCAAGGTCGGATATCCGGACCGCTGGCAGGATTATAGTGGCCTGGTGGTGAGGCGTGACGATGCGACCGGCAACGTGGTGCGCGCGAAGAGGTTTGAGTTCGCGCGCCAGATGGCGAAAATCGGCAAGCCTGTGGACCGCGACGAATGGTTCTCTTTGCCGCAGGACGTCGACGGGTATCAGAGCGCTGCGCTGGTAGAGATTGTCTTCACTGCTGGGCTTCTGCAACCGCCGTTCTTCGATGCGGAGATGGACGATGCGGTTAACTTCGGGGCCGTAGGACGCACCATGGGCCACGAGTTCACGCATGGCTTCGACGACCACGGACGGAAGTTCGATGAGAGCGGCAATCTCCGCGACTGGTGGACGGCAGAAGATGCGGCGCGGTTTGGGGAGCGCGCGCAGTGCTTCGTCGATGAGTACTCCCAGTTTCCGGTGGTCGATGACAAAAGGTTGAACGGGCAGCTCACACTGGGTGAAAATCTGGCCGACAATGGCGGTATCCGGTTTGCTTATGACGCGCTTGAAAAGCGGCTGGGCAGCGGTTCACGGGCTGCGGTTGACGGCCTGACGCCAGAGCAGCGCTTCTTTCTTTCGTTCGCCAAGACACAATGCGCCAATACCACCGACGCGGCCTTGCGAAATTGGTTGCTAACGGACCCGCACTCACCGGGACGTTGGCGGGTCAACGGGACACTGCGGAACTTTGACGGGTTCCAGAAGGCATTCTCATGCAAGCAGGGCGACGCGATGGTGAGCCCGCATCCTTGCCGGCTGTGGTAACTCTTGCCGGGTCCATTTGTCGAGGCTGGGTGATGAACCGCGTTGTCACGGTCGGCTACGTGGCGATATCCGAGCAATGGAGATGGAGCAGTTATCGTCGCTGTTCCCTGGGCAAGGCTGGGCCGGTTCCGGTCAATATAGGCTGGCCGGGGATTTCCCTTCGCGATCGCGTGGCCCGAGTCGTCGCGCGAAAGCCGGGCTGCATGGGTTCGTTGTTCCCGCCCTTTCGACCGGCAGGCACAGGGCAGGCTCTCGCAAAAAATGCGAGGACGGCGCACCCTCAGTTATAGTAGTGCCGGCAGGTTGAAGGGCGGGGCCAGGAAGGAGGATTCGGGACGTGTCACAGGCGGTGAATCTATATGACGGCGCATACGAGAACTATGAGTCGGAGACCTATCGAGAAATACGCACCGAGACCTACGGAGAGGACTATGGACAAACAAGCTGGGTGACAACGGATGAGTCCGAAGAGATTCCTCAGTTGCTCGCTCTCAAGGCCGACTCATCGGTCCTGGAGATAGGTTGCGGCTCGGGAGGGTATGCCCTGCATTTGGCAGAGAAGATTGGATGCCGCATCCTGGGACTCGATGTCAATGTTCCGGGCATTCGCAATGCAAACCGGCTGGCGGCGGTAAAGAATCTGGTCTCCCGCGCGCGTTTCGAGGATCAAGATGTATCACGGACTCTGCCATTGAATGACGGCAGCTTTGACGCGGTTTTCTCGAACGACGTTCTATGCCACCTGCCGGATCGTGCCGACATTCTGCGGGAGATGTTCCGGGTGACAAGACCAGGAGGGCGCATGCTGTTCAGCGATGCGCTGATCATTGGCGGAACGGTTTCTTACCAGGAACTAACGATACGGAGTTCGATCGGTTTTTACATGTACAGCCCGCCCGGTGAGAATGAAAGGCTAATTGAAGAAGCTGGATTCCGGCTGGTGCGCGTAAGCGACACTACCCAGGATGCGGCTTCGATTGCCAAGCGCTGGCATGACGCGCGCGAAAAAAGAAAGGCCAGGCTCATCGCGATAGAAAACGAGCCGACTTTCGAGGGTCTGCAACGGTTCCTGGCGAGCGTATTCAAACTGTGCAGCGAGAGGCGCCTGCTGCGTTATTGCTACGTCACGGACAAGGCGGCGTCGTGAGTGGAAACGCCTGGTTTTATCACTTGCCGTCGAAGATGTAGATGTTGCCGCCGCCATCGTACGCGAGTGCAGAGACCCCAGCCTCCGCAACAAGTCGCGGAAGGCCGGGGCATCCGCAAGCTCCAGTTATGCGGCCTTGGCTAATGCTTTTCGCAAGGGGCGGAAGCCGACGCGAAGCTCTTCTGAAAACAGCGCAGGCTGTTCCCAGGCGGCGAAGTGTCCGCCTTTGGGCAGCCGGTTGTAGTGGATGAGCTTGGGATAGGCCTGCTCCGACCAGCTTTTTGGCGCGGGATAAAGTTCGTCGGGAAAGACGCTGACCGCGACTGGAATTTTGACGCCTTTGACGTTGAAGTATCCGCCTTTGCCCCAATATTCCCAATAGAGACGAGCGCCGGAGAGCGCGGTGTCGGTGAGCCAAGTGATGGTGATGTTGTCGAGAATGTCATCGCGGGTAAGGCCTTCGGTCTGGCCTTGAAAAACGCGGGTGATCAACTGATAACTGCGGGCATCGTGATCGAGGAAGTAAGCCGCGAGGCCAACGGGCGAATCGGCGATTCCGTACAGAGTTTGCGGACGCAGACCCATCTGATAGCCGTAGGCAATTCCCTTCTGATAGACGAACTGCAGGCGATCGTAAGCTAGCTTTTCGTCGGCGGAAAGTCCGGCGGGCGCGGGCGCGCCGGAGGCTGCCATCGCGTCGATTTCGGCGGGAAAGATGCCGGGCATATTGCTGTGAATGCCGAGCAGCTCGGGAGCAGCCTGCACACCCATCTGGTCGACGATGACTGCGCCCCAGTCGCCGCCCTGGGCGACGAACTGCGAGTAGCCGAGGCGCTTCGCCAGCGTGACCCAGGCACGCGCGATGTGCGCGGGATCCCAGCCGGGGGTGGTGGGCTTGCCGGAGTATCCGTAGCCGGGCATGGAGGGGATGACGACATCGAAGGCGTCAGACGCGGCTCCGCCGTGAGCAGTGGGATTGGTAAGCGGATCGATGATCTTGAGCTGCTCGACGATTGAACCGGGCCAGCCGTGGGTGACGATGACCGGCAAAGCGTTTTCGTGCTGGGAACGGACGTGGATGAAGTGGATGTCGAGGCCGTCGATTTCAGTGATGAACTGCGGAACGCTGTTGAGCCTGGCTTCGATTTTGCGCCAATCGTATTGGTTTGCCCAATAGTCGGCGAGTGCCTGAGCGGTAGCGAGCTGCACGCCCTGAGTTGCGTCGGGGACAGTTTCGCGGTTGGGCCATCGGGTAGCGTTGATGCGGTTGCGCAATTCGGTGAGGTCAGCTTCTGGAACGTTGATTTTCGGAAACGGACGGATTGCGTCGGTGGCCGCGGCTTGGGTGTTGGTCTGGGGTGTAACGGCTTGTGCCATGGTGTCCTCTTTCTGACTGCGGAGCAAATGTGGTTTTTGACTCGAATGGTGGGCCGGCGTTGAGCGCCTGCCCGGAAAAAACCTGACTAGCTGATGAGCCCGTGGGAGTGGCCGCCGCAAAAAATAATGCGCTGGAAAGCGGCGACTCGATGGTTCGGCGCAGAAATTGCGGCGGGCCATCTTCCGGCGGGCGACTTATTGTACGCCGAATGGTGGGCCGAGGTTCGGGGGCGGCGAATTCGCGGGGCACGTCCCACGGTCGGTGACCTTCGGTGTGCGGCAAAGCATAAACTTCTGGCTGCATTGGCCGATGTGTGTGGGATGTCGGAATTACTGCGCATACTCCCGATTTCTGCCCCAAAAAGAAGAAGCGACCGGGTTTCGATCGGCTTTCCGATTGAAGTTGTGGGCGTGGGCGCGGAAGGAGAACGATTCAACGAAAGCACGACAAC
>DASVWZ010000162.1:0-10461 GCA_036392935.1 Terriglobales bacterium | reverse complement strand
CTCTTGAATGACGAAACCCTGCGCGACGGATTGCAATCGCCGTCGGTACGCGACCCGGGGATCGGCGAGAAGATCGAGATTTTGCATTTGATGGAATCGATCGGGATCAACTCGCTTGACCTGGGATTGCCGGGAGCGGGGCCGCGCGCGGTGGAACACGTAGAGGCGCTGGCGAACGAGATTGTCAGGAACAAAATGAAGATCGGCGCGAATTGCGCCGCGCGCACGCATGAAAACGACATCAAGCCGATTGCCGAGATTCAGCAGCGCACGGGATTGAAGATTGAGGCGGCGACGTTTTTGGGGTCGAGCCCGATCCGGCGCTACACGGAGAATTGGACCGACGACTTTCTGCTGAAGACGACGGAACATGCGGTGAAGTTTGCGGTGTCGCTGGGGTTGTTTTCGATGTATGTGACCGAGGACACGACGCGGTGCGATCCGGAGACGATCAAGCGGTTGTATTCGACCGCGATCAACTGCGGCGCGAGGGCGATTGTGATTTGCGATACGGCCGGCCATGCCACGCCAGTGGGCACTTACGCGCTGGTGAAGTTCGTGATTGAGCAGGTTGTCAAACCTTCCGGCGAAGAGATTCGCGTGGACTGGCACGGACATTGTGATCGCGGTATGGGCGCGGCAAATTCGATTGCGGCGCTGGTGGCAGGAGCGGATTGCGTTCACGCGACGGCGCTGGGCATCGGCGAACGCGTGGGGAATACGCAGATGGACCAGATGCTGGTGAATCTGAAGCTGATGAACGTAGAACCGTGGGCGCATCAGGATTTGACCAGGCTGAAAGATTATTGCGTCGCGGTCTCGCGCGCGACGGGCGTGCCGATTCCGGCGAATTATCCGGTAATGGGCGAAGATGCGTTCCGCACGGCGACGGGTGTGCATGCGGCGGCGGTGATCAAGGCTTATAAGAAGAATGATCTGGTGCTGGCCAACACGGTTTATTCGGGCGTGCCCTCGCATGTGTTCGGCATGGAGCAGGTTATCGACATTGGGCCGATGAGCGGAAAGTCGAATGTACTGTTCTGGCTAGAACGGCGCGGCATTCCGGTGACCGATGAAAGTGTCGAGCGGATATATCAGCGGGCGAAAGCTTCCGACCACGTGCTCAGCGAGGCGGAAGTGATGGAGTGCGTACAAGCCGCAAAGACGCACTAACCCATTCTCTCCAACGAAGTGTACGGCTGCCCATTCCTGTACACTCTCTTTTTCACCGGAGGGTTCATGCGGCGGCTTTTTCTATTCATAATTGCGTGTGTTTGCGCGCTTCCCTGCTTCGCTCAAGCAAAGCATCCGTTCACTTTTGAAGACATGATGGCGCTCAAGCGGGTGGGCGAGCCGGAGGTTTCGCCGGATGGGAAGTGGGTGATCTTCAGCGTGGTCGATGTCGACCTGGCGGCGAACACGAAGACTCCGCATGTATGGATTGTGCCGACGGCGGGCGGACAGGAGCGGGAGATTATCGGCGATCAAAATGCCGACCGGCCGCGCTGGGCGCCGGATGGGAAACGGTTTGCGTTTATTTCGACAAAAGACGGCGGATCGCAAGTGTGGATCGCGTGGTTCGACAGCCAAAAGGGGGTCGTAACCGGGAAACAGAAGTTCACAGACATCGCAACCGAGGCAAGCGGTGAACTGTGGTCGCCGGATGGGAAAAACATTTTGTTTACGTCGGATGTTTATCCAGAGTGCGATGGGACGCCGGCGGATGAGCAGGCGTGCAATGCGAAGAAGCTGGAGGAGAATGAGAAGTCGAAGGTGAAGGCGCTGATCTTTGAACATTTGCTATATCGGCATTGGAACGCGTATCGGGAGGGTAAGCGTACGCATATTTTCGTTGTCAGCGTGCCCGTTCCTATGGACTCACCCTCATATGACCAACTGAGGGGTGTTCCGCGCGATCTGACCCCCGGCGACTTTGAGACGCCAGTGTTTTCGCTCGGTGGGCAAGATGATTATGCTTTTTCTCCCGACGGTCAGGAGCTTTGTTACACGTCGAATCACGACAAGAATCCGGCGGCGTCGACGAACAATGATTTGTGGCTGGTGCCCGTGAATTTGCCCGGCGGGGCGACGCCGGCGCAGGTTGTGGCCGCGACCAAGAATATTACCGCTGACAATCCGGCGAGCGATTCGTCGCCGCTCTATTCGCCGGATGGAAAGTACATTGCTTATCGGGCGCAGCAGCGTCCAGGATACGAGAGTGACATGTTTCGGCTGATGTTGTATGACAGAAAGACGGCCGAAAAGAGGGACGTACTCGGAAAGTCTCAGTGGAATTGGGTAGACGCGTTCACGTGGGCGCCAGACTCTTCGAAGATGTACTTTGTGACGCACGATGAGTCGAGTAATAAGAATGGGCAAAATGTGATCTTTTCGGCCATGATCGTGCCTTACACTCCTTCAAAGCCGACAAATGTTCCGCCGGGTCAGCTTCGCCTGACCCAGCTCTTCTTTGAGGAGGAAGTGACCCGTGGGTACGACGATGATCTGGCTCTTTCCCCGGACGGGCGGACATTGTTTTTTACCCGGATGGCGATTAGCCATCCGACCGAGGTATACAAGATAGTTTTACCGCAAAAGATCGACCCTTACGACCTTCCAAAGGGCGAACCATTGACGCATTTCAATGACGCGGTTCTCTCGCAGGTCGAAATGTCGCGGCTCGAACCTTTTTGGTTTGAAGGCGCTCACAAGGACAAAGTTCAAGGCTTCATAGTCAAGCCGCCGAACTTCGATCCGAACAAGAAATATCCGGTGAAGTTTCTGATGCATGGCGGGCCGGAGGGTGCGTGGGGAGACGACTGGAGTTACCGCTGGAATCCGGAACTGTTTGCGGCCAACGGATATGTCGTGATCATGGTCAACTTTCACGGGTCGACCGGCTACGGGCAGAAGTTTACCGACGCGATCAACGGTGATTGGGGCGGCGCGCCATTTGAAGATCTGATGAAGGGACTGGATTACGCGGAGAAAACGTACCAATTTATTGACAAGGAGCGGGAGTGCGCGCTGGGCGCGAGTTATGGCGGATATGCGGCGAACTGGCTGCTCGGGCACACCGACCGGTTCAAGTGCATCGTCTCGCATGACGGCATGTTCAATGCGGAGTCGGCGTGGGGCACGACCGAGGAGCTGTGGTTCAACGATTGGGAGTTCAAAGGGACTCCGTATGACAACCGGGCGCTGTATGAGAAATGGTCGCCGCATCAGTATGCGAAGAACTTCAAGACGCCGACGCTCGTGGTGCACGGGCAACTAGACTACCGGCTCGATGTGAGTGAAGGGTTGCAGCTTTTCACGACCTTGCAGATGCTGGGCGTGCCGTCGAAAATGCTGTACTTCCCCGATGAAGGCCACTGGGTGCTGAAGCCGCAGAATTCGCAGCTTTGGTACAAGACGGTGAACGGCTGGGTGGACCAGTGGACGAAGAAGTAAGGAGCATCTGATGAATCTCAGCCTGGCGCGACCGTGGGTGGCAGATGCTGCCCTTCCGCTTCTAATCTTCACGATTCCTGCTGTGATCCTGATGCTAATTCCTACTGTCCTCCTTGAGGGCATCATCCTGAAACTTTCCCTGCGCCTTGGTTGGATGCAGGCGCTCAAGGCCAGCCTGATCGCCAACGCAGCGTCGACTGTCGCGGGCGTCCCACTCGCCACTCTTCTTTCCTATGGAGCAAACATGGCCCTCAGCCCGTGGATCCGCCAGGTTGTTCTAAGGGGGCGCCACTGGCAGAGTCCAACCGGCGATGCTTTGATGGCCCTCGCGAATTCAGCGTACATAAGCGCGTATGTCGGCGAAGCGCCATGGCTCCTTCCAGTGGCATTGCTTATCATCCTCGTTCCCGCGTATTTCATATCGTGGGCGGTTGAAAATTGGATTGTCGGCGCAGTGCTAAGGCGAGGAGCAGATGTGATCGAACCGGCGGCAGATCGGATCAACTGCACTGTCCGTCGTGCTAACTTCCTCAGCTATTCCCTGCTTTACGTTCTGGCCGCGACAATCCTCATCCGTTCCCAATTCTCTGCCCTTCTGCGGTAGAATTTTGGCGAGCTGGCGGATGCGAACTGTCGCCTGGCCAGGCATTTCCATAGCGATCCGCGAACGCGACTTCATCGACTGGACGGCGACTGAGCGGGCCAAACTTGTCGACCGGATAGCCGATGGGCATCAACGCGTAAGTCCGCACGTTCTCAGGAAGGTTGAGCAGGCTCGAAACTTCGTTTTCGAGCAGTGTGTGGTTCGTAGTGATGAGCGTTGCCAATCCGAGTCCGCGGCAGGACAGGATGATGTTCTGAACCGCGGGATAAATGCTGGCGCCGCTTAGCCGGTTGAGACGCAACTGTTGATATCTCGCCTGTATTTCAGCCGGTACGGCACTTTCCGCCGGCGCAGGAGCCGGTTCCAACTTCAGGCACGGCACCAGCAGAACCGGCGCGTCGCCCATGTGCTCCCACAAGTATGAACCCGCGGACATCAGCTTCCGGT
Organism: Terriglobales bacterium; assembly: GCA_036392935.1. Taxonomy (GTDB): domain Bacteria; phylum Acidobacteriota; class Terriglobia; order Terriglobales; family Acidobacteriaceae; genus DASVWZ01. The sequence goes on along the minus strand of DASVWZ010000162.1, from coordinate 5,957 downwards.
ATTGCTCTTCGCTCATGTGCGCGGGGCGGCTGCGTGCCGCATAAAACTGGGCGACGATCTCGGATGCGCGGCGATAGATGGCGCCGAGCCCGCGGCGCAGTTCGGGGTCGCGCACAACCATGAATATCCAATTCTGAGCATTACCCGCGGAAGGCGCGCAGACAGCGGCTCGCAGAATCCGGGTGAGCAATTCCTCTGAAACTGGGTCTGGTTTGAAGCGCCGGAGAGCACGCGCCGATTCCATCGCTTCAAATAAGCCGATCTGGTCCATGATCGTCTCCAGTTGTACGCCGTTTGTTCCAATGCTTTTCGACCATATCACGCCTGGAGGTTTGTTCCTTAATTCCGCGAACATTTGAGCCGAACTCAGAAGCTATACTGAGTTTTCATGCCGACGCAGGAATTCATCACCCATTCGCCGGAGGAAACCATTGCGCTCGGACGAAGGCTCGCGCAGTTGCTTGCGCCGCCGAAATTGGCGCTGTTGCGGGGCGATCTGGGCGCGGGAAAGACGACGCTGATCAAAGGGGTTGCGGAGGCGTTTCAGGCGGCGAAGGAAGATGACGTCACCAGTCCGACGTTTACGCTCATTCACGAATATCGCGGACCGGCAGCGAATTTGTACCACATCGATCTCTATCGGGTTGACACGCCGCGTCAGCTGGAAACGCTGGGACTCGACGATCTGATCGGCGACAACAGCATTCTGCTGATCGAGTGGGGCGAAAAGTTTGCCCGCTTTGTGCGCGAGCGCGATGTTGAGATTGCCATCGATCGGCTGGGAGAAAATGACCGTAAGATCGCAGTGACAACCAAGTAACCTTGGTGTCTATTTGATCGATTCTTTACATTTTTCGGCGCGGCGGCGAACGTAAAATCTGTTGATAGGTGTGGGGGAAACAATGAAAAAAGCTTTGATCTTTAATTTCGTGATGGTCTCGGTGTGGGCCTGCGCCCAGGCTGCGCAACCCAACTCGCAGTCGAGCATGCCCGGCATGGATATGTCGGGACACGATATGTCGAACATGAAAGGCATGGGACATGGCACAGACACGGCGACGCCGACCGCCAAAGATGACGACAGCGGATCCAGTATGAGCATGATGCACTCCATGGAAGGGCACATGGACATGGGTCCGCACATGAAGATGACGGAGCTGGGGCCGGCGCAGCCGGGCGATGCCGAGCGGGCGCAGAAGGTCGTCGATGCGGCGCGGAAAGTGGCCCAGGAATATGCCGACTATCACAAGGCGCTGGCGGACGGCTTCCAGATCTTTCATCCCGAAATTCCGCAGGGCATGTATCACTTCACCAATTACAAGTGGGCGGCGGAGGCGCAATTTGAATTCAATCCGGAGCAGCCGACTTCCCTGCTGTATGCCAAGCATGGCGACGATTACACGCTGGTCGGGGTAATGTATACGGCACCCAAGCGGTTTACCGAAGACGATTTGAACCAGCGGATTCCGCTCAGCGTGGCGCAGTGGCACGAGCATGTGAATTTCTGCAAGCCTCCGGCGGACAAGACCGCGGATTTGCTCTCGCCGCATCCGCAGTTTGGGCTGCGCGGGTCGATTACTACTGAAGAAGCCTGCGACGCGGCCGGAGGAACGTTCCGTCCGATCATTTTTAATTGGATGGTGCATGTGTATCCGTTTGAAAAAGACCAGGCCGCGATTTGGTCGGTGGAGAGGCAGCATAAAGACTAGTCATTAGTCAGTCGTCAGTCTTTAGCCCTTAGCCATCAGCCGCCAGGCTTTAGCTTTTACTGATGACTAACGACTACGCCTCGGCGATGGCCGCGATGGATATTTTCATCCCCGGGATTCTGACCGGGAGCTTCGCGCCTTGCCGCGCCGGCGGGTTTGACGGGAACCACCTGACCCACTCTTCATTCATCCCAGCGAAGTCCGATTCCTCAAGAATGATCACGGTGGCACTCACGATCTTTTCAAGCGACGAACCTGCGGCGTTGAGTATAGCGGAGATATTTTGCAGGCACTGCCTGGTCTGCTCCTGAATGGTTTCGCCGACGATCTTTCCGGTGGCAGGGTCCTGCGGTCCGGTGCCCGAAACGAACACCAACCCCGCCGCCCGCACCGCCTGGCTGTAAGTTGGGGGTGGGGCGGGCGCGTTGGCCGTGCGGATGATATCTCTTGCCATAGTCTCTTATTTCTCCACGGTGATTCTTGGAGAGTATAGCCGTCGTCAGATTGGCGGTAGTCGGCACTTGCTACTTAGCACTTGGTAGTTGGTCGCCGGTGCTTACTCTTTGCTAACAACTTTTTTCAGCTTGAGTTTGCGTAAATTATTGATTCTATTGGGGCGGTTTTGGCGATTCCTTGCAAAATCTTGATTCTAAAGGGCAAAAACAGTCACAATCTAGAAAATAAAGGGGATAGATGGCCGCCGCCGTTGGCTCTGGGCCCGTACTCTTACCCGCCGAAGGTCGGTGTGTCCCGCTCGAACCCCCTTCTCGCATGGGAGCGGCGGCACGGCTATCATTTTTCTTGAAGGCTACTGGTGACTGTAGAATGGCATTGTAGCCACAGTCAATGACAGGAACTCATGTTTGAAGTGACCGTAGACGATACGTTTGCCGCGGGGCATTACCTGCGCAACTACAAGGGCAAGTGCGAGAACCCGCATGGCCACAACTACAAGATCCGCGTGACTTTGACGGGACAGGAACTGGACAAAGCCGGGTTATTGCTCGACTTCAAGGACCTGCGCGAGGTTATGCGGCATACGATCGAGCGGCTGGACCACCAGATGATCAATGACATTGAGCCGTTCACCTCGCTGAATCCCTCGGCAGAAAATCTGGCGAAATATTTCTTCGATCAGGCCAGTGCGAAATTGAGCGCCGTGACCAATGGCCGGGTGAAAGTAAAAAACGTCACTGTGTTTGAGACCGACGTCACGACTGCGACCTATTCGGAAGCCTAGCGTCTGCGTTCATGGCCATGCAGATAACGGAAATCTACAGATCGATCCAGGGCGAATCCACGCACGCCGGACTTCCCTGCACTTTTGTCCGCCTCACGGGATGCAACCTGCGCTGCTCGTGGTGTGACAGCGAATACACCTTCACCGGCGGCTCTCGAATGACAAGCGATGAGATAATGGACCGGGTTCGGCGGTTGAGTGCTGACGGCCTCGTCGAAATCACCGGTGGGGAGCCGATGCTGCAAGAAAAAGAACTGGTTCCCTTGATGCAGCGCCTGGTCGATGGTGGCTACAAGGTTCTGCTTGAAACCAGCGGCGAGCGGCCGTTGGCTAATGTGCCGAAAGAGGTCATTAAGATTGTCGATGTGAAATGCCCAGGTTCAGCCGAAGGCGACACTTTCAACCTTGAAAATCTGGCGACTCTCAATTCCTCCGACGAAATCAAGTTCGTTCTGAGCGACCGCGGCGACTACGAATTTGCCAAAGAGTTTCTGGCACGTCACCAGCTTCCGCGGCGAGTGAATGCCATTCTGTTTTCGCCTGCCTTCCGTAAGGATGCCAGCGGTTCATTCGAAGCCGCGCATTGTTTGCTGGACCTTCGCCAGCTCGCCGATTGGATGGTTGTCGACGCCGTGCCGGCGCGGCTTTCGTTGCAGATTCACAAGTTCATATGGGACCCGGCGATGAAGGGAGTGTAGGGAAGGCAGAAGTGAGAAGGCAGAATGCAGAAGTAGGGGAAGGCAGAAGTGAGAAGGCAGAATGCAGAAGTTAAAACAGGGCAGAAGTAGGGCAATGCAGAAGTGAGAAGGCAGAAGGCAGAAGTAAAACAAGCGCGGGCGATTGTGCTGCTGAGCGGAGGGATGGATTCGTGTGTCTGCGCGGCGCTGGCCGTGCGGGACTTCCCCACGGCGGGGTTGCACATCGGCTACGGGCAGCGCACAGAAGGGCGCGAGCGGCGATCGTTTCTGGCGATCTGTGAAAGGCTCGGGATCGAGCAACAACTGATTGTCCAGAACAATGTTTTTCGCGCCATTGGTGGCTCCGCGTTGACCGATCGCAGCATCGCTGTTCCGCATGCCACGGAAATCGGCCACGAAATTCCTGTGACCTACGTTCCGTTTCGCAACGCGCACTTTTTGTCTGCGGCGGTGAGCTGGGCTGAAGTGCTGGGCGTAGAAAAGATATATATCGGTGCCGTAGAGCAGGACAGCTCGGGGTATCCGGATTGCCGTCCAGCTTACTATCGCGCTTTCAACGACGTAGTGAAAAACGGTACCAAGGACGGACGCATCGAAGTCGTGACGCCGCTGATCGGCATGCGGAAATCGGAGATTGTGAGGCTTGGCCTTGAATTGGGAGCGCCGTTCGATTTAACGTGGTCATGTTACAGCGATGAGGATCGCGCCTGTGGCGTGTGTGACAGCTGCGTGTTGCGGCAGCGCGCGTTCGAGCAGGCGGGTGTGGATGATCCGGCTTTATCATTGAAGTAATCTGTTCGCGGTTTCCGGATGAGTTCGTTGTTGATTTTGGATGCGTCGATGAAGCCAGCCGCATCCGCGATCAAGAGCGAAGCTTGATCCAGATTGGAGGCAAAATGAAGCAGCGCATTGCGATTCTGGTCCTATTTAGTTTCATAGTGGCTCTCAGCACCGCGGTATTTGCCCAGGTGGCCGGCACGGTGCGTGGCAACGCCAAAGACGAAAATGGCAAGCCCATTGCGGACGCCACGGTAACCTGGACCAACCTCGACAACGGTCAAAAGTACACGATGAAGACCAACAAAAAGGGAGATTATTTCTCCCTGGGCGTGAGCATGGGTCACTACAACGTGCAACTGGCCGGGCAAAATGGACAGGAGATATTCCACTACAACGGTGTGGTGGTGACGGCGGACGAGAAGATACAGGATTTCGACATGGCCAAAGAACGAGCGTCTCAGGCCAAGGGCGAAGGACTGACGCCGGAGCAATTGAAGGCACAGCAGGAGCAGGAAGCGAAGATCAACGCCAAGAACGCAACCATCAAGGGCCTGAACGGAAAACTGCAAGAGGCGACAGCTGATGCTAATGGCGGAAATTACGATGGCGCGATTGCCGCTCTGACCGAAGCGACACAGATGGATGCGACATACGATCTCATCTGGGCAAAGTTGGGTGAAACGTATCTCGTCTCTGCGAGCAAGCAGACCGATCCCGCAGAAAAAACCAAGCGTTACGGAGAGGCTGCCGAGCAGTACAACAAGGCCATCGACCTGAAGCAGAAGGCGATGGACGCCGACCCCAAACAAAAAACGCCGGACGCCATCAAGACCCTGGCGCAGTATTACAACAACCTGGCCAACTCGCTCGGCAAGACCGGCAAGACGGACGACGCGGTTGCAGCCTACAGCAAGGCGGCGGAACTGGATCCCGCGGGCGCGGCCCAGTACGAGTACAACATCGGGGCCACCGAGGTGAACGCCGGGAAGACTGACGAAGCGATTGCCGCTTTCGACAAGGCCATAGCCGCCGACCCAACCAAAGCTGACGCCTATTACCAGAAGGGAGTTGGGCTTGTCGGCAAGGCGACAACCGACAAGGACGGAAAGGTGGTTGCGCCTCCGGGGACGGCCGAAGCTTTCAACAAGTATCTGGAACTGCAACCCACCGGGCCGTACGCCGATGCCGCGAAGAGCATGCTTCAGTACATTGGAAGCACGGTTGAAACCAGCTACGGAACATCCAAGAAGAAGACGACCACGCCCACCAAGAAGCAGTAAAGAGACTCCGCCATCACCGAGGGCGATCGCAATCCGGAGATCGCCCCTGGTTTTCACTGCCATATCTCGGCGAAAGTTTTTCTCGTATCATCGTGCCCATGGCTTTGGGTTCCGATTCGCCGAATGTGTTGCCTTTCGAGCAGGCGCGTCGCGTGGTGGAGCAGCACGCGGCTTTCATGCACCCGCGGGGCAAAGAAACCGTAGATCTTCTTGACAGCGCCGGACGGGTTCTGGCTGAAGCGGTCAGCGC
>DASVWZ010000161.1:0-2283 GCA_036392935.1 Terriglobales bacterium | reverse complement strand
GCGCTCCGCGCAGAGGCGGCTCCGCTCCAGGATGACAATGGTGAGGGGATGGTGGCAGTCGGCTCGTTGCGAAACCCAGTGCCCCACCCCTTCCAAAACTGCATCGCCGTCCACAGAAAAGTCATCTAAAAGGTTGACAGTAGTTCGCTCAAGTATCATAATCAACTGACATCAAGGGTGACGGTGCTGATTATAAAGCACTTAGAGCGGTGGGCGCTGAACACGCCCGACCCACTGGGCGTTGAAGGCGCAAGAATCCTCGCACGCTCGGGGCTTAGCAGTCAAAAAGCACTCATAAGAAGTGAAAGGAGCCAGCTATGGCTAAAACAATCGGAATTGACCTGGGGACCACGAACTCTGTGGTAGCAGTCATGGAGGGCGGCGAGCCCAAGGTCATTTCAAACGAAGAAGGCGGCAGAACGACCCCATCGGTGGTCGCTTTTACCAAAACCGGTGAGCGGTTGGTAGGGCAAGTGGCGAAACGCCAGGCCATCACCAACCCGGAAAACACGATTTACTCGATCAAGCGTTTCATGGGGCGGCGCTATGACGAGGTCAGCGAAGAAATGAAGATGGTGCCCTACAAAGTAGTACGGCAGGGCGATCACGTGGCGGTGGTGGCGCAGGGTAAGGAATACACTCCGCCGGAGATTTCGGCGCTGATCCTGCAGAAGCTGAAGAAGGCGGCAGAAGACTATCTCGGCGAGAAGATTACCGAGGCGGTCATTACGGTGCCGGCGTACTTCAACGATGCCCAGCGGCAGGCCACGAAAGATGCCGGGAAGATTGCCGGGCTCGATGTGAAGAGAATCATCAACGAGCCGACGGCGGCGGCGCTGGCGTACGGTCTGGACAAAAAGAAAGACGAGACGATTGCGGTTTATGACTTCGGCGGCGGAACGTTCGACGTTTCGATTCTGGAAGTCGGCGAAGGCGTGATTGAAGTCAAGGCGACCAACGGCGATACCCACCTGGGCGGTGACAACATTGACCAGAAGATTGTCGATTGGTTGATCGATGAGTTCAAGAAAGACGAAGGACTCGACCTGCGCGCCAAAGGCAATGAGATGGCGCTGCAGAGGCTGCGTGACGCGGCGGAGCGGGCGAAGATCGAGCTTTCGACCACGATGGAGACCGAGATCAATCTGCCGTTTATTACGGCGGATGCGAGCGGTCCGAAGCACCTGGTGAAGAAGCTGACGCGGTCGAAGCTGGAGTCGCTGGTGGAAGACATTATTCAGCGCTCAGTGGGGCCGTGCAAGCAGTGCATGAAGGATGCGGGCGTCGATGCCAGCAAGATCAACGAAGTGGTGCTGGTCGGCGGGCAGACGCGTATGCCGCGGATTCAGCAACTGGTGAAAGACCTGTTCGGCAAAGAAGGCAATAAGAGCGTGAACCCGGATGAAGTTGTGGCAGTGGGCGCGGCGATTCAGGGCGGCGTGCTCAAGGGCGAGGTGAAAGACCTGTTGTTGCTGGACGTGACTCCGCTGACGTTGTCGATCGAGACGCTGGGCGGCGTGGCTACGACCATGATTCCGCGCAACACGACGATTCCGACGCGCAAGACGGAGACGTTTTCGACGGCGGCGGACAGTCAGACTTCGGTCGAGGTGCACGTGCTGCAGGGCGAACGGCCGATGGCAGCGCAGAACCGGACGCTGGGCAAGTTCCACTTGACCGGCATTCCGCCGGCTCCGCGAGGCGTGCCGCAGATTGAAGTGACGTTCGACATCGACGCGAACGGCATCCTCAACGTGACCGCGAAAGATACGGCCACGGGCAAGGACCAGAAGATACAGATCACGTCATCTTCAGGGCTGAGCAAAGAGGAAGTCGAGCGCATGGCGAAGGAAGCGGATTCGCACTCGGCGGAAGACAAGGCGCAGCGCGAGGTGATTGAAGCCAAGAACCAGCTCGACTCCATGGTGTACAGCGTGGAAAAGATGCTGCGGGAGAATGGCGACAAAATCTCGGGCTCGGAGCGCGGCGACGTGGAAAACGCGGTTGCCGACGCGAAGAAGGCGCTGGAGTCGAACGACAAGTCGTCGATGGACAAGGCTCGCGAGAACCTGACTACGGCCTCGCACAAGCTGGCAGAGCAGATGTATAAAGCAGCCCAGCCAGCGGGTGGAGCGGGACCGCAGGCGGGAGCGGGTCCGGAGCCGGGCGCAGATCATGGCCAGAGTCAGAAGAAAGACGAAGGCGTGATCGACGCTGAGTACGTGGACGTGGAAGACAAGAAGTAAGTCGTCAGTTGTCAGTCGTCAGTAAAAGCATTGTGGC
>DASVWZ010000160.1:0-45190 GCA_036392935.1 Terriglobales bacterium | reverse complement strand
AAAGTCAAAACCGGGCCACGGATTGGTGCGGATTTTCACGGATTCTCTTTGGTGGCTGTTGCTGGTTGGTTTCATGGTACTGCGCGCCAGATCCCTCCGCCCGCTGGTAAGAACGCGGGCGTTCGGGATGACGTCTTGATGGTGGTGGGTTTGGTGGCACCGCGCGGGTTCCTGGGGGAGGGTTCGCCCACCCTATAGGGGTCTTTCGGCTTGGCAGGTTGGCCGCTTCGCAGCACACCTGCTTCGCTCGAGATGACAGTGGTTGGATTGTTTGTTTATTAAGAAAACGCAAGGCCCCTCGACTGCGGTGATCGCTCGCGGTGCAAGCGATCATCCTCGCTCGGGGTGACAGTGGTGGTGGTCGGCGGCTAGGAGATGGCGGGGGTGGGGACCGGGGGCTGGTTGATGACGAGCCAATACAGCCCGGCGGTTTTGACGATGTCGCGGAATTGATCGAAGTCTACCGGCTTCTGGACGTAGCTGTTAACCCCCAGCCCGTAGCCTTGAACCAGGTCGCGCTCTTCTTTCGAAGAGGTCAGGATCACGACTGGAATGGACCTGGTGCGGAGATCGGCCTTGAGACGGCGAAGGACTTCCATACCGTCGACCTTGGGGAGTTTCAGGTCGAGCAGAACGAGTCGCGGCGGGCGATCGAAGGAGCGGTCCGAATGCGCACCATTGCAGAATAGAAACTCCAGCGCTTCTTCTCCATCGCGCGCCACATGAATGCTGTTGGCGAGGTTTTCTTTTCGCAGAGCGTGCAAGGTGAGTTCGATATCGTCGTTGTTGTCTTCTACCAGCAGAATTTCGATTTGCCGATCAACCATGATTTCCTCCAGCTGCCGTTGTCATTGTCGATTGCTTTGGATTTTTGTCGGTCTTTTTGTCGGCCATGTCTTCGCTCTTGCCTTGGCTCTTTTCCTCAGATCCGAGCGTGAAATAAAAACTTGCTCCCTTGTCGAGCTCCGCCTGGGCCCAGATTGTGCCGCCGTGTTTCTGGATGATGCGCTGCACGGTGGCGAGACCGACGCCGGTGCCCTCGAAGTCTTCGGGGCGGTGTAATCGCTGGAAGACGCCAAAGAGCTTATCGGCATATTTCATGCTGAAGCCAACGCCGTTGTCGCGGATGAAAACTACGGTGTTCCCGCCGCGCTGCTGCTGCCCGATTTCAATGATGGCGTGGGAGCGGGGGCGGGTGAATTTCAGGGCGTTCGCGAGCAGGTTCTGAAAAACCTGGTGGACCAGGCCGGCATCGCATTCCACGTATGGCAGGTCACCGACTTTCCATTCCACCTGCCGATCGCCGGTCTCCGATTTCAGGCTTTCGATCACTTCATCGACAATCGGCCGCAGGCCGGAGACCTGCAGGGAGAGCTCTTTGCGCCCCACGCGACCGAGATTCAGGAGATCGTCCACGAGCTGGCCCATGCGGCGCGTGCCATCCTGAATTCGCTGGAGATGGTGTTGGGCTTCGGGCGGGAGACTGGAGGCGAATTCTTCGCTGAGAAGTTTGGAAAATCCGCTGATGTGGCGAAGCGGCGCGCGCAGGTCGTGCGAGACGGAATAGGTGAACGCTTCGAGCTCCTTATTCGCCGCCTGCAGCTCGGCGGTGCGCTGCTCGACCCGGCGCTCGAGATCGTCATTCAGTTTTCGTATCTCCTGCTCGGCCAGCTTGCGCTCGGTAATGTCGCGCGCAATGGTCAAACCGCCGATGATGACGCCGTTCTCATCCCTGATGGGGGTGACGGACATGGAGACCTGAATGCGGTGGCCGTCTTTGTGGATGCGCTGTTCTTCGTAGTGGCGAACCAACTCGCCACGGGAAATCTTGGCCATGATGGAGTGGAATTCGTCGAGGCCTTCCGCTGGGATGACGGTGGTGATGGAACGGCCGACGATTTCTTTTTCGCTGTAGCCGTAGATGAGTTCGGCGCCGAGATTCCATTTGGTGACAATGCCGTCCAGGCTTTTGCAAATGATGGCATCGCTTGAGGAGTTGAGGATGGCAGACAAATGCCGTAGGGATTGCCCGGCTTGTCCGCGCTCGGTTTGAGCGCTGCGGTTGCCGGCGACGGTCCATAGCACAACGACTGCGAGCAGGAGGAGGAGGACGGCGAGGATGTGCGGGGGCGTGATGTGGAGCGCCCAGCCTGCTGCCGTTATGAAGGCTAGAAGGATTGCGAACCCGGCGAGCAGGGAGCGATTGCCGCTTGCGGAAGCAAGCCGGTTCGCGGTCGGGCTTTCCGTCACTTGCGTGGGCCTCACATCAGTAATATCGGAGTTCAGCGGCGGGAGTTGAGGCCGGGATCACGAATGGGCACACCAAGGGCTCAGGCGCTGGCGAAACGGAAGCCGTGGTTGGTACTTCCAACCAGTTCCGCGAGCTGCTGGTGTTCGTCGGCGGTAAGACCGAGGAACTCGAACCCGCAACGCGAACTGTTGCTGTAGCGGACAATGCCTACGGCATTAAGCTCCTGCTTGGGCAAGCTCAGCTCCATCTCGACGACGTCGCCGACTTTCAGGCTGTTTTCGACCAGCGCGCCCAGGCCGCCCTCGCCGACATCGAGGCTGACTCCCCGAGTGGTGCGGATACCGCCGGGCATCAACATGCGCAGGCGCATGGGAACGCTGTAAAGAGTACGCGGAGAGCGGCGCGCGGCAGAATTTGAGGAGCTGAGTGCAGCGAGTTCGGTTGTAGTTTCCATGACACCTTCTTTCGGGTTCGGCGAGGGTGGGCGCAGCCACCATGCCGCTAGGATGGCAGCGCAGTTCTTCCGGTGGAATGCGAAAGCGTAGTGCGAATGACCTCCATCAGTTCCGCGTTGTCGACCGGTTTCTGAAAGAACGCCGCGGCGCCGGATTGCAGGACTGCCTGTTCAGTGCTTTGCGCGTCGCGCGCGGTCAACACGATGACGGGGATGGTGGATAGCCTGTCGTCCTTTTGCATGCGGTCGAGGACTACGAAGCCGTCACCCGCGGGCAAGCCGAGATCGAGAATTACCAGGTTGGGACGCTCCTTGTAGGCGCGAGCGATGGCGGAGTATCCGTCGCCAGCGCTGACGGTGTCATAGTGATTGGCACGCAGACGCAAGCGCAGCGCCTGCCGCAGGTCGGGGTCATCATCCACGATCAGTATTTTCGGTTGTGGCATTTTGTTCGTCTCCTTTAATTGGCTTTCATGGGTTGTAGAAAATTGGTGGCTGGACGGGTCGCGCGGGTCATCAAGGTGACGCGGTCGGCTACCGATTCCACTTGCTCTTGCAGCGATTTGTCGGGCGAGTCGGCGGGCAGAGGAATGTCCATGGCTGAAAGTTCGAATTCGCCATTGAGGTTCAACTCTTCCAGTTTTTGCATTTGTGCCTGGATGCGGGCGATCATGATCGGCACGCGCGCCATGTCAGTAGAGGCGACCACGAAGAACGTCTGCTCCGGGCCGGAGCTGGTGATCGGGGGCAGCACGAGATCTTTGTCGAGGTAGACACAGCGTTCGAGCAGCTCGTGACTGTGCCGGCAGATTTCTTTCCAGTTCCCGCGAGGCGGCGAGATACGCGGCCGAAGAACAAGCTGCAGGAGCACCAAGGCGGGCCGAATATGGTCTTGCTGGGTGATGACGGGGGAAAGCAGTTTGGAGAGCGAATAGAGCGGCAAAGTAAATGAGAAGGTGCTGCCGCTGACGCCGTCACTGGCGGCCCAGATGCGTCCGCGGTGCAGGCTGACTAATTCTTTGGAGATATAGAGTCCGAGACCCAGCCCTTTGCGGTTGTTGTCGATGGAATTGGGGTCCTGATAAAGACGCTCGAAGATGAGCGCTCGTGCCTCGGGCTTGATGCCAGAGCCGGTGTCGGTCACCGAGAGGCAGACGAATTCAGGGTCGGTTGCGATTTGGCAAGCCTGCAGAGTGACCGTGCCATTGGCTGGCGTGAACTTGATGGCATTGTCGATGAGGTTGATGAAGACTTCGAGAATGCGGTCGGGATCACCGAGAACGTAGGGAACGCAGCCTTCGACGGCGACAACGATGCCAACGCCTTTTTTCGATGCAGTGGCCTGCATCATGGTGGCGGCGAGGCGAATGACCTCTTCGATGCAGACACAGCGGAGTTCGAGGGCGATTTTGCCGGATTCGGCGCGAGCGGCTTCGAGCAGGTCTCGGACCATTGCACCCAACTGATTTGCGCTCTTCAGAATGGTGTTCAGATGGGCGCGCTGCTCTCCAACGACTTCGCCGGCCAGACCGTCAAGCAGCAGGGTGACGTACTGGTGAATGCAGGTCAGGGGCGTGCGCAGTTCGTGGGAGACATGAGACAGGAACCGGTTCTTGAACTCCAGTTGCTGTTTGCGGCTCATTTCAAGAGAACGCAGCAGCGCCTGCCGCTCGATGGCGTAACGCATGGCGCGGTCGAGAGCTGCGCTGGTGACGGCGCCTTTGACCAAATAATCCTGCGCTCCTTGATGCAAGGCTTTGACGGCGAGACCCTGGTCATCTTGTCCGGAAAGAATCACGACGGGTACGTCGGGAGCTTTTTCAAGAAGCTTGCGAAAGGTCTCTGCACCCTGACTGTCGGGAAGATTGAGATCAAGCAGCACCAGGGATGGAGGTTTTTCCTTGAGCGAGGCAATTCCATCTTCCAAACGGCTGACGCAGTTCACGTCGAGTGTTGGATTGCCCTCCACCAAGCGCAAACGCACCAGGTCGGCGTCGCCTGGGTTGTCTTCGATCAGCAGAACATGCCTGGAGCCATCACTCATGGTTTCTCCTTTTTCGGCAAGCTGGCAAAACCCAGCCAGAAATCCGCCAGAGACTGTACCGCCGCGCGATAGTCATTCAGGTTGCCGGGCTTGCGCAGGTAGCAGTTGGCTCCGAGTTCGTAGCAACCAAGAATGTCGTTGCCGGCCTGGGAAGTGGTGAAGATCACCACCGGAATTTTAGACAGCCGGGAATCGGATTTGATTTCGCTCAATACGGCGCGTCCGTCTTTGCGAGGTAGATTCAGATCGAGGACCAGCAGATCGGGTATGGGAGCCTCGCCGTAGTCACCCTGGTTTCGTAAAAAGCGAAGCGCCTGCACTCCGTCTTTGACGGAGGTGACATGGAAGCGCGGTTTCGACTGGCCGAGGATCTCCCGCGTCAAATCGACATCGGCGGGGTTGTCGTCGACCAGCAGAACTTCAGCTTCGGGTTTCAGCAGTGTGATCGTAGGCCCTCCGTTGATGGTGGATCGGCAAAATGAATTTGAAGGCGGAACCCTCGCCGGGGCTGGGTTCGACCCAGATGCGTCCGCCGTGCTGCTCGACAATTTTTTTGCAGATGGCGAGGCCAATTCCGCTGCCCGGGTATTCCACGTGAGTGTGCAGCCGCTTGAAAATGGCGAAGATGGTTTCGGCGTGCTCGGGGAGGATTCCAATTCCGTTATCAGAGACTGCGAAGAGGCACGCGGTGCCGCTGGTTTTCGCGGAGATGTGAATTTGTGGCGGGACAGAACTGCGGAACTTGATGGCGTTTCCGATCAGGTTCTGAAAAAGTTGGACCAACTCGAAGCGACAACCAGCAATCGTCGGCAACTGGTCGACCTGCACGCGGGCTTCGCTTTCCTGGATCGCGGTTTGCAGGTTGGCCATGGCACTTTGCACCACCAAATTGCAGTCGGCCGGTTCGGGTTCGCTGCCCTGGCGACCGACACGGGAAAAAGCCAACAGATCGCTGATGAGAGTCTGCATTCTCATCGCGCCGTCCATGGCATAGTGGATGTACTTGTCGGCCTGCTCGTCGAGTTTTCCCCGATAACGCTCGTCCAGCAGTTGGGTGTAGGCGGCAACCATGCGCAGCGGCTCCTGCAGATCGTGGGAGGCTACGTAGGCGAATTGCTCGAGATCACGGTTGGAACGCGCGAGATCTTCCTGTGCCTGACGGTGCGCGTCGCGCAGCTGTTTGTCTTCGATGGCGCGCTGCACCGATTGCGCCAGCCGTGGTAGATGGTCTTTCAGCACATAGTCAGCTGCACCCTGCTTGATGCATTCGACGGCTTTGAGATCGCCGAGCGCACCGGATACGACAATCACAGGGATATCGAGGCCCTCGCGGCGCAAAATGTCAACGGTCTCCATGCCGTTCCATCCGGGGATGCGGTAGTCTGCAAGCACTACGTCGTAGGAATTTTTGTGGATGCGGTCGAGAAACGCCGCTGGGGTCTGCACCAGGTGGTGCTCGGGCAGGAAGCCATCGGCTTCGAGGGCGTGCAGGGCGAGCTCGACGTCGGATTCGCTGTCCTCGACAACCAGAACCCGTACCTTACGAATGCCACCTTTCCCATTTTGGTCTTTGCCAGTGATGTGGGAATGCGATTCGGGCGCGAAATCAGCGGGGTTGCCCCTTTCTAGCACTTGGCAGTCACCGTTCAACTGACCCGATCGGAAGTTTTCAGGGTTTTGCATACGCATGGACGAGCCTCTTCTTCGACTAGTTTGCCCATCGGGTGTTTCTGGTAGGTGCTTCAGCGAAACTTACGAAGGTGGTACACGAAAGGACTGGGACTGGGTTGAACCATAACAACGAGGCGGCATGTACGCCCGGGTAGATCAGTTTTTGCGGCCAGGACCGGAACAAATGAGAAGACCCGGGGGCCCGACGATTCCGGCACCTGAAAGTCTGCATCTCTGACCAGGCCCTTTGGCGTTTTTTGGCGATTGCTCAACCAGGTTTTCGAATGTCAGCTTCAACGGATGCGGAAGAACGAGCTCCGGAACAGAGGGCGATAGCGGTGGCCCGACATGCTCGCATCCTGATAGTGCACGATTCCAGAGCGTGGAGGGACGCGGTAAGCTTATAACACTCATATTTCCCCCGACTCGATTCCTCACGTAGAGGACTGGCAAAACTGCCAGTGGCAGGTTCCGTATTTCTTTCCTAACATGCCCGCATATGTAATGAGGCCCCGTGTGAGAAAGTACAGGACTGCCTCAAACGACTGGCAAGCCTTTTCGAAAAGTTGAACGGCCAGGCAACGAGGAGACGCGCACCGTGAGGATCGCTGGGCGGCACAAATTAATTTCTTCGATGAGCGCCGCCGGCGTATTGCTGGTCTGGTTCTTGCCGGATGGTATCGTTGCCCAGAATAGCAATCTGACGGGACAGAATCCGCCAGCCACCGAGTACGTTGGCACCGACACGTGCAAGACCTGCCATGAGGATCTATACAAGAAAAGCTTTGAAAACACCCCGCATTTCAAAACCACTTTGCGCGATGGACATGGATGCGAATCCTGCCACGGGCCCGGCTCGGAACACGTGGCGGGGGGAGGAGATGTCAGCAAGATCGTCAGCTTCAAGACGCTCTCCAAGCAAGAGATCAACACCCGGTGCATGGGCTGTCACGGCACCGACCGCGAGCAGCGCCATTTTTCGAGCTCAGTCCATGCAGGCAACGACGTGGGCTGCCTCGACTGCCATTCGCCGCATCACGCAAAAGAGGCACAGTACCTATTAGTCCAGAAACAACCTGACCTTTGTTATGGCTGCCACCTTACTGAGAAGGCGGCTTTCGCCATGCCGTATCACCATCGCGTGAATGAGGGTTTGATCCAGTGCGCGGATTGTCACAACGTTCACGGCACCACAACTGTGCGGCAAGTCCGCGCGCTCCCGAACGGGGATGCCCCTTGCTACAAATGTCACGCAGACAAACAAGGGCCGTTCGTTTACGAGCATGTGCCCGTGAAGACGGAAGGCTGCGTAAGTTGCCATTCGCCACACGGATCAACGAACCCCCGAATGTTGCGGGTCAGCCAGGTGAACCTGCTTTGCTTGCAATGCCATTCATTTCCGGCACAAGGGCCTGCCGGACCGGCTCACAACCAGGCAACCAAATATCAGGCATGCACGATGTGCCACGCCGCAATCCATGGCTCCAATGCGAGCAATGTGTTTTTCCGATGAGAGGTACGTCGATGACCTCAAACATCCTTCGACTGATACAACTTCAGGTGATGTTGCTGACGCTGAGCGCGATCGTGCATGGGCAGTCATCCGGGAACGACGCCGGCCAACCCCCGGAGGGATGGGAAACGGCCGGATACGTGATTCATCAGTCGATTGATATCGGTTACCGAGTATCGGAAATAACCGGCAGCCAGGCGATGTATGACACGTTGGTGGATCTGCGTACTGGGCCGCGCTTTCTCGACCAGACCTTGTCCATGCAATCGCAGAATCACGACGGCCTGTTGTTCGACAATCTGTCAATCAGCAGCTTTGGATGGGGCGGCGATCCCAACAACGCACTGCATGTGCGATTCGACAAGAGCAAGTGGTACGAGTTCCGATCGGACTTCCGCCGCGACCAAACTGACTTTGACTATAACCTTCTGGCTAATCCGCTCAATCCGCCTACATCGAGCCCGAGTATTCCGGTTCTTTCTTCTCCGCACAGTTTTTATACGCGGCGCCGCATGAGCGATTTCGATCTGACCATCCTGCCTCAGTCGAAAGTTGACTTTCGCTTTGGATATTCACGCAATAACATGACTGGGCCTTCTTACTCGAGCGTTCATGAGGGCACGGACGCTTTGCTTTTTCAGCCGTGGAACACAACACTGAATTCCTATCGCATGGGCTTCGACTTCAAGCCGGTTGCCGGCACGGTGATCAGCTACGACCAATTTTTTGATTACTACATGGGAGACACGACCTGGCAGTTGTCTCCGTTCGCCCCGGCGCTCTTGCCGGGCAGTGCGGGGTCGGTCGAACTCGGGCTGCCGATTGACACCGGCAACAAGACCCCTTGCGCGATCAATCCCCCGGCGACCAGTCTGATTGATCCCGGCGGGACGCTGACTAACATCGCCTGTAACGCTTACTTCGGCTACAACCGTTACAACAGGATACGGACCTGGACCCCGACGGAGCGCCTGAGCTTCCGGACCAACTACTTCAAGTGGCTCGATCTGAACGCGTCGTATGCATATAGCGATGCCGAAATGAATGCAGCGTTCAATGAATTTTTTAACGGATTGGTTCAACGCTCACGCACCAGACAGGAATTGGTAACCGGCCCGGGGCATGCAACGCAGATTTCGAACGTAGCCGATTTTGGCGCCACGTTCTATCTGCCGAAGCACCTGCGGATCGTCGACTCGTTTCGTTTTTGGGCCTTCCGCATCCCTGAAACGTTCACTTCCACGACAACCGAATGGGACGTCCCAGGGTCGGGTAGTTGCGCTCCACCCACTTGCTCACTGCTTACGCCGATAAGTGGAACTACGCAGAGTGCCGCTACCGCTTTCGACCAGACGTCGTTCAACCAGAACTGGAAGCGAAACGAAACCGATCTGGTCTGGGACCCCTCCAAATACTTTGGGGGAAGCATCGGGTTCCGGTATGGCAACAGAAATTTCGTTCATGTAAACGACTTCACTACCGGAGATGTGGACAATATCGTTGTTCATGAATACACGCCATTGGCCAGTTTGTGGGCGAAGCCCGTGACGAATCTGCGCATTCACTTCGATTTCGAACACACTAACAACGACAACGCGATTGTGCGAATCGGACCGCGAAAGGCATCGCAATATCGGATACGGGCTAATTACACGCCGAAACCCTGGGCTGTCCTGGGAGGGTCGATCAATCTATCGCAGGCTTCGAACGATGATTTTTTCACCAGCTACAACTGGCACAACCGCAACTATAGCCTGACGGCATCTCTGATGCCGCGCCCTCGATTCAGTCTCGACCTCGCTTATAACTACACGAGTTACAAACAGAGGGCATTAATCTGCTTCAACGATTCGGCGGCTTCGTTGCCGGTAGTCGCCGACGCCGGCAGTTGTGAGGCGAACGGATTCGCCGATAGTGACAATCCGTTGCTCACCAATGGCTATTACACCAGCAACGTCAACTACGGCACGGGGGCCGTAATGTTTAAGCCGATTGCGCGTCTAACGACCAACATCGGCTACAGCATCACCAGCGTGGGAGGCCAGACTCCACAGTTCAATGTTCTGCAACCGTTTGGTCCACTGCAGTACAACTACCACCAGCCGATGGGAAATCTGGCCATCGATCTCGGCCACAATCTCACCGCGATGGGAGCCTGGAACTACTATCAATATGGCGAAAAGTCATTCGTGGGACCGACAGACCCGCGCTATTTCCACGCCAATAACGAAACATTCTCACTGCGCTGGGCATTCTGAGTTGAGCACTTTCCCGAAGGGTGTGCGCGGCATGGCTTCGTCGAGCGACGCGGCTGACACTATCAGTACTGACAGTTGATCCGTCATCGCGTTTGCGCTCGACTATCAAAGCGCTATCGGTTTGGCCGTCATTGGTTTACTCGCCGCAAACATGTGCCAGGAGAGAAAGCATGAAATCGAGCCTGCATAAAATGGAGTGGAGCGTTGCTTTCTGCATTTTCATTCTGGTTTTTGGATTCGCGAGGGCCGCAGCCCAAGACGTCAAGATCGAGGGCATTATCGCCGGCAGAAGTGGCGACGAGATCATCGTGAACTATGCAAATAGCGCAGACTTGGCTTTTCAATTAACTGATCGGACCGAAGTGTCCCAGGTTGGTGGCCTGTTGAACGCACGAAAAAAGCAGATGGCAATGACGTATCTCATCCCGGGCCTGAAGGTGAAGGTCGAGGGGGTGTACAACGAGCAGCGCCAGGTCCTCGCCACCAAAATCAGTTTCAAGGGCGGCGATCTCGAAGATGCCAAGAAGTCACAGGCGGCGATGCGCGAACTTAAGGTGCAGAACGAGCAACAGCAAGAAGATCTGGACCGCAAGAGCGCCGAACTCCAAGCGCAAAAGGAAGCTCTTGAAAAGCAGCAGGCCCAACTCATCGAACAGCAACAACAGATTGAGGCGAACAAAGCGGCGATTGCCGCTAACACTGCCAGATTCGGCCAACTTGACGACTATTACATCTGGGACGAAGTAACGGTGTTGTTCGGTAACGGCAACGTCAAGGTCGATCCCAAGTATGAGGCGCCGTTGCTTGCCCTGGCGGAAAAAGCCAAGACGGTGAACGGTTACGTCATCGAAGTCAAAGGCTACGCCTCTTCAACCGGCAGCGCGGCGACGAACCAGAAACTCAGCGAACAACGCGCCACCAATGTCACGAACATTCTGCTGCAAAAGGGACACGTTTCTCTCACACGAATGCTAGCCCCGGGTGCAATGGGGGAATCGCAGCAGGTTGGAAGCGAGAAGACTACCGGAGGGCAGGCCGAAAATCGTCGCGTAGTGGTACGGGTTTTGCAGAACAAGGCAATTGCGGGGATTTAAACCGCCGCTTCCAGGTGACTGAGGCATGTCCCACTTGAGGATCCGAGTTGAGGAGATCGATGACGAACTTGGGGAAAGTTCGGTCATCGTTCGTGGCACGTTGCCGATGGTTTCCGCCGAGACGCCGTAGGATTTTTTGTGAGCCGCGATCGGAATCCCAGTCTCTGCAGGACGAACAGAAGCGGGGCGGATTCAGGAGGGTCTTACACACCCGGTGTTTTTGTATTTCCGCCCGAACCTTCATTCAGGCTGCGGAGGTCGACTGCGGCAAGTCGCGACTCCATGTAGCCGCAATCGAGGCAAATCAGCAACTCGGGGAATGTGACAATCGGAAGTTTCATCAAGTCTTCCGGAGCAGAGACGTGAATACTCGCTTCACTCTCGAAGGTCTTCTGATTCTCCGAATGACACAACTTGCATGACATTCCGATCTCCTAATCACGCGCACGGCAGGCAAAATCGTGGGATATATCGAGATTATAGCTTTATGCTTATGGAAATCGGAAATGTCCGCGGGTTGTTGAATCTCCTTCCTTTGCGGCATCGAAGCGGGGACCGGTCGGAGGACCAGAGTTATGAGCGGTGAGCAAACGTATCCAACAGCTGAAAAGATTCCGGCCGTTGATGTGTTGGTCAGGATTTGTCTGATCTCCTTGATTGCGGCGACTTGCTTTCTGATCTTGCGTCCCTTTCTACCCGTTATTGCCTGGGGGATTATCATCTCGATCGCAACGTATCCGTGCTACCGAGCGCTCAGCACTGCGATAAGAGGGAAACAACAAATGGCCGCGGTGATTTTCACCCTGGTTCTTCTTGCAGGATTGATTGTTCCATTTTCTTTCATGGCAGGAACATTGGTTGAGGGCATACATTCCCTGGTTGTGCATCTGCAGGATGGCACGCTGACGATCCCTCCTCCGCCGGCAACGGTCGAAACGTGGCCCGTCGTTGGCGCTCCGTTGAGCAATATCTGGAGCCTTGCGTCAACCAATCTAGGCGCAGCGTTGAGCAGGCTTGCACCCCAGCTCAAGATTTTTATTCCTTGGTTGCTGTCGGCCTCGGCGGGCCTGGGTAGCACGGTATTACAGTTATTGGTTTCGATTCTGCTCGCCGGCTTCCTGGTGGCAACTGCTCCCACGAACGCCAGAGTTGTGCGTTTAACCTTTTATCGTATCTTCGGCGAGCGCGGGCCCGAGTTCGAAGAGCTGACCGAGTCTACGATTCGAAGTGTTACCAACGGCATTGTTGGAGTTGCTCTCATTCAAACGTTATTCGCAAGCATTGGCTTCCTGGTGGTGGGACTCCCGGCAGCCGGCTTGTGGGCGATGATTTTCCTGGTAGCTGCCGTGTTGCAGGTAGGTATTCTGGCGCTCATACCGGCCGTAATCCTCGCATTCACCACTACCAGCACCGGGAATGCCACAATGTTTGCAATTTGGTGCGTCGTTGTAGGCCTGATGGACAATGTACTGAAGCCGCTTTTGCTGGGACGCGGCAGCAAAGTTCCGGTCGCAGTTATTTTTCTCGGCGTGATCGGCGGATTTATGGCAATGGGCATCATTGGGTTGTTCCTGGGAGCGATCATCCTCTCGGTTGGCTATAAGCTGTTGCTCGCCTGGCTCGAAGGTGAGGAACTGAGTAACGCGCACAGGTAAGGGCAACGTTTTCCAGGCGCGGGCTGGCTAAGAGTTTTCCGTCATTCGAAGTGAGGCATATATGAAACAGACAATCGTCATAGTTCACATGCTGGCTGTGTGCTTCGTGGTTCAAGGGAATTCGCAATTAATACAGCGCAGAACCCCTGTCGGCGTAAAAGTGGAAGCAGAACGAGGCCTGAGGATTCAGCCGACGATAAACATTCCGGCAAAAGAGATCGAAACTCTCACCGCACAAGTGTCGAATGAAGCGTCCTCCCTGGAGTTGTATGTGAAGCTGGTCACTCTCGACTATCCTGAAGACCACATCAACGTGCGGGTGATCGTTGCCAGGACGGGAAACGGTCTGTATGTCGCGAGCAGTGTGACAACACTCTACTTCGCCCAATCACAGGAGGACAAATTCCTGGTGCAGGATGTGTTGGTGAGCAGTGACGTTACGGATCTTGCGAAAGCGATTTGCAGTGAGATACACGGTGCTGCGGGACTGGCAGAATCCGAGGGTGTTGAGTGAAGAGTGATGCCGACTTCTTTTCAATGAGGCCGAAGGGATGTCTTTCGCGCTGGCTTTTGGTTTTGTGTTCGTGCCAGTCGCCCAAGCTTTCGCTCGAGTGAGCTCCGGTTGTTTCCTCTTCAGACTCTTGCCAGCATCATTGATCTCGGCCGACGGAATTCGGGGCCCGCGTATGGATTCAACCCAGCTGTGTGTGCCGGAAGACTAACAAAAGTGCCAGTTTGCGGGTCGGTGTGATCTCGCTACTATGCGGTTCGACGCTCGATCACAGGCAGAGTCACGGGAATCGCTGACTACCTGTTTGTGAAACAGGTGAGGGCGCAGAAAACGGCAAACGTTCGAAAGGGATTTTTTGCGAATGCAGAACGCTAATCGGGAGCAGAGGTCGCAGGGACGCCAGGCTCCGCGGAAAGCCACCGGGGCATCCATGAACGCGAAGGAATGGAATCTAAAGTTGCGCTCTTTCATTGTGGTTCTGTGCACTTTTGTTCTCATACCTGGAGACACCCTGGCATACTCGGCTTCCCAGGCGCAGGCATCGGGCCCTGCGTCCGACCAACAGGCGAGTAAGATTCCGCCGGACCAACTGGATTCTCTGGTGGCGCCGATCGCGCTTTATCCCGATCCGATGCTGGCTCAAGTACTCGCCGCTTCGACGTATCCGCTCGAGCTTATTCAACTGCAGCAGTGGTTGGTAAAGAACAAAAACCTCAAAGACAAAGCGCTTGCGGATGCGGTTGCGAAAGAACCGTGGGACCCAAGTGTTCAGGCTCTCGCTGCCCTGCCGGACGTGGTTAAGCGGCTCGCCGACGACATCCAGTGGACGACTGATCTCGGGAATGCTTTTTTGGCGCAACAAAACGACGTTATGGATGCGGTACAGCGGATGCGCAAGAAAGCCCAAGACAAAGGGAACCTGAAAACTACTGAGCAGCAGAAGGTGGAAACAAAAGTCGTCGAAAACAAGCAAGTTATCGTAGTCGAACAGTCGAACCCGCAGGTTGTGTACGTGCCGTCATACGATCCGGTGGTGGTGTACGGTCCGCCGGTGTACCCATATCCTCCTATTTATTATCCGCCGCCGGGATATTACGCGGCGGGGCTGGCGATTTCTTTCGGAGTTGGCGTGATGATGGGGGCCTTCTGGAGCGGGGGATGGGGATGGAACTGCGGCTGGGGAGGCAACAACAACGTTTACATCAATAACAACAATAACTTCAACCGCAACACGAACATTAATGGTGGAAACCGCGGAAACTTTAATGGTGGCGCGCGACCATCGAACCCAATAGCGGGTGGGGGCAATCGCGGCAACGTTGGCGGGCCGGGCGGAGTTGGTGGTGTGGGTGGTGCAGGCGGAGTCGGTGGTGCGGGCGGCGCCGGCGGAGTTGGTGGACCCGGAGGTGTGGGCGGCGCCGGACGACCTGGCGGCGTTGGAGGAGCCGGTGGAGCGGGTGGAGTTGGAGGCGTTGGTGGTGCTGGCGGAGTGGGTGGCCCCGGCGGTGCCGGAGGCGGAAACCGCGTGTCCCAGTTGCCGGCAGGGGGCAACTCCTGGCAGCACAATCCGCAACATCGTGGTGGCGCGCCTTACAGAGATCGGGCGACAGCGGACAGATTTGGCGGAACGGCGCGTGGCGACTCACTTGCCAATCGGCAGGGTAACGCACGTCAGCAGCTTCAACGGCAGGGCGGCAATGTGGCGAATCGCGACACCGCCGCAAGAGATCGCAGTGGTAACCGGGGTGATGGAAATATCGGCGATCGAGGCAGCGCTGGCAACCGCGGCGGCGGCGACCGTGTTGGGAACCGGGACGTTTCGCGGGGCGGAGGCGGAAATCGCGACGCGTTCGGCGGAGGCAACAAAGGCTACAACGGGTCGAGCGCCAAGGCTAGCAGCAGCCGTGGCGCCTCAAGCATGGGTGGATCTCGAGGTGGTGGTGGTGGCTCCAGAGGCGGCGGCGGTGGAGGCCGCAGTGGAGGCGGCGGTGGGCGGCGAAGATAAAGGCACAGCATTGGTTATGGTTCACAGCGGGAACATATGAGACCAAATCCAGGAAATAGACATCTTTTTCAAGTTCGGAGAATTGCGGGAGGCCTGATCGGCATCTCGATCTGTCTTTGCACGCCGGCGATCCTCGCTGAAGCACAATCCGCTACGAGTCAGACCCGGACCGCCGCTGCCCCGTCGTCCAAGGGCTTCGACAGTCCGCAACAGGCTGCCGATGCGCTAACCGAAGCAGCCGAGAAGTTTGATGAAGTGTCGCTGATACAGATTTTTGGACCTTATGGGGAGGATATAGTCTTCAGCGGCGAGTATGCACAGGACCGCAAACACGCTACGGATTTTGCCGCTGAGGCACGGGAAAAGACCACGATTTCGGTTGAGCCAAAGAACGGAAATAGGGCCTATATCCTGGTTGGCAACGAAAATTGGCCTTTCCCGGTTCCATTGGTGGAACACGGCAACAAATGGTATTTCGATTCGAAGGCGGGCCGGCAAGAAATTCTTTATCGTCGCATCGGTGCCAATGAGCTGGACGCAATTGAGATCTGCCGGGGGTACGTAGAGGCACAGTACGACTATGCCTTCGAAAAGCGTGAGGGATATAACGTGAATCAATACGCCCAGCGAATTATCGCTACTTCGGGGAAGCAGGATGGGTTAGCGTGGCAAAATCCCGATGGCACTTGGGGCGGCCCCATCGGAGAAAAAGCGGCGATGGCAATTGCAGACGGCTATAGCCGGGGGGAACCTTACCACGGTTATTTTTTCAAGGTTCTCAAGGGCCAGGGTCCGGCCGCTCCGCTCGGTGAAATGGATTTTGTGATTCAGGGCGCCATGATTGGCGGCTTTGCCCTGGTAGCGGCGCCGGCCGAATATCGGGTGACTGGAGTACAAACTTTCATCGTCAGCGACGATGGTGTGGTGTACCAAAAGGATTTCGGTTCCGATACGCAAGCGGAGTTCCAGAAGATGGAGCTTTTCGATCCGGATGAGTCCTGGACACCGGTGTTCGACGAAGAGGATTAGCGAAGCAATCACAGAATCCGACGGCTGTCGATTCGACCTTCGAATGCCTTGACTGTGTTCTGCGCGTCCCAGATTCGGCCCAGTAGCAAACCTCACCAACGCACCTATCTTGCCATCTGAATATTCCTGCTTACCCCGCAATTTGTGGTAGCATGTCGCCATCGAGTTATTGATCTTTCTTGCGCGGGTAAGTACAGCCTCAAGGCATGAGCGTGCGGTAGTTTCCATTAGACATTAGATAAGTTCGAACCACTAGCTGCAACCGCTCTCATTAAGTTGTGGGGAGAGTTCTCTGCTCGGGTTGAGAAATCGACGCTGCTCAATGAGCTCTTTCTGGCGGGCCCGTTGTGCGCAATTTGTCTGCGTGGGTGCGTGTGCCATGCTCTTTTTCCCGGGTGCGGTCGCAGCCGGGCCCAGTACGAACGCACGCCGCATTCTAATCCTGTATGAAGTAGGCCCTTCCTACCCACTCGCCAATCTGATCGATAGCGGAATTCGAGCCAGCCTGGACAATCCCGGCTTTCGCGTCGAGTTCTACCGCGAGTACATGGAGACGATATTGTTTCCTGACCCGGCGGACCAGCAGTCCTTTCGTGACTTTTACGTTCGCAAATATCAGAACCACCAGCCCGACGTAATCATTGCCGTTGGTCCGGCCCCGCTGAAATTCCTTATCGACGCGCATAAGAGTGCCTTCCCCGGGGTACCAATTGTTTTTTGCCTTCCGAACCGGCCAATGGGAACCGTAACCGTAGATTCGGATTTCACTGGAGTAGAAGGCGACATATCTCCCGGTGCCACGGTCGCTGCGGCCTTAAAGCTCAAACCGGATACGAAGCACGTGGTGGTCGTGGGCGGCATATCGAATTTCGATCTGCAGCAGCGCGCAACTGTAGAGGACCAACTCAAGCCCTACGCGGGTCAACTCGATGTTTCCTATCTGAACGGCCTCGCAATGCCGGAGATTTTCGAACGCCTGCGGCACTTGCCGGATCATACCGTCGTTTTAATGACGGTCGTATCAATGGATGGCGCACGGACGCCGTACACATCGAATATTTCAGGCCCGCTAATCACGGCAGCAGCCAATGCCCCAGTGTTTAGCTTATCGGACAGATTTCTGAATCATGGTGAAGTTGGCGGAGACGTATCTGACGGACTCGATCAAGGCAAGGTCGCTGGAAACCTGGCACTGCAAATTCTGAATGGAAAAAGGCCTGCAGACATTCCTCCGGTAAAAGAGTCGACGACCTATATGTTCGATTGGGGCGCTCTCAAATACTGGGGCATGAAAGAGCGCGACTTGCCGGCAGGCAGCATCCTCATCAACCGCCCGGTAGGTCTTTTGGCGACTTATAAGCAGTACATCATCGCCGCTATTGGTTTGCTGGTACTGCAAACATTTCTGATCGTCGGTCTGTTATGGCAGCGACGGATCCGCAGTACGGCAGAAGCTGAACTCGCTGTTGCCAGTGCCCGTCTTCAATTGGTCGTAGAAGCCAGTACATCTGTAGGGTGGGACCTGGATTTGAAAACGGGAGTTGCCCGCCGGTTCGGCGATCTGGCGACGATTTTTGGCTCCTCTTATAAACGCACCGGCACTTTAGAAGACTTCCGCCGCAGAGTGCACCAAGAAGATCGTGAGATGGTGGCGCGGGCGTTCGACGTTGCCAAGCAACACCATAAACCCTACGAGCTGGAGTTTCGTGTCGTTCGCGATGACGGCATGGTGCACTGGCTCAACGGGAAAGGTCAATTCTATTACGGAGAACATGGAAACGCCCTTCGCATGTTGGGTATGGCGTCAGATATCACGGAGCGGAAACGGGCGGAAGAAGCCCTCTCCGGCCTGACTCGCCGCTTGATTGAGACACAAGAGGAAGAACGCCGGCGCATTGCCCGCGAAATTCATGACGACTATAGCCAAAGGATAGCAATGCTGGCCTTTGATTTGGAGAACCTCGCCATCGACTCTCCATCCGAAACCAGACGCCGCCTCCACGAGATTCTCGATTCGGTGGGCGAACTCGGGATCGATCTTCACTCGTTGTCCCATCGGTTGCATTCCTCAACTTTGGAAAGTCTGGGCCTGGTCGCCGGCATAAAAGGTTCTTGCCACGAATTCGCCGAGCAGCAAGGAATGCAGGTGGATTTTGTGAGCGAGAATGTTCCGCGGGACATACCCAAGGACTCGGCACTCTGCCTGTTCCGCATCACGCAGGAAGGGTTGCGCAATGTCAAGAAGCATAGCGGCGCTCATCACGCTGAAGTTCGCCTTGAGTATTTAGATGAGAAGCTTCATTTGGCAATCGTCGACTCAGGAAAAGGGTTTGACCCGCATAACTTGCCGCCAGATCACGGCATTGGCTTGCAGAGCATGAGTGAACGTTTGCGAATGCAGGGAGGCAATCTCGAAGTATGCTCCAAGCCGACTGGTGGAACCAGACTTGACGCCTGGCTCCCGCTAAAGATTGCCGCGCAACGCGCGAGCTGACAGGCGAAACCAGCATTTCGAGATCTTGCAAATGAGTAGTTTAACAATGCGTCCCCGGGTTCTCATTGCCGACGATCACAGCGTTGTGGCAGAGGGGCTTCGTTCCCTTCTGGAGGCACAATGCGAGGTGATTGGGGTGGTTTCAAACGGTCGTGAGTTGTTGTCCGAGGCCCCCGCGTTGAAACCTGACGTTATCATTCTGGATATTGGCATGCCTCTGCTGAACGGTCTCGACGCTGCACAGCGCTTGGCGTCAATTTTGCCGAAGACGAAGTTCGTGTTTCTTACGATGCAGGACGACGCCAACCTTGCGGCAGCCGCTCTGAATCTCGGGCCAGTGGGATATGTGCTCAAGCATGCAGCAACATCAGAGCTGCTGACCGCAATATCCAGTGTCTTGCAGGGCAAATCCTTTGTCACCGCCAAAGTAAAAACGGAAAACCGTTTCGACCGAGAAATGCGGGCACGCCAGTTTTCAAAAGAATTATCACCACGACAGAAAGATGTGCTTCAATTACTGGCGGAAGGACGCCACATGAAGGAGATTGCGGAGACTCTGAAGGTTAGCGAGAAGACAGTCATGTTTCACAAGTATCGGATCATGGACTCCTTCAACCTTAAAAGCAACGCTGAGTTGGTACTGTTCGCGATCAAACATCATCTCATCTCACCCTAAGATCGTCAGGGCGGCTACGAAATGGTACAGATCGGAGATGAATCCGCTAAGCAGCCACCAGGTGGTTTCGAACCGCATAACGGACTAGGTCAGCGCTCGTCTTGGCTGCCACCCGTTCCATAATCCGGTATTTGTGATAAGCCACAGTCACTTGTGCCATGTTCAACACATCCCCGACTTCCTTCATAGCTTTTCCTTCGGCAAGCAGCTGAACAACCTCACGCTGCCGTTCCGTAAGTTGTCCCAGTTCAGCGGTCAACCGCCCCGGCTGGCGGCGCAGATGGTCTACGGTAGATTTGGGAAGGCGGCATGAGAGATATGACTTTCCCTGCAGTACCGAACGGATTGCCACTTTTATTTCCTCAGCTCCGCAACTCTTGAGTAAATATCCCGAGGCTCCACGACGAAACGCTTCTGCGGCGACCTCAGGATCAGGATTCATGGTCAGATAGATGAGCCTGGTCGCGGGAAAGACTTCCCTCACCTGCTGGCCGGCATCCAGACCATTCAGAAGCGGCATCGCGATGTCAATGAGGGCGACATCTGGATTCAGGCCTACCACACTCCGCACCAGCGCGTGTCCATCGGAAACCATACCGACCACATCAAATTCCGGCTGCAGGAGGTGCCTGTAGAGCTCGGCAACCAAAATGTGGTCTTCCGCTATCAGGACCCTGGGCCGCTTCCCTGGCGCGAACATCTGCGGAGTTTCCGCCGAATCTGCCATTACTACAACTAGGAAAACTGCCAGTGGCGAGAGCCGACCTCCAGAACCGTAATGAACCCGGCGAACCAGGTGGAATCTTTATTTCGCAATTAAACCACTTACCTTAATGTTCGTCCCGAATGCCTCTAGCGACCGGATTGCGGATGCACGTTTTCCAACTGTGAATTCTTCCAGTTGTCACCGGGTCCTACCCGAGGTTTAGTGGAGGGTAGCGTTGAGTGACGGTCTCTTGGGGCCGATCTGGTGTTACCAGTTCGAAACGACCAACCGATTGAGAGGTTATGCTTGGCGAAGCCAACGGTTCTCGTGGCCGACGATCATGGAATTGTTCTTACCCGCGTTGTGTCACTCTTAACGCCGAGGTTCGACTTAGTAGGTACGGTTATGAATGGGCGGGATTTGGTCACCGAGGCTGAGCGACTTAACCCCGATGTTATCGTTCTGGATATCACTATGCCGGTATTAAGTGGCATCGAGGCCGCCCACGAACTGCGGAAGAAAGGATCAGGTGCCAGGCTGGTTTTTCTGACTGTGCATACCAGCCGTGAATTCGTGGAGGCGTGTGTTGAAGCAGGGGCACTTGCCTATGTCACGAAGTCGCACTTGGTCTCTGACTTGGTTTCCGCCATCGACATGGCATTAGCTGGTAAAACGTTCGTGTCAACGAATGTGCTGGGATAGCAGTTCGAGATTTCAGGAGGATTTTGCGAAACTTGTGGCGCCTCGGACTCAATACCGGATCCCGAAAGTTATTTCTACCAACTGGGTGCTTCCATTCTTGGTCGGGGCATAGTGATAGCGCGGCTCAATGTAGAGTCTATATCCCGGGTCCGCAACCTGTTTCGTAAAACCAACGCCGACGTTTCCACCAAAGACGCTTGAAGTGTAGCCCCCGAGGCTCTGGCCGGGGACAACGGTCCCTGAGCTACATTTGAATCCCCACCACAACCAACTCGGGGTACAGGCGATGCCGGCTGGAGAAGTGACCGGACCGGTGAAACCCATCGTGCGGTAATACCATCCCCCGCCACCGATGATGTAGGTTCCTAATGTCTTGTGCCGCAACTCATACCTGTAGTTGGCCGTTAATGCGTACAAGTTGCTGTGGCCGGTGACGCTGTTGTTTTGCAAGCCCTCCCGGATCGGCTGAAGGCCTGAATCGGATGGATAAAGCGCGCTCCACATGAATTCACCGACGATTGCGTGATGCTCCGAGAAATTGTAGCCCGCGCCTCCGCTGATGCCCCAACTGACTTTGACAAAATCGGAAGTTGTGCTTACCGGTAGACTCACGGCCGCGCCCAGGTTTGAGTTGATCTCTTTGCCTTGATCTTGGGAGTGAGAAAGAATGCAGGCAAGGACAACAAAACTTAACGCAGCGACCATTTTTCTCAGGTGCCGCATTGGAGAAGATCATCCCTTGCTTTAGGCCCAAGTACACCGGGCGCTGAAATAATGATCTGTTCGTCTGGCGTGTCGACGGCTTACCAAGTCCGCCTGTTCACATCACGGCACAATGACCAGTTCCAATTTGTTCCCGCCGCTCATCCCATACGCTGTGCCGGAGCGAAAGGCGCCGACATCATATTTGTAACAACCAGGGGCGTTGGCTTTCGTTGTCACCCTCTTGTTCCCGCCTCCCATGATCGGTTCGTCAGGATCAAATGGGGAGTCAGTGCCGAACGAGACCATGAATCCGTTTTTCTTGTTCGAACTCATCCACACCACGGTGGTTCCGGCTTTGATGCAGAAGAGTCGATTCTTCCGTTTTTCATTTGGAACGCTGGGCTCAACGTTGGCAGAATTGGCCGATCTCGTGATATCGATCGTACACACAGACGAAGGTGAACCACAGGTGTTGGCCTGATTGCAGAGGCTTTCAGGACGTTCTTCGTCACATACGTATTTGCTCTTCCCATACAACCGCACAACTCCAAGGGCCAGCAGCACTACACAAGACAATGCAAGCCGAGAGCATTGTTTGATATGGAGCCCAACTGCAGCCGTTGCAACCATAGGTCACTTCCATTCGATGATGTTCGCGAGCCGCCACGGATTTTGGTTCAGATCGAACTGCAACTCTCCCTCTTCGTTCACGATCAACTGTGCGGCTGGGAAAAGTACACCGTCGCTCTTGCTCTTATCCTGATCGTTCAACCTGATCTCACCAGCGGTGAGGTTGTAGCTTTTGGATGGAGCGCTCGCCCAACTTTCGCCGAAGGCGATTTTGCGGTTCGTAACAAATCGGATGGTTCTGCCCGTCGGCGTCAGAATCTCGCGGATAAAGCTGAGATCAAACCCCAGTGTGTTTGGCATCGATATTCGGCCCACGCTTCGCATCTTCTCGAGCGCATTCACCAGTCCGTCATTCTGGCCCTCCTTAAACGCTTGCACCAGGATGTCTCTGTCCTCGGGAGTTGAAAACTCATAGATGATGATTTTCAGCCCAAAATTCCTCCCCATCTGGGTGCTCGTGCCAAAGACTGAGGCGTCGATGGTTTCAATCGCCCGCTGGCCGAAGCAAGGGACACCCGCTACCACAAGCAGCCCTGCCAACACCAATGTTCTTTTCGCCAAGGCCAGAGCCCTCGCCTTATCGCGCATCGATGCCTCCTCACAAGTGGGCTGCCAGCTCAAAAAGCAGGAAACCTTCTCGAAACAACCTAATAACCGGTGACGAACGAGGCTACTGTCAGAAGTTATAGTCGCAGACCGCGCATAGCGCATGATGTCGAGGACCCCGAAGCCATGTGCGATTGGAGTTTTCCACCCGCCGTTTCATCCAGCCTCGAAGCAACTATTAGAAATGCCAGTTTTCTCTTCGTCCTCTTTCTCTTATTTGTAAGTCATCAATTCGAGAGAAACGAATTATGTACCTCGCGAAAAAGTTCAACAGGATCAGTTACGCCGTGCTTGCAGCGCTGCTCTTCTCGATGAGTGCGGCCCAAGCGCAATCGCAAGAGGCGCAGAACAATCAAGACCTGCAACAGATGAAAGCGAAGCTCCAGCAACTCGAGCAGGAGATGCAGGCTTTGAAGGACGAGATCGGCTCGGTCGAGCATAAGGAGGAATCACGGGAGGCGCCTACTCCAGTCGAAACTCTGATTCAAAGCAACAAATCGGAACCTGGCGAAATCCCTACGCAAGGCAAAGGGAACACGCTCGACCTGTATGGCTTTGTCATGCTCGATTCGGGGTATCAATTCGGCCAAAACAATCCCAGCTGGTTCGACGTGATGCGCCCCACGCAACTTCCCTCATTCGCAAATCAATATGGTGGTGACGGGAACGTCTACTTCGGCGTTCGCCAGACGCGATTTGGAGTCAAGACGTCTTCGCCAACAGCGTTAGGTGATTTGAAAACACAGTTTGAATTCGAACTGTTCGGAACCGGAGTGGATGCGGGCCAAACCACCTTCCGATTGCGGCAGGCATGGGGTGAATTGGGCGCATTCCTGGCAGGCCAAACCTGGAGTCCATTCATGGACATCGATGTCTTCCCCAACTCTTTGGAATATTGGGGACCAAACGGAATGGTTTTCTTTCGTAACGTGCAGATCCGTTGGACACCGATACGTAGCGATCGCACTCAGTTGGTGTTTGCGCTTGAGCGCCCAGGCGCCAGCGCAGACGGCGGGGTTTACGCCGACAGAATTGAATCATTGGGAACCGTGACGCCGAGATTCAATCTGCCCGATATTGACGGGCACGTTCGCTTCACTAGAAATTGGGGTTACGTGCAGTTGGCAAGCATCTTCCGAAAAATCGGATGGACGGACATCAACGATCCCAAGTTTAATCTCAGCGGCACCGCGTACGGCTGGGGCGTGAACGTTAGTTCGAATGTGAAGTTTACTGGCAAGGACACTGGAAGATTCCAGGTCGTGTACGGAGAAGGCATTGAGAACTACATGAACGATGCGCCCATTGATATCGGCATTAAGAATAATGCGGGAAACCCACTCACACCTATAAAGGGCGTTCCGTTACCAGTGCTGGGCGTAGTTTCGTTCCTTGATCACAACTGGGGAGAACGCTTCAGCACTTCGATCGGCTACTCTCTGGTGAACATTTCGAACTCGAACGCAGAGAAGCCGTCCGACTACCACCAGGGGCATTACGCGCTGACCAACTTGCTTTATCACCCAGTAAAACCGGTCACCATCGGGGGTGAGTTCCAGTTTGGCCGCCGCGTGAACTTTAGTGATGGCTTCAATGTTAATGACTACCGCGTGCAGTTCTCTTTTAAGTACGACTGGGGGAAGCTCTTTCAATTCTGAGGTTGAATTAAGTCGGCCACAGCGAGCCGCCTGTTGAATCAGCGTATTGCCTGACAACCGTATTGTGCGACCAATGACTTCGCGCTAAGGAGCAATTCATGTTCACAACAAGCACACGCTTGAAACTTTCTCTCGCAGCCATGCTGCTGACTGCCTGTCTCTTATCGTCAGCCGTGTCAGCGCAGACCAATCGCAGCCCGGTAGCGCCACGACGCGAGCAGGTCGAATCGGTAGTTCGAGAAGCATATGACAAGTTTCGCAATGACACGAGCGGGAAGAACGCCGATTACATCCCGTACCTTGCTCAGGTAGATCCCAAATTATTCGGCATCGCCATCGTCACCACCGATAACCAGGTCCTATCCCTGGGCGATGTGAACTATTCATTTTCCATACAGTCGATCTCCAAAGTCTTCACCCTCGCGCTGGCCATGGAGGAGTTGGGATCCGATAAAGTATTCGAAAAAATCGGATCCGAACCCACGGGCCGTGCATTCAACTCACCCATAGCGGTTGTGGACATGCCCACGCACACCGGCAACCCTCTGGTGAATGCGGGCGCGATTGCAACTACCAGCTTGGTATCCGGCGCAAATGCCTCGGAAAAATGGAACAAGATTCTGGATTTCTACAGCAAGGCAGCGGGAGACAAGCTGGTGCTGATCGACGAAGTGTACAAGTCGGAAGCCGCGACTAACACAGGGAACAAAGCACTGTCATACCTGTTGGCCAAGTACGACCGCATCTATGCCGACCCGTTCGAGTCGGTAGATATCTACACCAAGCAGTGCTCGGTCGGCGTGAACGCTATTCAGTTAGCGCGCATGGGCGCAACCCTGGCCAACAACGGCGTAAACCCGGCGACCGGTCAACGGGTGATCAAAACGGAAGACGTTCCGGAAATTCTCAGCACCATGATGATGGCGGGACTATATGACGGTTCCGGCGGATGGGCCTGGCATGTCGGCCTTCCAGCTAAAAGCGGGGTTGGTGGCGGCATTGTTGCCGTCGTCCCTGGTAAAGGCGCCATCGCTGTTTTTGCATCGCCACTCGATGAAGCCGGAAACAGCGTGAAAGCCCAGAAGGTAATCGACTACGTGACTGAAAAACTGAACTTCAACCTGTACTCGCCAGCCTCCGTCGGATTGAAGTGAGTCTGGGCTCAACCGTGCGATGAAAAATGGGGTTCGTGGCAGATTTGGTTTCTCAGAACCCCGAACAATCGTTTTTTCCTGAGCACCCGGAGTTAGTACGTGAAAGACAGATGTCTCAAACTCAATAACTCTGGTCGGCGATGCGAGTTCGCTCTGTGCGTGCTTTTTCTGCGCATCGCATTTGCCTTTGCGTGTTGGCAAACGGAGGCCATCGCTCAAACTGATCCCCAGTCGAACAACACAAATGCGGCGACGCCAAGCTCTTCAGAGTTGTTACAGAAACTCGACCAACTGGCCGAGCAGAACGCTAAGTTGGAGAAGCAGAACCATGAGCTGATGGACCAGATGGCAACCGTGCGGCGTGAACTCGCTTCACAAACAAATCCGCCGGACCGGACCACTCCGGGCGAACCTTTCTCCGGAACGGTATCAACCGGAAATAGCGGCTCTCAAGACGAACCGCAGGCGGCTGCCGATATTTCTGCACTGCAGGAGCCGCAAAAACGTTGGGGCACCTACACGCCAAATCTAGGCTTCAAGGTTGCGGACACCGAGTATGGCGACCTCAACGTCAGCATTTACACATATATACGTTATCTGAATCAGCTTGGCTTGAACTCCTCTTACACCAACTACTTTGGCGTTACTAGTTCTGTGCAACAGAGGCAGGACATCCAGATCCAAAAAGTGCAGATCAAGTTTCTGGGTTGGCTCCTCAATCCGAAATTCCGCTATTTTCTGTATGCTTGGACCTCGAACGCCTCGCAGGGTTTGCCGGCCCAAGTTGTACTCGCGGGAAACTTGTCCTATGCCTTTGACAAACATTTCACTTTCGCGGGCGGCATCACTTCTCTTCCCGGCACGCGAAGCACGGAAGGAAATTTTCCGTTCTGGCTGGCGGTCGACTCACGCCTGATCGCCGACGAATTTTTTCGCCCTTCTTACACATCTGGCCTGTGGGCTAGAGGCGAAATCATCAATCACCTCTCATACATGATCATGGACGGCAACAACCTCAGTACGCTGGGCGTCAGCGCTGCTCAACTCGACAATAAGTTCAACACCGTCTCCACCGCCCTCATTTGGACTCCCAAGACCGAGGACTTCGGAAAAGGCTTCGGCGACTTCGAACACCATGACAAACTCGCTACGCGTCTGGCTGGCCACTTCACCAGTAGTACCGAGACAGCCCAGGAGCAGCCCAACAGCGACCAATTTGAGAACACGCAAATCCGCCTCGAAGATGGCAGCGTCGTCTTCACGCCCAATCTTTTTGGCCAGGGTATTACGGTCGAGAAGCTGGCTTATAAAATGACGGCTTTCGACGGTGGCCTAAAGTACCGCGGGTTTTCTTTGGATGGCGAGTACTTTATGCGTTGGCTCAACCATTTCTCGGGTCCGGGCACCTCAGACCTGTCTCCCATTTTCTCCCACGGTTTCCAGATGCAGGCGTCAGCGATGGCCATACCCAAGACCTTCCAGGTTTATCTCGGTGGTTCAACGATCTATGGCAAGTATGGCAATCCCTGGGATTTTCGTGCCGGAATGAACTGGTTCCCGTGGCACAACCGTGTGGTGCGCTGGAACAACGAGTTCCTCTACCTCAACAGGTCTCCGGTTGGATACACCTCTGTCCCCTTCGCGCTGGGCGCTACGGGACCAGTATTTCATTCGAACGTCGAGATGGCCTTCTGAGGAGCGCAACCATGGCAGACGCTGGACACCCCGGCCGATACCGAAGGAATCCTACCTGGATCGTAATCGTATGTCTGCTGGCCTGCTTACATGCAACAGCGCAGTCCCAACCTGAATTCGACGATGTTCACTTCCACCTGACGAACTATATACAACAAGGAACTGACATTCACGACTTTCTGACCATCATGGGCGACAAGGTCGGACGCGTAGCCCTCTTCGGGATCCCACTGCAGCAAGAGTGGTCATACCAAAATAGCGGTGATTTCGCCCCAACCTATTATTTGCAGACCGATGCGCCTCTTTATTATTACTCATTCACCGATGCCTACATCGCCATGGCATACCGGTCTCTGTCGAAGGAACAGCAGGCAAGATTCGATCCCATGATTACCGGGTTCAACCCCTCAGACATGTATGCCGCCGATCACATTCGCCGCGTTCTTTTAACGTTTCCTGGCGTGTTCTCGGGCATCGGCGAGTTCACGATCCACAAGGAATTTGTCTCTTCAAAAATAGCGGGCCAGACCGCCTCGCTCACAAATCCAGCACTGGATAAGATCCTGGATTTTGCGGGCGAGGTTGGCCTGGTCGTTCTCATTCACAACGACATGGATGTGCCCTTTGCCAAGCCAGGCTCGGAACCCGTCTACCTTTCCCAGATGAAAGCTCTGCTCGCTCGCCATCCCAAGACGACAATCATTTGGGCGCATATGGGGATGGGCCGTATCGTGCGTCCCGTCCAGGGTCACGCAGCCGTGATTGAGGCGATCCTTAAAGATCCTCAGTTCAACCACGTTTATTTCGATATCTCGTGGGACGAGGTAGCCAAGTATCTTGTTGCAACACCAGAGTCGATAAAAATTTCGTCGGCCTTGATCAACGCTTATCCGGACCGCTTCCTCTTCGGTACGGATGAGGTCGCGCCCGCAACCCAGGAAAAATACCTCAGAGTATACGAGCAGTATCATCCTCTGTGGGAAGCGCTGCGTCCGGAAACCAGCGAGAAGGTTCGCAAAGGAAACTATGAGCGTATTTTCGATCAGGCACGACAGCGGGTGAGAGCCTGGGAATCAGCCAACGTCAGCAAATGAATGCGTTCTCATTACGGAAGCGGCGCGGAAAACGCGCTCTAAGTCTGCTCTCATTTTGGAGCGTTCAAACTGGCATCCAACCGATGAGCCTCATCGAAGGCTGCCTGCGCTCCTTTACTGTCTGATAATCGGAGGAGCGCCTGCCCGAGGTTGTAGTACGCATGCGCAAAATCCGGTTTTAGACGGGCCGCTTCGCGGTAGCTATCAGCAGCGCCACGAAAATCGCCTTTGTTAAACAGGGCGGTGCCCAAGTTAAACCGCAAGGCTGGATCCTCCGGTTGCGCAGCAATCAAGCTCTGATAGCTCTTAATAGCGTCGTCCAATTTGTTAGCAGCCATTTGCGACGCCGCTAAACCGGCCAGGGCTTGAGGGAAAGCGGGCCGTGCCGCAAGCGCTTTGTTGTACTCTTTGATCGCTTTCTCGTATTCCTTCTGGCTTTGGTATGCGTTCGCCAGATTGTAGAGTCCATCTGGGTCGTCTGGTTTGAGGGCAAGTCCCTTTTCGTATGCTTGCATCGCCTCTTTGACTTTTCCTTGCTCATGACAAGATGCCCCAAGGGCAAAGAGCACATCTGGCTGATTTGGTTTCAAGTGCAGGCTTTTTTGAAAACTGGTTTCCGCTTCCGCGTACCGTTTGGCAGCGTAGTAGCAGTGACCGAGTTGAGTCCACGCGGCGGCTTCGTTGGAGCGGTTCTTGGTGACCTTCTCATATGCGGCAATCGCCTCATCAGTCCGCCCGGTTTCTTGCAGGGCAGCGCCATAATTCTCCAGGATGTCGTACGCGTCGGGTTTCAGCTGGACGGCTTGTTCAAAATAAGGCAGCGATTCCGCTCCCCGATGTATGCCCAGCAGGGCTGCTCCGGCATTATTAAGCGCGTCTACGTTCTTTGGATCCAGTGCTGCGGCCTTTTCGAAGGCAGTTATGGCTTCGTCAGTTCTGCCCAGCTTCAAAAGCGCCGCTCCTATTCCGTTGTATGCATCGGGGTAATTCTCATGGATCGAAACCGCTTTACGGTAAGAGTTGAGTGAGTCTTCATATTTTCCCTCGTGAAAAAAGGCATGGCCCATGTCCTTTTGCGCAATGGCATCGTCAGGCGCCAACTTGATAGCTTTCTGGAAATCGGCGACCGCCTCCTTATCTTTGCCAGCAGATTCCAACGCAACGCCCAGGTTTCGAACTGCATCTTCGTAGTCGGGCTGGATGGCCAGCGCCTTGCGAAATTGCTTGGCGGCAGCCGCGTAGTCCTTTTTTGCGAGGAGATCTTCGCCCTGTTGGTTTAGTTGTATTGCTTGCTGTGAAACATTTTCAGAATGAAGTTGCGTATTGTTTTGAGAGGGTGCCACTACAGATAGAAATAGATACAAAAGAGGACAGCACAACCTAATATGGTGCCGAAAACCTGACTTCATAGTCACCTCACTCCAAACGTCCAGCTGAGACCGGAACTGGTTCCGTAATCGCTTCCTGACAAACCTGGCGGCGGCCGGTTGTCCCAGTTTCCATAGAAAGAGATATTCCATTTGAGGTCGCTGATGATTTTCACGTAATAAGAGAGGTTTGCGTTAAAACGGACGCGCCCAGGGTCCGAAAGCGCGGGAAATACCACGCCATTCGCCTCGAAACTGGTTTTGCTGAATCGAAAGAATTGTGCCTCTGCTCCGATCAGCGCCGCACCCACGTTTTGTTCGCTCACGGGGCCTGCAGATTGCTGATACTTCGTATTCTGCCAGGCGGCTCCGCCCAGTAACCAGACTTTTGTTCGGTTCGTATTCTTCA
This sequence comes from Terriglobales bacterium, assembly GCA_036392935.1. GTDB lineage: Bacteria > Acidobacteriota > Terriglobia > Terriglobales > Acidobacteriaceae > DASVWZ01. The sequence continues at coordinate 14,809 of DASVWZ010000160.1, read as the reverse complement.
AGTACCTTCCCAGACCTCCGCCCAGCGAGCTCTGCAATCTAATTCCTTGCTCGGAGCTTTGCAGGAAGTCGCCAATACCCGAATAAAACCAATTGTTCCAGGGCAGCAATCGCAGGGCGCTTAAATCCAGTGAGTTGCGAGTCGCTGCGCTCACTCCGTTGCTTGCTGAGAGATTCGAATCGAAAGCAGCCTCAGCGTTCCACCGCTCCCGAATATACGCTGTCTGCGAGCCCAGCGTGTATTGTGTCGCCTGATTGGCCTTGGAATACATCACGCCGGCGCTCACTTCTCCATTGAATCGCTGCCAGAATTTGTCTGAAGTCGCAATTAATTTCACAACCTGCGATCGATCGAGGGTGGTTTTCTGCCCCGCAGGCTGCACGACCTGGATCTTAACCGGACGTGCCGCACCTTGTTCCGGGGTTCTAAGTTCTCCGGTGTACACCAGCCCATCCTCGGTCTTGACCACAAACAACTGAGTGCTTTCAACACGAGTCACTTTGGACCAGTCGACGGACGTGGTTCCATCGATGTAGTCAAAGCTGACGTAGAGCACACCGGCACTCAGCCCTTTGATTTCGCAGGTCATGCGGTCGCCATTCTTCATCACCAGAACATCGGTCTTATCCCGCGCGAAAAGATGCATTGTGAAAAATAGCGCTAACCCCAGAACCATGACCCGGAATTGCATGAACGGACCCTCATCGGTAGTTTCGTTTTTGCCGTCTTGAACTCTGACAGCTGGTTGAACCGGAACAAATGCATTTTCCCCCATGCGCATGGGGTCAGGATGACGTTTTTTCCAACCTCAAAAGACGACCTTGATGATGCGGACGACGAGTTCTTCCGGGGAAAAGACTGTCAGTAGGAGGGGCACAAGTGGTGCAGCAGTCGCGGCTGCCAGGCGCGTGATGTCCTCCAACCCAAAGGGCACCGGTCGCATGTCCCGCACGAGAGCGTAGCTGTTCCCGAGATCAGCCAGCGACTGGATATCAGCGGCTCCCAGGAGTTCGTCTGAGCACGCAGAGTCACCGACGACCCATTTCTGCTCGAACTTTGCGACATAGCGCTGTGCGAGCAAACCGTAATCGGCAAGGCCCTTTCTCTTGGCTCGCGCCATTCGGCGCGTGAACATTAGCAAAGGGCCAAGAATAATCAAAGTGAAAAACACTATAAAGCCGATAATCTGCAGCTTGAAAGCCAGCAACTTTTCTCCGTTATAGAGAACCCGGCTTGCCACCAGCCCGGCAAGCATCGCTCCTTGCGCAAAAAGGATCGGGCTGAAAGCATAGGCGCTCCTGCCCAGAAACGCCAGACCGGCGGCGTGGTCTGGATGAGTAGGAATAAGATTGAGGTTAATTTTCGAGACCTGCCAGAGAAAACGAAACCAAATGAAGAGTCTCAAGTACCAGCGCAACAGAATGAATTGCAGGATCGGAATGCTGACGAATACATACCAGTAGCCGGCTGGGGTCAAGTTCCAGCGCCCGCCCGGCAGGGCGTACCACGTGGCTGCATTAACCGCAACGCGGTTACTCCACAGCCAAAGCCCAACCGTGTAGACAATCAGCAGCAGGCCAGCCTCGACGGGAACAGAATTGCGTAGCGCGACGGCCGACTGAATTGCGTTGTCAAACTGAGGCATGTCCTGCGGAAGAACCAGCTGCCGCTCCACGAAGCGGCGCACCACCAGCCGTATTCGTGAATTGACGATCAGTTCGGCAGCGATCAGCGCTGGAAGAGCGACCAGGAATCTGACGTGCACTTCAACGTCATGCACAAAAGAGATCCGGCCGGCCGTTCCAATCGAGGAGCCGGCAAACCAGAGAAGCAATAAAGGTAGCCAAGCGAGAAGAGTTATAACGAGCAGGCGCCGGCGCAGCAGTTCAAGGTGGTCCCCGGAGAGATGTGCCCGCCGAAAGAGCTGGAAGATCGGCCCGCCCAGCACCAGGGAGAAATCGCGGGGTTGCTCAAGAATACTCGGTTCATTCATCCTGCATTAGGCCTCGCGGCATTCCGGATGTTTATTGACAACCTAGATTTTCCGCGTCTTAAATGATGTTCCGTAGCTGTCGGACTATAAACTGTCAGTTTTGATAGGAGGCGCTCAGCATTGAGCTTTTCCATGGCGTCCACTATTTGTATCCCTTCGCCCAGGTGTAGCTGTACTTCACCTCGAAGCCGGTTTGCGTTGGAGCGTTTTCATGGACCACTGCCTTGGCGAATTTGAAAGTGAACGAGTGGCGGGCGTTCACAGCGACATTCATCTCGCTGCCCAATATGAAAGCCTTCTGTGCATCGTTTTGGTTGACGCCGCTAACCCAGGTCTCGCCGCGGAAGGCGTAGCGCGTATCAATCGATGCCCAGAGGTTTTCCAACAAGAAATAGCTCAGATGTGCTTCAAGGCCCGGCAGCGGGTCCTGCCGCAGAATTTCCTTTCCACGATAAGAAGTGTTGTTCGTAAAGAAATAGGCGTTGGCATATGCATCGATTTGCCATTTCTGCTCAAGGCCGAATGGATGCGAAACTGCGATCTCTGGTTTAAAAGACCAGCGGTCTGAGCCAAGGTTGAGAATTTTGTTGGCGTTGTAGGATCCAGTCGGCGCTGCGATGGCTAGATCCACCCCGACGGTCGTGGAAGGCCGGTATGTTTCGAACTGATCCGCAGTAAGCGCCGGCCCGCCCTTCAAAAGGATCGCCGCCTCATATCCGGAATCTCCTGTACCCGTTGTAGAACCTTGAATGTTAGTGCCCTGGATCGAGCCGGAGAGATTTGCAACTGGAACTCCTGCTTTTACCCATATCAAACGGTGGAAAAGGCCGAAATAACGTGTGTAATCCACAATCCCTTGGTTCAGGTCGAGACGCGCGCCCGCGATGACGAAGAATGTATCGAGCGAAGCGTCGGCCCGTGCGTAATCATAACCAAGTTCGAGCACGTTCGTTCCCACCGGCGCGTTGTCGTAAGTGTGCGGGTCTGTGAACTGGGCCTGTGCTCGCTCAGGTGTACGAAGCAAAGCCACAAAAGCGCAAATACACAATAACCGGTTGAACATAGCCGCACGATCGCAACCTGGAACTCGGGGCCACACAAATACGTCCGAAGTCGACTTGTAATCGCGGTGGTACACCGGCTAACGTATTGTCCCCTGCTTTCGCCGGATACCCAACTGCAAGAACTAATAGTCGCCTCGAAGAGCGTCTTACGTTAACGCTCAAGCAAGCAGAAACCGGAGTCACTTTCCCTTTCGAACGGGCGATCATCGCATTCTGCCATCGCGAAGGCCTTCATATTGCCCTGCCGACCCGGCAATTAATTTCTTTCAGACGCTTTGGTCCAATCCCGCCGAGGAAGGAGCGCGGACGGCCACACCGGTTCTGAGGTTCGTACCGTGAAAACCCAAGTGTCGATAATACAGTAGTAGGAATCGACGGGCAGGCAGCCATGCCTGCCCTTTGTTTTCCGGGGTATTACCGTCTGCTTCTTTGTCAGTTGCTGTTAGGTCTGATTACACTCAAGATATCCCAACTGATTTTGATTGCAAACTCGGTATTGGCCGTGACAGCAGGGTTTGGTTTCCATACCTTCGAGCATTCTGCTGCAACAGTTCTCAACTAACAGGCTGGGGGAATTTAGAGCTCGTGCAAGAACTTCTCGGACATTCAAATCTCAGCACGACTGCTGAGGTTTGTACGCACACGTCAGAGGATGAAAATCGAAGTGCTGCTCTTGCTTTAGAACAGGCGATCTACGGCGATCTGTTCCAAGTTGTTCCACGTTTTGGAACGTGGAACAAGAATGCGGCACTGAACTAGGAAACTCATGCACACGGTTCTGCCCGTAACCTTAACAGCTCAGGATGTTTGTTGGGATTCGATCCGGGGAGCTTTGGTTGCGGGGGGTGGATTTGAACCACCGACCTTTGGGTTATGAGCCCAACGAGCTACCAGACTGCTCCACCCCGCACTTCAATCATAAGCAGTTAAGGCATGGAGCGTCAAACCGCGCGGCAAATTTGTGTGGAGCGTTTTGCTAAACTTTATCTGCGCTCGATCGCACGAGAAACCGAATTGATCACCGACTGCCACATTCATATCGCGCCCATGCAGATGTTCCGGCCGCAGGCGCTCGAATTGATGCGCAAGAAGCGGGCGAACTTCGACCAGATTCTCGAATTCTGCCGCTCGCCGAAAGCGTTTCTCAATTATCTGGATTCCGCCGGGGTCGATCGCGCGGTGCTGATCAACTATGTTGCGCCTGAAGTCATCGGCTTCACTTCTGAAGTCAATCAATTTATTGCCGGGTATACGGCGGAGAATCCGCAGCGTTTGATTTCTTGTGGCGGGCTGCATCCGCGTCACAGCCAGAACATTCTGGCCGACGTCGAGCAGATTTTGCGGCTGAAGATTCGCATGATCAAAATTCACCCGCCGCATCAGCTTTTATTTCCGAACGAATATCAGAGCGGCGTGAAGGAACTGGAGATTATTTACCGCGCGGCGGAAGCCAACGGAATTCCGGTGATGTTCCACACCGGCACATCAGTTTTTGAAGGCGCGCGTAATCGCTACGGCGATCCGATTTATCTCGACGACGTCGCGGTCGACTTCCCCAAGATGAAAATCCTGATGGCGCACGGCGGACGTCCGCTTTGGATGCAGACGGCATTTTTCTTGCTGCGCCGGCATCCAAATGTGTACCTCGACATCAGCGGAATCCCGCCGAAGACGCTGCTGAAATATTTCCCCCGGCTCGAAGAAGTCGCGCACAAGACACTCTTCGGCACAGATTGGCCGGGCCCGGGCGTTCCCGACATCAAGAAAAATCTCGATGACTTTCGCGCGCTGCCGCTATCCGAAGAAACCAAACAGCAGATATTGAGCAAAACCGCCCTGGGCATTTGGCCGGCTTGAGCGCCAGGCATACGCTTTTGTGCAGCGCAAGCGCGTCACCGATCAAACCTGCAAAACAGCCACTTCGCGCTTTGCGTCTGCCGCGATCTCGAACGCCTGCCCCAGGTCGGCGATCAAGTCACCTGCATCTTCCGCGCCAACGGACAAGCGGATTAGATCTCTCGGGATGTTCTTCTGTCCGCGAATCTCCCTTGGAATGCTGGCGTGCGACATACAGTTCGGCAAACTGATGGTGGAGTTCAACCCACCGAAACTGACGGTAATTGCGAACAATTTGGTTTCTTCGACGATCTTACGAGAGATTTCCGGATCGCCGGTTTGAAAGCTAAGCACCGCTCCATATCCCGATGCCTGGGACTCATGGATGCGTCGCTCTCGATCTGCCGCCAATCCCGGAAAGTAGACATGCGTCACGGTAGAGTGCGATGCCAGAAATTCGGCAATGTTTTTCGCGTTTTGCTGCTGGCGATCGAGACGCAGTGACAGAGTCTTCATTCCGCGCAGCAGCAAAAAGCTGTCAAACGGAGAAAGACATGCGCCTTCGCCGTTTTGAATGAGATAAAGTTCTTCGGCAAGCGCAGCATTGTTGACCACAACCGCTCCGGCCATCACATCGCTGTGCCCGCAGAGATATTTTGTCGCCGAGTGCAGAACGATGTCGGCGCCCAGTTCGAGCGGCCGCTGCAGGTACGGCGACATGGTGCTGTTATCCACGCAGACGAGCGCCCCGTGACGATGGGCGGTTTCAACCACGGCGCGGATGTCGATAATCTGCAGCAGTGGATTGGTGGGAGTTTCAAGAAAGACAAGCTTCGTGCTGCTCGTGATCGACGACTGCACCGATTCAAGCGTGCTGAAATCCGCGTAACGCACAACGACGCTGCGGTCCGCGAGAATTCGCGAGAACAGCCGGTAGGTGCCTCCGTAGAGATCATCGCAGGCCAGAATTTCATCGCCCGGACGCAACAATCGAGTCACGGCCGTTATCGCAGCCATTCCGGTACTGAAGCAGAATCCACGCGTCCCATTTTCCAGCCGCGCGATTTGATTTTCGACAGCAGATCGCGTGGGATTGCCGCTGCGCGAGTAATCGAATTCTCCGAATTCAGTCGCACTCTGCTGGCGAAAAGTTGCGGTTTGATAGATCGGAACATTGGCGGGATTGTGTGGATCGTCTGGCGCGGGATCGAAGTTGACAAGCCGGGTTGCGAATTTCATGCCGCACCTCCGACTTCCACGCACTGATCGATGGCGTCGGAGCTTGCCGTCGTAGCGAAATCGATTTTCTCCAACGCCGATTCCAGATCCGTAATGATGTCTGCCGGATTCTCCAACCCGACCGACAGTCGCACCAGACCATCGCTGATGCCGGTGCGCTCGCGAATCTCAATCGGAACATCGGCGTGGGTCATCGAAACCGGGTGCGTGATCAGCGTTTCCGCCGCGCCCAGATTTTCGGCCAGAATGCAGAGCCGCACGCTGTTCATGAGTCGAATCCCGGCGTCGGCGCCGCCTTTCACTTCGAATGCGATGATTCCCCCGGGTAATGCTTGTTGCTGCTGCGCCAATTCGCTTTGAGCAAAGCTGGCTAGCCCGGGATAATGCACCCGTGCGATCTTGGGATGCCGCTCCAGCCACTCGGCTACTTTTTGCGCGCTCGCGCAATGTTGCTGGAGACGCAGGGGCAGCGTCTTAAGGCCGCGCAGCGTGAGCCAGGCCTCCTGCGGAGATTGAATCGATCCCAAAGTTTTTCGCACCAGGCGAATGCGATCAAGCAGTTTTTCATCCCGCGATGAGATCGATCCCCCGACGGTCGAGTTGTGGCCTTCGATGTACTTGGTGGTTGAGAGCAGAGAGATATCCGCGCCGAGATCGAGCGGACGCTGCAGAACCGGTGTCAAAAAAGTGTTATCGACCACCAGCTTGATGCCCGCATCGTGCGTGATTTCGGCGATGCCGGCAATATCGGTCAGCTTGAGCGTGGGATTGGCCGGCGTTTCGATGAATGCCAATCGCGTATCTGGACGCAGAGCGTTGCGCACGGCATCCGGCGAAGAGGTATCGACGAACGACACGTCGACATCAAAATTCGACAGCACCTGCCGAAACAGCCGCACGGTTCCCCCATAAACCACGTCCGACACGATCACATGGTCGCCGGATTTGAGCAGCGCAAGAAACAGCGCCGAGATGGCAGCCATGCCGGTCGCAAAGCAAACGGCTGGCGGCGTATCTTCGAGAGCTCCTAGCGCAGATTCAAGCGCTGAAACGGTGGGGTTGGCGGCGCGCGAATAGGTAAAGCCTTTGTGAACGCCAACCGCTTCCTGCTGGTAGGTGGTGGATTGATAAATCGGCGTCAACACCGCGCCGGTTGCGGGGTCGGACGAAACGCCGCCGCGAACCGCGGTGGTGGAATATAAATCAGCTGAGAAAGTCATGGATCTCTCCGAATCGTGAATTTGGCCCGAAAAAACTAAGACCGCCTATGTCCTAGGCGGCCGTTCACGATGGGAGTTGTCTGATTGGGCGCTCAGGCTCCGTCCGTGGACAAGGCACCGCCTAGGGTGCACATGGCCATGGTCATTCGTAGAGTCTGAGACAACATGTGGTCATCCTAGCGAAGCCGCGTCGACGTGTCAACCATTACCAGCGAACGAAGGACGTTATGGTAACTTAAATCCAGATGAAACGCTTTGTCGCAACCGCAACTATTCTCATCCTGTCGCTTGCCGCCTTCGCCGTAGAAAAGCAATACCAGAACGGCGTAATCCTAAAGAACGATCAGAAGAAAAATACCCGCGTCGTTTACTGGGCCGTCGACACGCCCATCACCAAGGATGATCTCTATTACGACGTCACCATAGAGCTGGCTACCAAAGTTTACGTGGCGCGATATACACCGCGTCATGAAGACGACCCCCTGCCCGATCAGTGGACCGCAGGATCCACCCAGAAAGTCCGGATCGACGGTGGACATCTGTACCTGGAAGACAGCGACGGTGCCGAGACCAAACTGGTCATCATCAAGCGCCGCGCTCCCACGCCTGCGGAGCAAATGTCTGCTCCGCCGCAGCCTGCCAAGTGAGTTGCGTTTAGCAATCACGAAAAGATAGCCCTTCCGTGAGACCTCCTGCCAGGAAACGGAATCTAACCGGGCAGAGAAATCTGTGAAACGCTTGCTTCGGGCTGCGCTGCTTCTGCTGTCTCTCATCGCTGCCACCGCGGTCTCTGCCTTCCCAGCCAAAAAGAAACTTGATCAGTACGTCGACGGCACGGTCGTGAATGTGCAGAGCCAGACCGTGCAATCGGCCGAGTATTCCACCGCCGGCAGCAATCAATCCGATGCGCCCCTGACGAGCAACTACTACGAATATGACGTCTCCATACGCGTCGGCTGCATGATCTATGTTGGACGATATCTCACGCCCTTCCACTATTTGCCTTCGCTGTTCGACGCCGATCACAACATTAACTTTCGCCTCACCAAGCGCGTGATGTACTTCGACCTTCCCGACACTGCAGGCATCAGGATGGCAATCATCCACAGACGCAATATGGACTGCGCGGCCGCCCGCTAGCCCCTGCTTCGGCCAGGACATTCATCATTATTTGTGCGCCCGCTTCGCGCTGCAGCAGGCCCCGAACACGAGTGGCTTTTGCGCAGCGACCTCACACAACACCCTGAAATGATTGAAGTTAGCGTCAATAAAAATAAATACTAGTAATATAATAGAGTTTATGGAATAATTCGACTCGGGTTGAAGGAATTAACGGGAAGTAAGCCCAACCCGGCGACTAACACGCGCATTCTGTGATTACACTAAATACATCTGCAGGAGGGATCATGAGCTACACCGGTACCATTTCCAAGACGGCAGCGGTTCTTCTACTTTCGGCGGGCTTGTTCGCCCAACAGTCTTCGGCACCGCCGGCCGCCGGCAGCACGCCGCCCCGCACCTCGACGATTCGCGGCTGTCTTCGCGGAGAGCGCAATAACTACATCCTGATGGAGAACAGGACCAACACCGCCTACGTATTGAAGGGAGTTGGAAATAAGCTGGACAACTTCCGCCGCAAGGAAGTTGAAGTGACTGGACAGATTCTTTCCGGCACCGTCAAAACCGGCGTCACCCCTGAAAAAGCCGGCAGCAACCCCGCTGACACCGTCCACGGCGTAGATGGCGTTCCCTTCCAGGTCAATAACATCGACACCGACATCAAGATAATCTCGAACAAGTGCAAGGCGACGAGCGAACAGAATTAATGACGCGTGATTAGCAAGCTCAGCGGCATATCCTCCGGCGGCTGAGCCAGGCGCTGAGAACATGTCTCCCTCCAGCGCGCGCAGGGGACCACAAGGGTTGCGGAATTTGGCGGGCGGATACCGGCAGTAACTCTATTTAGTTAATTAATTTTATTTGCATAGAGAGTTATGAAAATCTCCCAGCTTTACGCGGTACGGGCCATGATGATGCTGGCGCGACATTACAACCAGGGTGCGATCCGGGTTCGTGACATCGCGCACGAAGAAAGCCTGCCGGAGAAGTTCCTGGTGCTGATTCTGCTGGAACTGAAAAGCGCGCGTATCGTCGAGAGTGTGCGCGGGGCGCGGGGCGGATATCGGTTGCGGCGTCCGCCATCGGAGATACGCCTCAGCGAGATCATTCACCTGGTGGATGGCCCACTGGCACCCTTTGGTGACACCGATCAGTTGCGAAATTTAATCGGCCGCGATGCCGAGAACCGCACCCTTTATCAGGTTTTTCTCGACGTGAGTAACGCTGCCGCCGGCATCCTGGAACACACTACACTGGCCGATCTGGTCGCCAACCAGACGTCACAGAAACTCCCCGTAAGACCCGGCGACGATGCAGTGGATGCAGCCAGGGGAAGCCCCAGCCCAGGCTGATTTCTGCAAGGACGCAGACGCGTTTTTCTGCAATACCAAAACTTGAATAAGTAATACGAGGAAATCGATAGAACTAGTTGTTTTTAAGAATTTAGAACCCGACGCGTGGCCCGAAAGCACAGATCGGTTCTTTGAAACGACATCAACCAAGGAGCGTGCACAATGAAACGTAAGTCCAGATTACTAGCCGTCGCGGCAGCATTTCTCAGTATCGCCGCGGCCGTCTATGCTCAAACGGCTCCCCCGCCGAAGACAACCACCAGGAAGCCGGCTGCCAAGTCAGTTTCTGCCAAAGAAGTGCAGGATCTGAAGGACGCCATCAGCGCCCAACAACAACAGATCCAGCAACAAAACCAGCTGGTCGATCAGCTTAAATCGCAGGTCCAGCAATTGCTGTCTTCCACCCAGCAGGCAAACGCCGCCGCGCAGCAGGCTCAGACCGGCCTGACCCAGGCACAGAACGCCGCTGCCCAGGCACAACAGTCTGCAGCCGACGCTCAGAAAGTTGCCGAAGCCGCCTCCAACAATGCGAGCGAAATAAAAACTGAACTGGCCTCAGTCACTACCAATGAGCAGAACACGCATCGTGAACTGACGGCGCTCCAGGCCCTCGCCGGACGCTTCCGCTTCAGCGGTGACGTCCGGGTCCGCGGCGAAAGTTTCTTCCAGCAAACCATTCCTGATCTGAACCAGGCGCGCATTCGAGTTCGCTTCGGAGTTGACGGGCAGTTGAATGAAGACTTCGTCGCTGGTTTTGCGTTGGCCACCGGCGCGCTTGGCAACCCGACTTCCACCAACGAAACCCTGACCGGCGCTTTTGACCGCAAGACCATCGCCCTCGACCGCGGTTTCATCACCTACAACCCGGTCGCGCATCCTTGGCTGTCTCTCACCGGCGGCAAGTTTGCCTTTCCCTGGCAGCGCACCTCGGTCACCTTCGATCCTGACCTGAACCCTGAGGGCTTCGATGAGAAGTTCTCCTTCAACCTATCCGGTCCGGTCAAGAACATTACCGCGCAAGGCATCGAGCTTCTGTATAACGAAGCCAACGGCAAGCCTGGCGTTCCTTCGCAGGATTCCTACGCCCTTGGCGTTCAGGTTTCGTCGCGAATTCAATATGGCCCCTGGACCGGCACTCCATCGATCTTAAGCATGAAGTGGAACCGGCCCGATGCCCTTCTGCAGCAGAGCGCATTCACTGTGGGTGCAACCACTACGGGATACCTGCCCTCCGGCAGCACCACGCCTGTCACCGGAATTCCCGTCCCCGGCGAAGGACAAGGCTGCGCTAAAGGTTATCAATCCCCCGCCTACCCGCCTTGCATCTTCGCACCCAACGGTATGACCAACGCCGTCTGGATCGATTCCAAAGGAGTCCCTCACTTCTACTCCGGCTTCAACTACGTCGACTTCATCCTGAACAACCAGTTCCAGGACGGAATCAACCGACTGCCCATCAACCTGCTGGTTGAGTTCCTCGACAATCCGGACGCCGAGAAGCACCCGCTCAGCACCACCGGGGTTCAGCTCTACCATCTCGGCAGCCAGAACAAGGAGTACGGTTTCGACGCCAGCGTGGGCCAGACCAAGAACAAGAACGACATTCAGGTCGGCTACTCCTGGTATCGCGAAGAGCAGGATGCGGCCATCGCGTCCTTCGTTGAAAGCGATCAGCGCGCCCCCACCAACATTCTGCAAAACCGTTTCTACGCACTCTGGAAGCTGCGCGCCAACACTTTGGCCAGCTTTACCTGGTGGCGTGGACGCGTCCTCAACACCTATTTGCAAAACAACGCGGCCCTGTACAACAACTACAGCAGCCTTCCAACCATCACCAAGGCGGGACAGCAGGAACCATATCTGGATCGCTTGCAGTTCGACTTGATTTACACGTTCTAACAAACTACTCTGCACGCCCCTTTGTTGTGGCGGTAGCCGGCCGGAACCTCTGGAGTTCCGGCCGGTTGCCCGCTGCGACCGCGCTTGCGCCAAGATGCGCCAACTCCCAAGCGCCCGCCTCGCCCAAAATCTCATCCGCTGAAAAATTCACAGAATCGTCATTTGTCACTCCGCATCCTTTGGCATAGCCTACCAACAAGGAGTTCCCCATGAGCACCATCGAAGCCAGCCTTCCCGCCGACATTGCTGAACTGACTCCATACTCGCCAACCCGCTCCACCATTACCGACAAGCCACTCAGCCCTGACGAACTGCGAAAAATCGAAGCCTATTGGCACGCCTGCAATTACCTGAGCCTGGGAATGATTTATCTCTGGGAGAATCCGCTCCTTACCGAACCCCTCAGCCCCGATCACATCAAGAACCGCCTGCTCGGCCATTGGGGATCGAGCCCCGGCCTGTCATTCATGTACATCCACCTGAGTCGAATGATCAAAAAATACGATCTCGACATGATTTTTCTCACCGGCCCCGGCCACGGCGCGCCCGGTATTCTCGGCCCCACTTATCTCGAAGGCACGTATTCCGAAATCTATCCGGAAAAAAGTCAGGACGTCGAGGGCCTGCGCACATTCTTCAAAGAATTTTCTTTTCCCGGAGGCACCGGCAGCCACTGCACCCCCGAAATGCCCGGTTCCATCCACGAAGGCGGTGAACTCGGCTACGTTCTGTCCCACGCCTGCGGCGCCGCATTCGATAATCCCGATCTCATCGTGGCTGCCGCCGTCGGCGATGGCGAATCTGAAACCGGCCCGCTCGCGACTTCCTGGCACATCAACAAATTTCTTAATCCCGCGCGCGACGGCGCCGTCCTTCCCATCCTTCATCTCAACGGATACAAAATCAACAACCCCACCTTGAACGCCCGAATCTCGCACGATGAACTGGAAAACCTGCTGCGCGGTTTCGGTTGGACTCCATACTTCGTCGAAGGTTCCGACTTCGACCCCATGCATCAAGCCATGGCCGCAACCGTCGAGCATTGCATCCTCGAAATTCGCCAGCATCAGGAAGACGCGCGCAAACACGGATCCACCGCCCGCCCCCACTGGCCCATGATCGTTCTGCGTTCGCCAAAAGGTTGGACCGCGCCGCGAAAAGTTGAAGGCCACTACCTCGAAGGCTTCTGGCGCGCTCATCAAGTGCCATTGCCCGACGCCAAGAGTGATCCCGAACAACTTCGCATCCTCGAAACCTGGATGCGCTCGCAAATGCCGCAGAAGTTTTTCGACGCCAATGGAAAACTCGAATCCTGGTTCACCGAATTTGCGCCCTCCGGCGACCGCCGCATGAGCGCCAACCCCCACGCCAATGGGGGAAAGATAAAGAAGAATCTGCGCCTGCCTGATTTCCGCGACTTCGGCGCAAAGTTCGAAAAACCCGCCGTATCGCAGGTCAGCAACACTCATCCCCTCGGCGTTTTTCTCGGCCAGGTCATGAAGCAGAACATGCACAACTTCCGCGTCTTCGGCCCCGACGAAACCACCTCCAACCGCCTCGACGCCATCTACGACGTAAGCAAGAAACTCTGGTTCGAAGAATTTTTCCCGGAAGACAGCGACGGCGGCGAACTCGCGACTGACGGCCGCGTCCTCGAAATGTTGAGCGAACACACCCTTGAAGGCATGCTTGAGGGATACATCCTAACCGGCCGCCACGGTTTCCTGTCCACCTATGAAGCGTTCGTCCACATCATCGATTCCATGTTCAATCAGCACGCCAAGTGGCTCGAGACCTGCCGTCATCTTTCATGGCGTCAGGCCATCGCGTCGCTGAATCTTCTGATCACCTCCACCGTCTGGCGTCAGGACCACAACGGCTTCACTCACCAGGACCCCGGATTCCTCGACGTCGTCGTCAACAAGAGCGCCAACGTCACTCGCATCTATCTCCCACCGGATGTCAATTGCCTGCTCTCCGTCGCCGATCATTGCCTGCGCAGCCAGAACTACGTCAATGTGATCGTCTGCGACAAGCAAAAACATCTCCAGTATCTCGACATGGAAAAGGCCATCATCCACTGCACCAAGGGCATCAGCATCTGGGATTGGGCCAGCACCGACGCCGGCGTCGAGCCCGATGTCGTCATGGCCTGTGCCGGCGACATCCCCACTCAGGAGTCGCTCGCCGCAACCGCGCTCATTCGCGCCGAATTTCCCGATCTCAAAATCCGCTTCGTCAACATCGTCGATCTCTTCAAACTGGAACCCAGCACCGAGCATCCCCACGGACTCACCGATTGGGACTTCGATTCCCTCTTCACCACCGACAAACCGGTCATCTTCAACTTCCACGGATATCCGCAGCTCATTCACCGTCTCGCCTATCGCCGCCACAATCACGACAACATGCACGTCCGCGGATACAAAGAAAAAGGCAGCATCGCCACGCCCCTGGAGCTGGCCATCGAAAACAACATCGACCGCTTCAGCCTCGCCATGGATGTGATCGACCGCGTCCCCAAGCTGCAGAAAATCGGCGGCCACGCCAAAGACCGTTTCTTGAACGAGCAGATCCGCTGCCTCAACTACGCTCATCAGTACGGCATCGACAAACCCGACGCCGCCAACTGGACCTGGCCCTTCTGAAAACTGTCTGTTCTGAATAAAGACGATGGTATTCGGGTGCCCCACACATTCGCGCTCTTTGCGGATGTGTGGGTACTCAGGCGCCCCACACAACGCGGTTTTCGTTGCGTGGGAACTCCGCCATTGTCTCCGCGCTGGCATATCCAACCTTCGCCGGCGGAACCGCCTGAACCGCCGCGATTCCCCTTGACCTCACTCGCCAATTCTTCAACAATTAAAGCTGTCCGTGCGCCGGCACCGGTCGGCGAAAGAACCTGCTCTTTGACAACCAATTGCGCCCCAAAGTCGGCTCCGAACCTAAACCCGGCGGGACGGCCACCAGCCAAAAGCTAACAGCCAGGTGCCCATAATCGAAGGCTGACGGCTGAGAGCTGACGGCTGAAAGCTGCCCTTAAGTCCTTTGTTCGGAAGATTTTACCTCTAACCCCTTTAAACTCAT
>DASVWZ010000159.1:0-52996 GCA_036392935.1 Terriglobales bacterium | reverse complement strand
AGACGGATTGCTGCCACAGGTCTCTAATCGACGGGCCTCGCTTACAATCGAGTCACATGCTGATCCTCGCCTCCGCCTCGCCGCGACGCCAGGAATTGCTGCGCGGCGCAGGAGTTTCGTTCATCGTCGAACCGACGAATATTCTCGAAGTCCCGTTACCCAACGAAACACCCATACAATTCGCTGAACGCATGGCACGGGAAAAAGCAGGCGCGGCCGCCGCCCAGCGGCCAGATGATTTTGTTCTTGGCGCTGACACCATCGTCGTCGTCGACGCAGAAATCCTCGGCAAGCCGCGTGACACGGACGACGCCGCTCGCATGTTGCGCCTTCTCTCAGGACGCACTCACGAAGTCATCACCGCAGTCTGCTTAATCGATCCGCACGCTCGACAATCGGAAATCGCGAATTCAAAGCAGGAAGCTCATCTCGATGTCCGCTCTGAGGTCACCCGTGTCACCATGAATCCGCTCGCCGATTCCGACATCGCCGCCTACATCGCAACCGGCGAACCTATGGATAAAGCCGGCGCATATGCCATCCAAGGCGGAGCTTCGCGCTGGATTCCGCAAATCGAAGGCGATTATTCAAATGTCGTGGGGTTGCCGGTAGAGTTAGTGGTTAGAATGCTGCGTGAACATCACGGAATTTAGCCGTTGGGTTTCTTGTCTTTATCTTTGTCGTCGCCCTCTTTCATCGCTTCTTTGAAATTCTTGATGCCCTCACCCAGCCCTTTGCCTAAGTCCGCCAGTTTACTAGGGCCAAAAAGAAGCAGCGCGATAGCCAGAATGAGCAGTATCTCCGGCAGACCCAGTTTGCCCATAGTTAGCTCCGACCTTTGCGAATTCTAGGCCTCTTGCACGTGCCAGTCAAAAAATAGCGGCAGCACGCTTTCAAGCGCACTACCGCTAGCCAACCTTCTACTGAGCTGTGACTACTGCTCGGCTTCGTACAGCATGTCATCGTCGGCGTCGCTGTTGGATATGCTGCCCTTCAGACCGAGTTCCGTCGAAAGCCCGTCGATCGCATATTTAACCTGGCTGCCCCCTCCGCCGGCTTTGGTTGCCGATTTCAGTGTCTGCGGCGATGGCGTGAACGGCGCCGGGTGTTTCAGAACGCCGGTCGTCCAGCTCTTGGGCGCCAAAGACGTTGTCAGGGTAAGCTTCAATCCTTCCGGACCCGTAGCGCTCAGTATCGCTATGTCCGCTGTGCTGGTCAGTTTGATTTCCAGCGTGGATTTGGTGGTGCTTTTGAACTGCTCGCTTCCAAACTTGATCGAAACCGCCCCAACCGGAAGCGTGTAAGTGGCCGTGGTGGTGGTGGACTTGGTCGGCGAGAGCCCCTCACTAGCCTTCAAAGTTAACGTTCCACTTTCGCCGTTGAGGCCAAGTGGGTCGCTGCCGGAGAGAACCGGCCCCAGTTTGCCGGTCACCATCACAGTCAGGGTCTTGGCCGTCGGCCGCGGCGCATTTGGCTGCGCCCACAGACCGGGAAGCAAGGTCAGAACAATGGAACACAGGAAGAGAGTGCGGATAGCTGTACTACGCATTGGTTTTTCCCCCGGGAAGTTTCGAGTGGGGCTCGGGCGAGCCCTTTAGCGCACGGTGAGTATGACCCGCTTCCACTGGGCTGTCAAATGAAAAGAAAGAGAAAATCTAGGCGGAGGGCGTTCGCTGACAAGGGCGATTGCAGATCACATAAACCATTAATTTGCAACCATTTACACAGAAGTCGGGAGCTAGTAGTTGAGCCCAAGCAGCACTATTCCTTCGGCTTCACCCTCACCACCGTGATTTTGGCGAACCCCTCTTCAAATTTCGGAGCCTTAAGCTTGCCAGCCATGCGGCGCATGGCATCTTCGGGGACCACTCTTGACCGCCGGGCATTCCGCTCCAGGCACACTTCGATCGGCACGTCGAAAAATACCGCCTGCACCTCATAGTTGTAATCCTTGGCCAGCTTGATCCAGCCCTGCCGCTCCTGAGGAGTCAGGTTCGTGGCGTCCACATAGTTCATGGGCCGGCGGGCAACCAGCCGGGCTTTGAGCATGGAGCGCAAATTGGAAAACACAAGATCCTGAAAGCGCTGCTCAGTGGCATCGTCGAAAAGTAGCGCACGCAACAGGTCGCTCGAAAGCGGCGTGATGTTATTGCGCTTGAACCATGCGCTTTTCCCCGATCCCGGCAAACCGATCGCTAACACCACCACGCCTTTCGGCGGACGCGCCGGGGCTGCCGGCACCGAATCCGGAGCCGCGCTCTCCGGTTGCGAGGCTGCTGGCGAAGTTGCCTCAGGCTGATCAGAAGAAACGGCAACTGCTTGACTCGCCGAACCTCGGCTCCTGCCGCCACGGCCACGCCGACGCCGCCGGCGGCGGGCATCGCCATTGCCATTTCCTGATCCTGCAGCAGTTTCGGCCGGCGGCTCGGCAGCTTCCGCCCTCTCCTTCCGCACCGGCTCAACATCTTCTTTCTTTACCGCTCGGGCTTCCGAAGCAACCGGCGCCTCCGCGTAAAAATCCGGTTGCAACGGAGCCGGCTTGGGTTCCGCGGGAGATTCTTGCGTCTTTCCTTTACGGCGTTTAAGTCGGTCGCGCATCCATTGACGCATGTTTGCTGTTTAACACAATCATTTGCCCTCCGGCAATGCACGACCGGGTTCGAAAGCAAATCGTCACAGCCGCCTCAGCCCCACATCGAGCCGAACCTGCGAGCTCAACCTCCAGCCCAAGCCCCAAATCGGAACTGCCCCGCTCTCTGTCGCAAGCCTTTTATTTGCTGGCCAATCCGCTTCCCTGCTAAGATTTGCTGTTTCTGGTTATGCTGCTGTTCCCATTTGTCTAATGCACTGATCTGGAGGCGACATGGCAATCAAAGTTGGCATTAATGGTTTCGGACGAATCGGGCGCAACGTTCTCCGCGCCTCACTCAATGATTCCAATATTGAATTCGTCGCAGTCAACGATCTCACCGAGCCGAAAACTCTGGCTCACCTTCTGAAGTACGATTCCATCCTCGGCAATCTGCCCAACAAGATCACCTCTGGCACGGACAGCATCAGCGTCGACGGCAAAACCATAAAAGTATTCAAAGAAAAAGACCCCGCCGCGCTGCCCTGGGAGTCCGTCGGCGCCCAGGTCGTGCTCGAATCGACTGGCCGCTTCACCGACGCCAACGACGCCAAAAAGCATCTCCGCGGATCCGTGAAGAAAGTCATCATCTCCGCTCCGGCCAAGAACGAAGACATCACCATCGTGCTCGGCGTCAACGAGCAGGCCTACGATCCCGCCAAGCACAACGTCATCTCCAACGCCTCCTGCACCACCAACTGCCTGGCGCCAGTCGCCAAAGTCCTTCACGACAATTTCAAGATCATCAGCGGCACCATGACCACCATCCACTCCTATACCAACGATCAGGTCATCCTCGACTTTCCGCACAAAGACCTGCGTCGAGCCCGCGCAGCAGCGCTCTCAATGATTCCCACAACCACCGGCGCAGCTAAAGCTCTCAAGCTCGTCATTCCCGACTTGGCCGGCAAAGTCGATGGCTTCGCCATGCGCGTGCCCACCCCAAATGTTTCCGTCGTCGATTTCGTCGCGCTGGTCGAAAAGAAAACCACCAAAGAAGAAGTCAACGCCGCGCTGAAAAAAGCCTCCGAAAGCGGACAGCTCAAAGGCTACCTGGGCTACGAAGAAAACGAACTGGTCTCGGCCGACTTCCGCGGCGACTCGCGCTCCTCGATCGTGGACTCGCCCTTAACCATGGTCGTCAACGGCAACCTGGTCAAAGTCATCTCCTGGTACGACAATGAGTGGGGCTACTCTTGCCGCGTCCGCGATCTGATCGGTTTCATCGGCAAGAAAGGCCTGTAGAGCGAACATTCGATCTCAGGCGGAAACTAGGAACGATCACCGGGTGGCCAGCCCGGTCGTTTCTCTGCGAGGCAATCATGATGAAGAAACTTTCAATCCGCGACCTCCCATTAAATGACCGTCGAGTTTTCATGCGCGTCGACTTCAACGTCCCGCTCGAAGATGGCCGCGTCATGGACGACACCCGCATCCGCGAGACCCTGCCCACCATCGAGTACGCCCTGCGCCACGGCGCGCGCCTCATCCTCGCCTCTCACCTTGGCCGCCCTAAAGGCAAAGTCAATCTCAAGATGAGCCTGAAACCCGTCGCCGAGCGCCTGCGCATGTTGCTCGATAAAGAACTCGCCGCCAGTGAGAACGTCGGTTTTTGCCCCGATTGCGTCGGACCCGAAGCCGAAGAAATGGCCGGCAAGCTCGAAAAAGGCCAAACCCTGCTGCTCGAAAATCTCCGCTTTCACCCCGAAGAAGAAGCCAACGACGAAAAATTCTCCCGCCAGCTCGCCAGCCTCGCCGACTTCTACGTCAATGACGCCTTCGGCACGGCGCATCGCGCCCACGCCTCGACCGTCGGCATCACCAAATTCGTGCAGAAATCCGCCGCCGGTCTTCTCATGGAAAAAGAACTCGAATATCTCGGCCAGGCCATGCAGAATCCCGAACGCCCGTTCGTGGCCATACTCGGCGGCGCCAAGGTCAGCGACAAAATTGCCGTCATCGAAAGCCTGCTGCAAAAGGTCAACACGCTGATCATCGGCGGCGCCATGGCCTACACCTTTCTCAAGGCTCAGGGACAGCAGGTCGGCAAATCGCTGGTTGAAGACGACAAGCTCGACCTGGCCAAAAAAATCCTGCAGGATGCCAAAACTCGCAACGTCAAGTTTCTTCTGCCGCTCGATCACGTCATCGCCGACCGCATCGAAGTCAACGCCGTCACCCGCAACGTCAACGGCAATCAGCCCATCCCCGATAACATGATGGGCCTCGACATCGGCCCCAAGACCGCCGAAGAATACGCCGAAGAAATCTCCAACGCCCGCACCATCGTTTGGAATGGCCCCATGGGCGTCTTTGAAGTCTCCCCCTTCGCCCGTGGCACATTCAAAGTGGCGCAAGCGGTCGCCGAGAATGCCGCCGCCATCTCCATCGTCGGTGGCGGAGATTCCGTCGCTGCAGTTCACGCCGCCGGTGTCGCCGACAAAATCCGCCACATCTCCACCGGTGGCGGCGCGTCGCTCGAATTCCTGGAAGGCAAAAAGCTGCCCGGCGTCGACGCGTTAACCGACAAGAAGTAATTCGTTGTCGTAATATTTTTAAGTGCGCGAGTTCACGCTGCGTCTTTTCTTGAATTCGGGAAAAACGGCGGACCAGAAGATCGTCGAATTCCACGGTCCCTCCGACATCACCAAAGAAACCACCGATGCCATTGTGAACGCGGCCAATTCTTCTCTGCTGGGCGGAGGCGGCGTCGATGGCGCCATTCATCGCGCCGGCGGCCCAGCCATCCTGGCCGAGTGCAAGCGCATCGTCGGCGAGATCGGCCATCTCCCCGCCGGCAAAGCCGTCATCACCACCGGCGGCCGCCTCCCGGCCAGTTATGTGATTCACACCGTGGGTCCGGTCTACCGGCACGATCGCAATGTGGCGCAGACGCTGGCAAGCTGCTATCGTGAATGCCTTCGCGTCGCCGACGAACATGGCGTGTCCTCCCTATCTTTTCCCGCGATTTCAACCGGTGCCTACGGATACCCCTTGTCGGAAGCGGCGCCCATCGCGATGACGACAATCCTGAACACGCTCGATTCCACGGCTCACGTCAACCTGGTGCGATTCGTGCTCTTCGACGGCGAGGCATTGAAGAAGTACTTGGCCGCCGCACAAAAACTCCGCGATCCAAACACCAATCATCCTTACCGCTCGGAAAGAGGTCCGCAATGAGAAAAAAAGTAATGGCCGCCAACTGGAAGATGTACAAGAATCCTGCTCAGACAACCGCATTCTTCACCGAATTCTTGCCCCTGGTCGCCGGCCACAATCGCGACGAAATTGTCGTTTGCCCGCCCTACATTGACCTTCTGACCGCCTCCGACGCAACCAAAGGTTCGACCGTAACCATCGGTGCGCAGGATTTGTATTGGGAAAAGGAAGGCGCCTACACCGGCGAGATTTGTCCCGCCATGTTGCTCGACGTTGGCTGCACCCACGTCATCATCGGACATTCCGAGCGCCGCCAATATTTCGGTGAGACCGACGACATGGTCAACTTCAAGCTCAAAGCCGCGCTCGAAGCCGGGCTCACTCCCATCGTCTGCGTCGGTGAAGTTCTTGAAGAACGCGAAGCTGGCGCTACCGAAGATGTTTTGCGCCGCCAGTGCACGCGCGCATTCCACAAAGTTTCGACCAAGAAAGCCGGCAAGTTGATCATCGCTTACGAGCCGGTCTGGGCGATCGGCACCGGCAAGACCGCGACCCCGCAGATTGCGTCAGAAGCGCACCTGGTCATTCGCGGAGAAGCCGCCAAAACCTTTGGCGACGACTTTGCCGCCAATCTTCGCATTCTTTACGGCGGCTCAGTCAAGCCGGAAAACGTCAAAGCGCTGATGGCGGAAGAAGAGATCGATGGGGCATTAGTCGGTGGCGCGAGCCTTGATCCCAAATCCTTCGCCGCGATCGTCAAGTATTAAGCAAAATGGACGTGGCTAGGTTCACTGCCGCCGGAAAGCGCAGATATCCGCCTCACTGTCTTTGAACCGGAGGTAAATCTGACCCAAACTGCTGACACCAAGTAGCCGTCCGCCATCGCACGTGCCGGGCGTAAACCGCGACCACTTCCCACTCACCTCGGACCAGGCATAGTAGCTCAGCTCCGAAGTGCCGTCCTGCGCGTCTTCGCGCACCACCGCCGTCACGTCTCCCGATGGCTCGCGGAAAACGTCGACGGGGTCTTCTCTGTGTTTCTCCCTCGTGGGCAGCCCGGTCTGCGCCCTTGCGATCTTGCCGTCACTGGCTGAAATCGTAATCAGGTCGGTTGACCCAGGGAGCCAGACCCAGGCGACGCCGCCTTCCGCGCCCATCGTGATCCGGCCCAGGTAGAAGCCCTCTTTCGGTGTGGCACCGCCCGACCAGAGTTCCCGCCGCGGCACCAACTCCCTGACGACCCGGCCGTCGGCTGCGTACTCCACGATCATCGGGGCGTCCAGAGGATCCGAATCCTCGAAGTTCTCGGTGAGCGTCCAAATATTCGACTGTTCATCCACGGCGAGCTTACGGATGCCGTGCGTGTCGTCCAGGGCGTAGGCCGACTGGAGCTGCCCGCCAAATCCAAAGATCAGCAGCGCCGGCGCAGGAGGGACCTTGTCGTCGCCCTCCTTGCCCGCGTACACCGCAGCGACCGCAATTACCCCACCGAGCCGAGCTGAAACATCGGAGATGTAAACAGCGCGCGCTTCGTCCATCAGATGGAGGACGTTGAAGCTTACGAGCGGTCGCCCATGCTCGTCCCATATGTCCACCTGGCCCGCGTCGGGGTTGTCGCGATCACTGCCCGCAGGCACGCCAACGTTCGAGTCGGCCCACGAGATAAGTAATCCGTTCTCAGCCTTCTCGATCCTCGGTCGTTCACCGTTGCCGCTCCTGACGCTGCCTATCGACTGAGCATGAAGCAGCGCCGTCCCGGCGGCGATCAAAAGCAACGTAAGCCTGTACTGGCGGTTCATTTAGCCCTCCCGGTCGCACACTCGGAGCCTCCCGCACAATACCCGGACACCTTACAGCCAACACATGCGGGCGGGGCTGTTTCTTGACATAGACAATTGCACCCACCCTTGAAGTAGCCCTGCAGCACGCTGTAGTTGCAACTGGTGAGCTCGACGCACTGCGGCATAACCTTCACGATAGTGGGATACTCGCATGCCTCGGGGTTGTTTGAGTTCATGAAGCAATGGCATGTACCGCAAGGGGGGCCCGGCATACGCAGGCCCACAGCGGTGAACAAGCCGTGCACCACTGGACCGGTTGAAGTCTGCTCGATTCGGAGCCGTCGATTCGGCGGCTGCGGCGACTCGCCATCGCGCGCAAGCGCAAAACTCGCTAAGAGAACAACGCTCCCCCCCCAAGCAGCAGTGACCACCTTTTTAGCATTGTGCGCCTCCACCCAACGGGCCGGGAGAACCCCGGCAATTTATGCACAATGCTTAGCACGCACTCTGGCAACTGTCAAGTTAATATTGCGCTAGTACCGTGTGAATATCGCGCAAATCCAGAAATCCGGGAGAAATCAGAAATCCGGGAGAAATCCGGGAAATCTAGGGACAGACGGGACGTTATACTGGTTTCCAAAACCCAGCAGACCCGCCCAGGCCCATCGCACCTGTTCTTTCCGGCACCGCGACTCCAAAGCTGACGGCAGCCGCCCCGGGGCAGGGCCCCGAGCTTCTCTTGCAACGCCTTCGCCGTCGTGCTTATCTTCTGCTCCAACAACACCTGGCCGGCTTCGTCGAGCACGCAATACCAACTGTTGCGGTCCCCCAGGTCCAGTCCGATGGTCAGTTTCTCGCTGCGGAAATTCTTCGTCGCTGTCGCCTTAGTGGTGCTAACCTTCTTCATTGCCGGTCTCCTTTATCTCTTGTGCTTCAAAGCACGTCGATAACTTGGGAGCGTACTACAGCATCCCGCCGGAGACCGGCCTTCTCATCTCATCTGATTACGTCAATTTGGCAGACAGGTCGAGCCTTCCTGCCGCAGCTTCACTTCATGCTTTGGGTGGACTGGTCCTACTTCAACTGCACACCGCCGACGACTTCCTGCATGTCGACGCCGTTGGAGGAATCCATCCAGGCGGCGATGAATTTGTCGTCGACCCACATGTTGCCAGACACCCGTGTTCACCGGGGCGGACGGTCGAAAAACCGGGGACAGACGGAACGTTCCCCGGTTTCCAATTCCGAATCAAATCGGAGACAGACGGAAGTGCCTCAATTCTTGCTCGCAAACTCTACCGCCCGAACAACGCTCAGCCCAAGCGATCCACGGAACCGCTCTCGATCATCGCGCCTGCGTGACGCCGCGAGCGGGTAAGGCGGAAGTTCCCACCGGCTTTTCACTGACGACTAACGACAAATTTCAGACGCAGTCTATTCCCCCCTGTCCCCACTCCATTCATTTTTTCGCGCGCCAGTTTGTAATGTCAACGATCGCCCGTCAATTCTCGTCTTAGAGTTCCCATTTCGGGAAAACCCCTGCATTCCGCGCAAATCACTTGACCTCGGGAAATCCAGGGACAGACGGGACGTTATACTGGTTTCCAGGGAAATCTAGGGACAGACGGGACGTTATACTGGTTTCCAAAACCCAGCAGACCCGCCCAGGCCCATCGCACCTGTTCTTTCCGGCACCGCGACTCCAAAGCTGACGGCAGCCGCCCCGAATTCTACTTGACCTCACTCGCCAATTCTTCAACAATTAAAGCAGTCAGTCCGCCGGCCTTGCTGGCCGGCGAAGAACGCGCTCTTTGAAAACTCCAATTGCCCGGAACGGCGGCCGGGGGCCATTCCATGACTACAGACTCCTGACCCCTGACTCCTGACTACTAACCGCTAACTACTAGCTACTAACTACCCTGTTTTCAAGATTTTGCCTCTAAACCCTTTAAACTCAAAGATCTAGCGGGAGCGCTCTCGCTAAGTTGCTGATTCCAAAAGATCGATCCGAGAGGGGTGGGGGGGAGGGGGGTACCCGGTTTTCGTGCCTTGCGACAGATACTCGTTACAACAACTATCTCCGACGGATGGTAGACGGCCCGAGAGTCTGCACTGAGTTTGCCGAAGAGTTTACGCCCCGCATTTTAGGCCTTAGCGTCGGAAACGAGAACTTTCGCGACCAAAAAATCCGTGAAGATCCGCGCAGATCCGTGGCCAAGGTTTTGCGCAATAAGATCCACGCGAATCCGCGGTCCAGGTTCGCCCCGTGGCTTTTGTTATAATCTCAGCGAACCTCGCGGAAGTGGTGGAATTGGCAGACACACCATCTTGAGGGGGTGGCGCCGAAAGGCATGGGGGTTCAAGTCCCCCCTTCCGCACCATCGGTTGTCCTCCCCGTTAAACCGATACGAGGATAAAAAATTATTGCGCTGGCAATTCCAGCGGAAAGAACTGTATACATGTTGATTCTTCTGACACTGATTCACATTGCAGTTTGTCTTTTTCTTATCATCGTAGTGCTGCTGCAAAGCGGCAAAAGCGGCGACATCGCGGCAGCCTTCGGCGGCCAGGGCAGCCAAACCGCCTTCGGCCCGCGCGGCGCGGCCACCGTTCTTTCCAAAGCCACTACCTGGTCGGCCATCATTTTTATGGTGACTTCCATCACGCTCTCGGTGATGGCCTCGCGCAAGAGCGGCCCCACATCGATCCTGCAAGGCATCAAGGGATCGCCCGCAAAATCGGCCCCGGCAACGCCCGGACAGGCACCGGCAGCTCCCACGCAGAAATAGCCGAGCTGTTGGTTTTAGCCAATAGCTAAAAGCCAAGAGCTAAGAGCCGCTTTTTCATGATTCACGAAATTTTCCCCGTCGGCCCGCTGCAGTGTAACTGCTCCGTCATCGGAGACGAATCCACGCACGAAGGCATGGTCATCGATCCCGGCGATAACGTCGACGAAATTCTCGACGTCATTCGCAAGCATAGTCTGAAGATCAAACAGATCGTCATCACACACGCGCACATCGATCACGTCGGCGGCGCAATGAAACTGCGCGCCGCAACTGGCGCGCCGATACTGCTCAACCAGAACGATTATGCCCTGCTGAAAATGCTCGACGTGCAAGCCGCTTGGATCGGAGTTTCACCGCCGGACAAGGTCGTGATTGATCACAGCATCGGCTATTCCGATCAAGTCAAAGCCGGTTCGCTGATCGCCGATGTGATTCATACTCCCGGACACACCGAAGGCAGCGTCTGTCTTTACTTCCCGGCTGAAAAGAAGCTGCTCGCAGGTGATACGCTTTTTGCCGGCAGCATTGGCCGCACCGATTTACCCGGAGGATCGTTCGAGAAGATCATCAACTCGCTCCACGAAAAAGTCCTCGCCTTGCCCGATGAAACTGTCGTTGTTCCCGGTCATGGTCCGCTGACAACGATCGGCGAGGAACGCGAGAGCAATCCGTTCCTGGTTAAGAGCTGACAAGCTCAGGTGGTTTGACTATCGCTTTCCTGTAGGCGAGAATTGATTGACGCGATGCGGAACATTCCGCTCGCCGATTCCTTTCGGTATTGTGGGCCTGTGGCGCAGCTGGGAGCGCGCTTCCATGGCATGGAAGAGGTCGTCGGTTCGATCCCGACCAGGTCCACCAAAATTCTCAGCCAAGTCTTTTTTGCCGACTTATCTTGTTTTGCTATGGCGCAACTTTTCACCGGAACTTCAGGATGGGCTTATCCGAGCTGGAAGCCAGATTTTTATCCCGCCAAGCTGGCGCAGGCAAAATTCCTGCCGTTTTACGCCACCAAGCTGAACACAGTCGAGGTTAACTTCTCTTTCCGCCAGTTGCTCAAGGAAACCACGGTCCAGAAGTGGATTGCGGAAACGCCTGCGAACTTCAAGTTGGGAATTAAGGCGCATCAAGTCATTACGCATATCAAGCGGCTGAAGAATGCCGGAGATTTTGTACCCAGGTTTCTATCAACCGTCGAACCGCTCGCGCAGGCAGGAAAGCTCGGTCCGATTCTGTTTCAGCTTCCACCGAATATGAAAGCCGATCCTGCGCTGCTCGAGGAATTTCTTACGCTGCTGCCGCGCGGAGTTCCAGCCGCGTTCGAATTCCGCCACGATTCATGGTTTAACGACGCGGTTTTCGATCTCCTGAAGAAGACGAATCGCGCGCTGTGCGTGGCCGAGACCGAAGAGCGCACAACGCCGGACGTCGTGACTGCAGACTTCGCTTACTATCGCTATCGCAAGCC
The DNA here is from genome assembly GCA_036392935.1 of Terriglobales bacterium. Classification (GTDB taxonomy): domain Bacteria; phylum Acidobacteriota; class Terriglobia; order Terriglobales; family Acidobacteriaceae; genus DASVWZ01. Next base: position 41,173 of record DASVWZ010000159.1, on the reverse strand, counting down.
GGAATACACCGGCGACGAACGCAAGGCGATGATTGCGCGACTGCGCGAACATCTCGCTGCGGACAGAAATGTCTTCGCCTACTTCAAGCATGAGGAAACACCGCAGGGCGCGAAATACGCGATCGAGGTGCTGAACGAGATTTCTCCCGCATCTGCATCTCGATGATCACTTCTGCGAACGTCCGATAACGCGCATACTCATTTGGTGAGCAGCGACGCAAATTCCCGTCTGGTCGCCGGATTTCTCGATTACCTCAAGATCGAGAAAGGTTTGGCTGCGCTTACGGTTTCGGCTTACGCGACCGATATTGGTCAGTTCGGCAACTTTCTGGCCAAGCGCAATTCTTCGCTCGCTAAAGCCAAACGCAGCGATGTTCGCGACTTTATTCAGGAGCTCTTTGCCAACTCCGTCGACGGACGATCAGTCGGACGCAAACTTTCCGCGCTGCGACATCTTTATCGCTACATGCTGCTCGATAAGATGATCGATCACGATCCAACGCTGAATATCGATTCGCCCAAGCAGTGGAAAGTTCTGCCCAAATCGCTGGCGCGCGACGAGATGGAGACGATTCTTCGCGGATCGCGACCGGAGGCGAACACCAAACTCGGTCAGGCGATTTCCCTGCGTGATCGCGCCATGCTGGAAGTCTTCTACGCGGGCGCGCTGCGAGTTTCAGAGATGGTCGGCGTGAAGCTCGAAGACCTGAAGCTCGATCTCGGATACGTTTTGGTGCGCGGCAAGGGCGACAAAGAGCGAATCGTGCCGCTGGGGAAGTCGGCGCAGGATGCGATCGAGTCATACCTGAAAGACGCGCGGCCGGTTCTGGCGAATGGGCGAAGTTCTCCGCTGCTTTTTCTCGGACGCGGCGCGCGCAAGCTGACGCGGCAACGAGTTTGGCAGATGGTGAATGCGGCGTCGATGAAGTCTGGCCGTCATGCGAGTCCGCACATGTTGCGGCACAGTTGCGCAACGCACATGGTGGAAAATGGCGCCGATCTGCGAACCGTGCAGACGATTCTTGGACATTCCGATATTTCGACGACGCAGGTTTACACGCATTTAGCGCTTGACCGGCTGAAGAATGTTTACCAGAAACATCATCCGAGGGCGAAAGCAAAGGCTGCGGCGAGGCGCGAAGCATGAAGCAAGCGCGTACAACCGTCGAGAAAGCCGTCGATCAGTTTCTGCGGTCGCTGCGCGAGCGCAACGCTTCCGCGCACACGATCAAAGCTTACACCGGCGATCTTGACAACTTTGCCGCTTACATCGGCGAGCGCGATTGGAAGAAGATCGATCACGTGACGATTCGCGGATTTCTTTCTCAGCTCTATGACAAAGGACTGAGCAAAACTTCGGTTGCGCGATCGCTTGCAGCGGTTCGATCGCTTTATCGCTGGCTGGCGCAAGAAGGCGTGGTCGAGCAAAATCCGGCGGCGCTGGTTTCTACGCCGAAGCTGCCGAAGAAATTGCCGCGAGTTCCGACGATTGAAGAAGTCAATTCCCTGCTCGACAGCAAAATGCCCGAAGTCGCCGCGTTTCCTGAGCGCGATCGGCTGATGTTTGAACTGCTTTACGGTTGCGGAATTCGAAATTCAGAATTGGTCGGAATCAATCTGGAAGATATTCGCGTGAGCAACGAAGCCATTCTGATTCGCGGCAAAGGAAAAAAAGAAAGATATGTTCCGTTTGGCGAATCGGCTTTGGCGGCGCTGAAAAGTTATTTGCCGGCGCGGCAGAAACTTCTGGCGGAAACGAAAAAAAATAATGCTGCGCTGCTGATCAACCAGCGCGGCGGACGGCTGACCACGCGCAGCGTCGGACGCATCATCAAGAAAATTGCCGTGGCCAAAGGGCTATCGCCGGATGTGCATCCGCACACCCTGCGGCACGCCTTCGGCACGCATCTGCTCGAAGAGGGCGCCGATCTGCGCGCCATACAGGAGATGCTCGGCCACGAACGCCTCTCAACCACCCAGCGCTACACCCAGCTCTCGATGAAGCACGTGCTCGAGGTGTACGACGCGACGCACCCGAGGGCAAAGTAGCCATCAGCCCTCAGCCGTCAGGAAAGACGAGAGCGTCGCACGTCCTACGTCGTACGCCGTTCGCAAGACCGCGTTTGGTCGTCGGTCGTCGGTCGTCGGAAAAGGCAAAACCAAAGGCCGACGGTTGTCGCTGGCATCTGTTCCAGCTTTACAATTGTTAACTAGGTGCTAACTCCCCCCTCCCCCCCCACCCCTTGCCTCGATCTTTTAGAATCAGTGGGTTAGCGGGAGCGCTCCCGCCAGATCTATGAGTTTAAAGGGTTTATAGGTAAAATATCCCAAACAAAGGAGTTAGCGGTGCTAGCCATCAACAGTCAGCCATCAGCCCTCAGCTTTGGCCTTTGGCTCTTGGCTGTTGGCTCTTAGCTCAAATCCCCTTCCCGCGACCCGTCGATTGTCAATGATCGGAACAATGCCCGGTTCTCTGCGAAACCGGTGCAGACAAGTCCATTGTCGCGCGGGGCGGAAGGGGATGTCTAGGACATTCTGCGGCCTTCGATGGCAGGGTTGCGGGGTCGTTAGAGTCGATCTGCCAGGTCCTGCGCCGACAGCTCGACATCGCAAAGGCTCGCGCAGAAGACCCGGCCCGATGACTTCGCCGGAATGCACTGGGACGGTCGTTGCTCGGCCGTTCGGATGCCGCAGCATCACGTGGCTGCCGCGGGTGCGAACGATCTCGAAACCAATTCGCTCAAGCGCTCGGACGATTTCCTTGCCCTTGAGCCGAGGCAGGCGGGTCATACGGAGATTTGCTGTATACCAACGAGTTCCAGTGGTGGAAACTGCTTGCTATGGTTGCTTTCCAAACACAGTTCGACCACTTCGCGGACACGTTTCATCAGGGTGTCGAGGGTCTTGGCCTGGGTGTGGCAGCCCGGGAGCGCAGGGACGGTGGCGACATAATATCCGTCTTCGTCGCGCTCAATGATGACCGTGAATTTGTGAGGCCGTTTCACAGGAAGATTCTAGCATGTGGAGATTCGCGCCTTTGGATCCGAACGCGCCGGTGGCTTCACCGCTCTGCGGCTCAAGCGCTCTTTTCCAGCATTGCGGTTGAGGGACGCTGGTAGGCGCCGATCTGCTCTAACATTCCAAGCTGGTCCCAGTTGTCCCAGCCCTCGACAATTTGGCCGTCGCGAAAGCGAGCGATGCTCATGCCGGTAAGCTGGACTTTGTTTCCGGTGGCGGGCCCCATGCCAGGGCCGGAGTGGGTCATGGTGGCTGACCAGCGCGCGACAACTTTGTCGCCGGATGCGAAGGCGTCTTCGACGGTAATGTTTATGTCGGGGAACGCGGTACGAATTTGCTGGACAAAAGATACAAATTCCACCGGACCGCGAATGGGAGCGTCGGTTGTGCCCCAAGCCACCGCGTCGGGGGCAAAAAGGTCGTGGATGGTCTGGTCCGATTTCTCGTTCCATACCTGCTGGTACCAACGCTTCATCAACTGTATGTTTTCTTCGGCTGGCATGGGTCAAAATTCCTCCCGAGAAAGATACCTTATATTGAGGCGGTGTGGTGTGCAAGGGAGGGGTTGGCGGGGAATCCTGGCGGTTGTCGCTCGGAGGAGGCTCCTGCGAGGCGGATAAATTAGGGGTGTGATCGAGGGAGACCGGTTGGTGTTCAGTGTGTCGGTCTTTACTCGACTGTCGGCGAACGTGGCTCCCATGCTTCGACGTCTCGTGCCTATGTAATTGCCTAGTGCCGCACCGCGAGCCATTCGGAGAAACAGGGCCACATCTGAGTCTACTGTTTGTTGATTTCGGTTGTATTTTTCCCTTGACAACCCCGCGGACTGCTTTAATAATGTCGGGCATCCATGGGGGGAGTGAGATGGACTGGACTGTCATTTTGTCGTTTGCTTTGTATGCGCTCTGCCTTTTGTTGCCCATAATTCCCGCTGCGATAATCTTTCGAATGTTCCCGAACACCACTATCGCAGTTTCGGGCCCCTTTCAAAACCTGACCATCAATGCGACGGGTGCGTTCGCGGCGTATCTCGTAACGGCCCTCATGGGGTTCACCTTTTTGGTCAGGAACACTGAGGCGGTCATTGCCTCATCCAGGCAGTATGCGGTCGAGTGCGTCATAGATGACCTAGAAACCCAGCAAGCCCTGAACACCATCTCTGACGGTACCTATTCCAAATATGACACTGTGGGGAACTCGGCCGAAGGGAGGGAGGTAACGAGGAGTTACCACTTTGTGGTGCTACTCCGTCATCCCACACCTACGAGCGAAGACACGGTCTGGCTGAAGTACTGGGACTACGCTGCGACCGCCGCGGCATGTTCGTTGCCCAAGACTCCCCTAGCCGGCACGAAGGCGATTGACCCGTCGTCGGCTCCTCCTGGGAGCGTTGGGCCTTCGCCGTACGGACCTTCATCGGGATCGGATGTAGGGTGCATCGGGCCGGCCCCAGGGAAGAGGGTGGCGGTACCGCTTTTGGCGGAGTCCGGGTACCCTCAGCGGTTCAGGATCGTTCCCGACGGGAGCGGGGTTAAGGCAGTTAAGGAGTAAGCTGTAAGAAACTTTTAGCCTGGGGATGGGCGGCACAGGAGACAGAAAATGCGCACCACAATCATCGCTTCCATTGTCTTGTTGGTAGTCATGGTCGCACCCTCCAACGGAAGCAGGTCAAATACTTCCGGCTCAGGGATGCCTAGCCGCGACGTTGCCGGGCCGGCCTCGGCCGCTGACCGGCTTGCTGAAAGGTTCAACCCGGCGAATGGGAGGGTGGAGGTTGCTCAGGTTCCCGTCTCCAATCGGTGTTTTACGCCATACTTTTGGTGCTTTCTTCCCGGATATGCCCCCTTGGGTTCTTCGTGCTGGTGCCCCACCCCCAACGGCCCGGTAGGTGGGGTCGTCCGCTGAGGGGTTTGAGTTTCTGGCCTGACGGAACAGGCGCGTGTTGCGCCGACTCGTCCGTGTGGCTCTTGTGGGTTTTGTGCTTGCTTCCGTTTTACACACGCTGAAGCGTCACGTTCGTGACTTCGACCGGCACGTTTTCATATCCCATCTGGTCCAGAAGCAGTCTGGCACTGATTTTTGTGAATGACGGGTGGTTCCCGGGGCCGATCATTACCTTTGCAATCGGAAGGAGCGGCGTCCTCCGTTTAAGCCAGCACGGTGTGTCCAACGCGATGTAGCGCCCGAGCATCGTCTCCCGCTGCTTGAAGCGCACCTGACCAAACTCTTGAATCTTCAGCTCATGAACGAGACGGAATTCGCTTTCGGCTCTCCATTTGTGATCCTTTGCCAACGGGGCGAGCCGGTAGACCCACTCGTCCCAGGCGACGAAGAACTCTTCAGCCCACTTGTCGGGTGCCTGAAGCCGTTCGGCATTGAGTCCCTCCAGGAAGAACCGCAGTGTCGCCTCGGCTATGTCTTTTGAGGTCTGTTCGTGCATCGCGGTGTCGTAGACGACCTTATAGAGGGTGCTCGTCGCCTCGCGGCACAGGCCTCGAGCGATGAAACCAATGGCGTATCCGTTAGGTTTTCCGTATCGATCCCATTGACTAAGATCCTCCTCTTCGGCGCTGAAAGCAGGCAACGAAGAACTTGCTTGCTCCGTGTGTTGGACTGTCTGGGTTGTCCCTGACGTACTCAAGTACTTTCTCGAGAAACGCTTGCGCGACCGGGTCTCTCCTCTTCTCTTCCATAAGGCTCTTGATTGAACGCTTATAAAGGTCCGTCGCGTACTTGGTTTCATTCCTGTCGTTGAGAGACGCAACCTGCGTAGCGTGGATGGTTCCGGATTGGATGATGCCAAGGAACCCCGGCCCATTTGTGTAGTGCCATACGATGGTGTCGGGCTTATAGTCGAAGAGGCGGAGTTCCTGCGCTTTCTGGCGGATGAACGCGAAGTATTTCTCGTTCTCTTGTTGCGTTACGGGCATTGGGCAGAATTTTACCAAGAACGCCATGAATACGGCACGGCTGAAGTCGTGCCCTCCCGACTTGGCTATTGCGGCTGCGAAGCGCGAGCCAGCGGCACCGGCTTTCTTGACACTCCGCGCCAGATCCCTCGCCCCGCTGGTGAGAACGCGGGGCTTCGGGATGACGTCTTCCTTGGTTACGGTTTTTTCTCCTACAGCTTTTTTCGTCGCCCGCTACCCCCCGAGCTTTTCGAAGAACAGAACGATCGACTCGATGCCGCGATGGAAGTTCGGGATGTGGAACTTTTCATTCGGGGCGTGGAGATTGTCGTCGGGCAGGCCGAAGCCCATCATGACGCTGGGAATTTTCAGTACATCTTGAAAATCGGTCACGATGGGAATCGATCCGCCGGAGCGGATGAAGACCGTATCTTTTTTGAAGACGTCGTGCATGGCTTCGACCGATGCTTTGACGAATTTGTTGTCGGTGCCGACCACGCAGGCGGGGCCGCTGGACCAGACTTTAATTTTGGTCTCGATGCCTTTGGGCGTGAGTTTCTTTACGAAGTTGGTATAGCGCTTGAGAATGTCTTTCGGGTCCTGGTTGGGGACGAGGCGCATGGAAACTTTGGCGAAGGCGCGCGCGGGAATGACGGTTTTGGCGCCGGGCGCGACGAAGCCTCCGGGCATGCCGTGCACTTCGAGCGTGGGACGCGCCCAGGTGCGGTAGAGGACGGAGTATCCGGGCTCGCCGGTGAGAACTTTGGAGCCCACTTCGGTTTTGCGATAGTGCTCTTCGTTGAAAGGAAGTTTTTTCCAGGCTTTGAGTTCGGCGGCGGTGGGCTTTTTAACCTTGGCGTAGAAGCCGGGTATGAGGATTTTGCCCTTCGCATCCTTTAATTTGCTGATGATTTCGATGAGCGCGAAGAACGGGTTGGGCGCGGCGCCTCCGTACATGCCAGAGTGGAGATCGGTTTTGGCGCCGGTGGCTTCGATTTCGGTGTAGACCAGTCCGCGCAGGCCGACACAGAGGGTGGGAAGATCGGGCGCGAATAGTTCCGTATCACATACTAGAGCGAAATCGGCTTTGAGCTTGGCTTTCTGCTTGCGGACGTATTCGGCGATGGATTCGCCGCCGACTTCTTCTTCACCTTCGAAGATGACTTTTACGTTGATGGGCAACTGGCCGTTGTGGGCTTTGAAGAGAGATTCGAGGGCTTTGACTTCCATCCAGAGCTGGCCTTTGTCGTCGACGGCGCCGCGGGCGTAGATGTTGCCGTTGCGCTCGGCGGGCTGGGTCCAGCCTTTGGTTTCGGCGGCGTCCTCGACGGGGTAGGCGTCTTTGTCGAGGAATGGCGGCGAGATCCACTCGTTTAGCGGCTCGGGCGGTTGCACGTCGAAGTGCGCATACATGAGCACGGTGGGTTTACCGGCGGCGTGGAGCCAGTCGGCGTAAATGAGCGGATGACCTTTGGTGGGGATGACCTCGACGTTTTCCATGCCGATGCGGCGCAGTTCGCTGGCAACGAAGTCGGCGGCTTTCTGGACGTCGGCCTTGTGCTCGGGCGCGGTGGAGACGCTGGGAATACGAAGAAGAGCTTTGAGTTCGTCTATGAAACGCTGCTGATTACCACGGGCAAAGGCAACTGCGGGAGAAGCCATAGCTGGTCCTCTTTCTGGCGCGGGACTTCCGGATGCTGGCGGGAAGATGGGCCGCGGAAATTGTTATCTGTGAAACGAATCAGTATAGCTGAGTTGGGGGCGGCACAGCGGCGTAGCCTAAGCGATTTGCCGCAATTCGGCTATTTCTTTCCAATTCGGATCACAAGGCCGGCGGAGAAACGGATGGTTCCGGTGGTGCTGCCGTTGCCGCGGAAGGCGAGGTATTCGAGTTGCGGGCGGAAGGCGAAACGGCCGCGGCGATCGAGGCCGAAGTCAGCACCGCCTCCGGCGCCAAAGGCGAAAGCGTTGGTGACGCCGGTGAATCCGGATTGGGCGGAGGAGGCATGGCCGCCGCCGAGGGTTGCCTGCGCGAAGGGCGTGAGCCGGGGCCAGTGACGGTAGGAGAATCGCGGGCCGAAGGTGTAGGTTTCGGCGGTCATGCTGATAGAAGGCGCGTAGTAGATGCCGAGGTCGCCGATCACGCCGAGCAACGGCGTGAGGTTGAAGGCGACGGCGCCGCTGCCACCCTGAGCGTTGAGGCTATAGCCTTTGACGACTTCGAAGGTGGAGTATCCAACGGCGACGTCGGCGACGGGAGTGGTTTGGGCGCGGGCGGCAGTCGTGAGAGCGAGGGCGATGGCGAGGGCAATTGGTTTGGTCATTCGCATGGTCGATTTGGGCAGTGCTATGCGGGAGTGTGGACAAGTATATGCCGAAAGGGCTATGGCAGGTGTCATGAGGCGTACGGGTTGCCAGGTTAGAAACGGGTGGGAGAAAAAGCTGAAAGGTCGTATGCGGGCTTTTCGTTGGTGATGAGTTGGGACATGACTCCGGCGGTGATGGGCGCCAGCAGGATGCCGTCGCGGAAGTGGCCGGTGGCGGCGAAGTAGCCGGGAGTGGAGGTTTCGCCGAGGATGGGGAGATTGTCGGGCGTGCCGGGGCGAAGGCCGGCCCAGTCTTCGTGGAGGCGAGCGTTTTGCAGCGGCGGCAGAAGTTTCACAGCGGCGGTGTGCAGCTTTTGGATGGTTGCGGGGACGGTGCGCTTGTCGAAGCCAGCGTGTTCGACGGTCGAGCCGATGAGAATGCGCCCGTTGGAGCGCGGGACGAGGTAGACGTCGGCCGAGCGGACGACGTGGCGAAGCAGATGGTGATTGGAGGTCACGACTGAGAGCATCTGGCCTTTGACGGGGCGGGTGGGGATTTCGAGCGCCGAGATTTGCGCGGCCCAAGCGCCGGCGCAGTTGACGATTTTGGCCGCGGAGCAGTCGGCGCGATCAGTGCGGATACCAACGGCTTTACCGTTTGCGATCAGGATTTCTTTGACTTCGCTGCCAGATGCGATGTCGACGCTGCGATGCTTGGCGGCTTTGAGAGCGGCTTCGACGAGCGCGCGGGGATCGACGGAACGCTCTTTGATATAGGCGGCCGCAAGGCGGTCGCCGTGAAGATTTGGTTCGAGTTGCTGCAGGGATTCTGGGATTAGCTTTTCGGCGGGTAAGTCTTCGTAGATGTGCGTGTTCTCTCCGGCGTTCATTAGCAAGATGGTGCCAGCGTCGCGGAGATCGACCGTCATGCCGGACTCGTCTTCGAGTTCGAAGGCGAATTCCGAATACATAGCGGCGCTGGCCTCGGCCAGTTGGTGCAGTTGCGGGGGCGTTTCGGATCCACAACTGACGAGCATGCCGGCGGCAGCGTGGGAAGCCTCGCGGCCGGGCTCGCCGCGTTCGAGGACGAGCACGGTGGCTCCACGCTTGCGAAGAGCGATCGCCAGCGAAAGGCCGATGATGCCGCCGCCGATGATGATGACGTCGTGGGACTTTGGCATGGGACACATCGATTGTAGAAGGTTCGGTTCAGAACGGCTGTGATTCGGATCAATTCAGGCGCTACAATGCTGTCATGCCGGTGGCGGGGCCAAAGCGGCAGAAGGAAAAATCGCAGGCGGGTCATCACGCTTCCCCTATTCTCACCATGGAGACCACCGGCCTCATTGTTATTGCCATTCTGATTCTGGCCGTCATGCTGGCGCGCTACTGGCATTTCGTTCACTGGAGCCTGCGCTAGCGGTGCCCGGCGATCCGCTTCTAGTGGTGATTCTCGGGCCGACGGCAAGCGGCAAGACTTCCCTTTCGCTGGCGCTGGCCGAGCGATTTCACGGCGAGATTGTGAATTGCGATTCGGTCGCGGCGTATCGAGAATTCGAAATTGGCACGGCCAAGCCTACTGCCGAAGAACGCGCTCGCGCGCCGCATCATCTTTTGGACTTTGTTGCGCCGACAGATTTCATCACCGCTGGCGAATACGCACGGATGGCTCGTCAGACGCTGTCAGAGATTTGCTCCCGCGGAAACCTGCCGATCGTGGTTGGGGGGACGGGGCTTTACCTGCGTGCATTGCTCGATGGGTTGTTTCCGGGGCCACAACGGTCCCAGGAGCTACGTGAGCGGTTGCGGGAGAAATCTCAACAGAAGGGATCGGCATATTTACATCGAGTTTTGCGGAAGCTCGATTTGGCTGCGTCAGAAAAGATTCATGCTAACGACGAGCCCAAGCTGATTCGCGCGATTGAAGTCTGCCTGGCTTCGCGGCAGCAGATGACCGAGCTTTGGCGGCAAGGGCGCATGGCATTGACCGGCTTCACGATTCTGCGAATCGGACTGGATCCCGATCGCAACGCGCTTTACGAGCGGATCAATCAAAGGGCGCAGGAAATGTTCGATCGCGGCTTATTGGAAGAGACTAGCCACCTGCGAGAAAAATACGGCGACGGCGCGTGGGCGCTTCGGGCGCTGGGATACAAGCAGTGCGTTCAGTTATTGCACAGCGAAATCGACGCGGCAACCGCCGTGCAACTGGCCCAGCAAGGGCATCGCAACTATGCCAAGCGGCAGATGACATGGTTTCGACGCGAGCCGGATGTGCAGTGGTTGCAGGGCTTCGGGGATGATCCGGAGATCCAGGAGCTAGCGATGGCAGTTGTGGCGAAACAACCATCAGGCGTGCACGACTGATTACTGCCTTGAGTCAACCGCTTTGTTATCGTCGAAGATAATGGCGTTTATGCGCGGCGCGTTCGTGATCATCTTCTTATTCTTTGTGGTGGGCGCGTTCGCCAAAACGAAACCTGCAGTTGCAGCACCGGTTCATGTGGATCGCGAGGGCGAGAAATGGGCTGAGAAAACCCTGCGCAAGCTTTCGCTCGAAGAGAAAATCGGCCAGCTTTTCATGATGCGAGTACGGGTCGAATTTCTTAACGACCAAAACCCGTCCTACGTCGAACTGCGCAATGCGGTCGAAGACTATCATCTCGGCTCGCTGATCATGACGGTGCCGCTCGAAGGTCTGTTTCTTTATCGCAACCAGCCGCTTGAAGCTGCCAATCTGCTGAATCGCCTGCAACAGGATTCTCCACTTCCCTTGATCATTGCCGCCGATTTCGAAGACGGCCTCGCGATGCGGCTTCATGGAACAACCGAGTTTCCGCAAGCCATGGCATTCGGCGCGTCTGGCAAGGTCGAATACGCGGAAGCGATGGGTCGCGTCGTCGCCGAGGAAGCGCGTGCTATTGGCGTGCAGTGGAATTTTGCGCCGGTTGCGGACGTTAATTCGAATCCGGAGAATCCGATCATTAATGTCCGGTCTTTCGGCGAAGACCCCGTGCAGGTCGGAGACATGGCCGCGGCATATATTCGCGGAGCCCGAGCCGCGGGACTGCTGACCACGGCCAAGCACTTTCCCGGACACGGCGACACTGCCACCGACTCGCATCTTGGACTGGCTGAAGTTACCGGCGACCTGGCGCATCTGGAATCGGTCGAACTTCCTCCGTTTCGCAAAGCCATCGATGCCGGTGTCGACGCGGTCATGGTCGCAAATGTGACTATCCCTGCGCTCGATCCGTCGCCTAATCATGTAGCCTCGACTTCACCTTCAATCATTACCGAACTCCTGAAAAAGAAGCTTGGCTTCAAAGGAATCGTCGTGCCCGACGGCCTAGACATGGCAGGGCTTACCCGGATCTATGGCCCTCCCGCCGGACAGGCAGCGGTTGATGCCTTCAAGGCTGGGTGCGATCTGCTCATTTTGCCGGCGGATTTGGATGCATCCTATAAGGCCATGCTGGCAGCAGCTCAGAGCGGAGAAATATCTCAAGCACGAATTGATACATCAGTGCTCAAGATATTGAAAGCAAAGACGTCTGTCGGACTTAACAAAAAGCGGCTGGTCGACCTCGCCGACGTGCCAACCACTGTCGGAAAGCCAGAAAACCTCGCCCTCGGCCAGCAAATCTCCGATGATGCCGTGACCCTCGTTCGGGACAACGGAAAGCTCTTGCCATTGAAACGAACGGGAACTCCGAGCGGTGTGCTTCCGTATCAAAAGCCAGCAGAGGTGAAAAACCATCTGCTGGCGGTGATTTTTACCGACGATACGCGACTGGAAGCCGGGCGAACTTTTGAAAATCAGCTTCGCGAGCGCGTACCGGATGTGAATGTGATTTACGTGGACCCACGAATCGCCAATGCGATTTCGAGCGAGGTTATTGCGGCCGTCGACCGCGCCGACGCGGTCGTGGCCGGAGTATTTCTTACGCCGCTTGGCGGAAAGACCGTGATCACTGCTAATGGGCTGGCCAACTCGGTCGGTCTGCCGGAGCCGACGGCAAAGTTGTTGCAGGGTATTCTTGACCGGGCGGCGGCGAAAACTGTCGTCGCTGCACTTGGCAGTCCTTATGTCGCAAAAGACTTTCCGGCGGTGCAGAATTATCTCTGCACATTTTCTGGCGTTTCAGTCTCGGAAATCAGCGCGGTGAAAGCCCTTTTCGGCGAGATTGCGATCCATGGGCACTCACCGGTTTCGATTCCCGGCATAGCACAGCGCGGAGCCGGCATCGAGCGGCCACGTATCATCGCGCAAGGAGGTTCCCATGCTTCTGCCCAAACCGCTGGACATTAAAGCCCGCATCCTGGTCGCGGTTACGTTCGGCTCCTGTTTAGCTGTGCCGGCGTGTACCGTCAGTGTCAAGGGTCACGATGGCGACGGGGAAAACAAAGTGGACATCAGTACGCCGCTGGGCGGCATTCATGTCAACGAACAAGTTGACGTGCGCGATACCGGGCTTGCAGTCTACCCTGGCGCGCGGCAAAAGACTAAGGACAGCAACGACAGCAAATCGGCCAACGTAAATATTTCGAGCGGCTTGTTCGGAGTGAAAGTCGTCGCGGTCGAGTTCGAGTCGGACGACACGCCAGACAAGGTGATCGCGTTTTACCAGGACCAGCTTAAGAAATATGGTGGAGTGATCGAATGCCATACCGACAAGCGCGGCGGCGACATGACAATCAAGGCTGGTGATAGCAACTCGCACAATCCGGTGAGCTGCAAGAGTGGCGAGTCGGGAAAGGTTGTCGAGCTAAAGGCTGGCACTGAAGACAATCAGCACCTGGTTTCGGTTGAACCGAACGGCAAAGGTACCGATTTTGCGCTGGTGTATGTTCTAACTCGCGGCAAAGAAAGTACGATTTAGGAGGATCCCATGACCCGACGAATATTGAGCTTGCAATTGGCGGCGGTTGCCCTGTGCATGACGGCGGTTCCGCTGGCCTTCGCGGCGCCCAACGATGACGGCCCGTATCTCGATGTTTATGTTTCCGATAACAGCTTTCATGCGGGCACCGACGCGGACCCGCGTGCCATTGGCTTGCCAGTGTATCCGGGAGCGCATATCAAGGTTGATGACAAGCAGGACAAGAACTCCGCCAATCTGGCGCTGTTCACCTCCGCCTTCGGAATCAAGCTGCTGGTGGTGAATTACACATCCGACGACTCGGCCGAGAAGATCATCAGCTTCTATCGCGACAAGCTGAAGAAGTACGGCAAGGTGATCGAATGTCACAACAACGACAGTGATGCCGATCCGCACATCGATGCCCATGCCAACACAAGAGACGATTCGGGCAAGTCAAAGGAGCTGACTTGCGACGGCGAAAACAAAGGCGACAACATTGAGTTGAAGGCCGGGACTGAGGATAATCAGCACGCGGTGGCGATCAAGCCAAATAAATCGGGTAATGGCGCCAGCTTTGCGCTGGTGTATGTGCATGTTCGCGGCAAGCAGGCGGACATTTAGAGAACTTTGAAAGAAAGCCCACCGAGGTGCGCCGGCACCCGGTGGGCTTTTTTCCGTCACCGCACGCACATCTACTTCTTATCCTTCTTTTCCGCCGCCTGCTTTTGGGCCTCGATTGTCCACGGCGGGACGATCCCGTTGTCGCGCGCGTAGGCGATCGCCTGTCCGAGATGCTCGTGGGCATCGGCGACCAGTAGGTAAACCACGTCGCCCTCATTCGCCTGCGGACCGAGTTTGGGCAGGAGCTTAGCGAAGTCGGCGTTGGTCATTCCGTTGATTGCCTTTTGGGTTACCTCCCATGACTTATTGAGCTCCGAGACAATCTGAGCGCGGTCGGTGGTGGATTTTTCGAAGGTCTTGCCATCGAATCCGGCCGGTTTATCCACGCCCAGCAAGTTCATGAACCCGTAGCGCTCGCCGGCCACATGCAGAAAAACTTCGGCGAAGGAACGCGTATCCGGCGAGGGACGCCAGTTCAACTTATCGGCCGGAATCGTATTGGCCAGTTGCACGAACTTCTTCTGCACAGCGTCAAGGTCGAGCAGCGACTGCGCTTTCATGTCGTAGCTTGGAGCCGTAGTGTCGGTCGCAGCGGCCTGGCGTACGCCCAGAGTCGCCAGAACCAACACGACTGCCAGAAATCCTTTTTTCATTTGAATCCTCCTCGTAGCGAAATTCTCATTGAAGACATGGATGGTTGGACGCGCGGAGGAATGAAAAGTGGGGCGTCGGAGGAAATTTTTTGTCGAATTTCGAACCAGAAGGCGATGGGACCGTCCCCGTCGATCGCCAGGAAAGGGCCGACGACGGTCCGAAGCTGCTTTCAACCGCTCATATAAAATAGGAAGCTGGAGTTGGCCATGCGTGAAGTGGTTATTGCCTCATCCGTTCGGACGCCGGTGGGACGCGCGTATAAAGGCACTTTGCGGGCCACGCGTCCTGATGAACTCGGCGCGGTTGCGGTCAAAGGTGCACTGGAGTGTGTGCCGCAACTCGACCCCAAAGAAATTGAAGACGTGATTCTTGGCTGTGCCATGCCGGAAGCTGAGCAGGGCATGAACGTGGCACGCATTGCGTCGCTGCGCGCCGGGCTGCCGGTTGAGGTTTCGGGGCTAACGATCAACCGATTTTGCGCTTCGGGCCTGCAGGCCATAGCCATGGCAGCAGAACGTATTATGTCGGGCGGGTCGGATGTGATCGTGGCAGGCGGGACGGAATCGATGACGATGATCCCCATGGGCGGCCACAAGATTTCGCCGAACCCGTGGCTGGTGGACCATTATCCCGATGCGTATCTTTCCATGGGCCTGACAGCGGAGCGACTTGCGCAGCGTTTTGGCATTACCCGGGAGCAGGCGGATGAGTTTTCGCTGCAGAGCCATCAGAAAGCCGTTGCCGCCATCCAGGCGGGACGGTTTGACGATGAAATCGTGCCGGTTCCGGTCAGCTTTACCACTCCAAACGGGGCGAAGCCGAAGCGGCAGGAGATTGTTTTCGAAGTTGACGAAGGTCCGCGGGCCGATACATCGCTCGAAGCGCTGGGCGGGTTGAAGCCTGCATTTCATATGCAGGGCACGGTCACGGCCGGCAATTCTTCGCAGATGTCTGACGGGGCTGCGGCGGCAGTTGTTATGTCAGCGGAGCGTGCTAAGGCCCTCGGCGTCAAACCACTGGCACGGTTTGTGGCATTTGCTACGGCAGGATATAAGCCGGAAGAAATGGGGCTTGGTCCGGTCTATGCAATTCCGAAAGCGCTGAAGCTGGCAGGACTCAAGCTTTCGGAAATCGACGTGATCGAACTCAATGAGGCTTTTGCAGCGCAAGCCTTGGCAGTGATTAGAGAGGCCGGTCTTGATCCCGCTCGCGTCAACCCCAATGGCGGAGCGATTGCACTGGGGCATCCGCTGGGATGCACCGGAGCCAAGCTGACGGCCACGGTGATCCGCGAACTCAAGCGGCGAAATGCTCGTTATGGCATGGTGACGATGTGCGTTGGCGGGGGGATGGGGGCGGCGGGAATTTTCGAAAACCTCAACTGATCTACGCCATGCTAGCCGTTAGATCAGGGACAGAAGTAACATCTCGGTTTGGCCTGCCACCACTATCCATCAGCCTTAGCAACCATTAGAATCCTTGTTAAGGCCGCGGATTTCTTCGCGATCTCGCTATCCCTGAATAAGAAGGTAGGGCTCGAAGTACATGGCAACTACGGCAGTTCCGAGCGCAAAGGCGGCTGGCGGAAGCTTTCTGATTGAGTCCCGCCGCGCAGAAGATATCTTTACTCCTGAGGATTTCACCGAACAGCACCGCCTGATCGGCCAAACGACAGAAGAGTTCGCGCTGAACGAGATCATCCCTAATGTTGACAAGATCGAACACAAAGATTTCTCGGTTACTCGCGAGTTGATCAAAAAAGCGGGCGAACTTGGGTTGAGTGGAGTCGAAATTCCCGAAGCCTACGGCGGCCTGGAGATGGATAAAGTTACGGCCGCGGTCATCTGCGACCACATCGCCAAGTACGCGGGATTCGCGACCACCTGGGGTGGTCATACTGGCATCGGCACGCTGCCAACGGTTTATTTCGGTACCGAAGAACAAAAGAAGAAGTATCTGCCACGCCTGGCGAGT
This sequence comes from Terriglobales bacterium, assembly GCA_036392935.1. Lineage (GTDB taxonomy): Bacteria > Acidobacteriota > Terriglobia > Terriglobales > Acidobacteriaceae > DASVWZ01. Next base: position 24,826 of record DASVWZ010000159.1, on the reverse strand, counting down.
GGTGAAATTGTCGGCGCCTATGCGCTTTCTGAAGCTTCCTCGGGATCGGACGCGCTGAACTGCCGCGCCCGGGCGACTCTTTCACCCGATGGCAAGCACTACATCCTGAACGGCGAAAAAATGTGGATCACCAACGCCGGCTTCGCCGACTTGTTCACCGTCTTTGCGAAGGTTGACGGCGAGAAATTCACCGCTTTCTTGGTCGAGCGGAACTTCCCTGGATTTTCCGTCGGCGCGGAGGAACACAAGCTCGGCATCCGCGGATCGTCGACCTGTCCGATCATTCTCAGCGATTGCAAAGTTCCCGTCGAAAATGTTCTTGGGGAAATCGGCAAAGGGCACGTCATCGCCTTCGGCATTTTGAACATCGGACGCTTCAAACTTGGCACCATGTGCGTGGGCGGTGCGCGGGTTGCCATTGAAAACGCGACCGGTTATGCCAAACAGCGCAAGGCATTCGGCAAAGCGATCGCAGATTTCGGCATGGTGCGCGAGAAACTTGCCAACATGGCAACGCTCATCTATGTCGGCGAGTCGCAAGTGTACCGCACAGTGGGCATGATGGACGCGGCTTTGAACGAAGTCGACAAATCCAGCCCAAACGCCGAAAAAGAAACCCGCAAAGCCATTGAGGATTGCGCTGTGGAATGCTCGATCATCAAGGTCTGGTGCTCGGAGATGATCGACTACGTGGTCGACGAAACCGTGCAGATTTATGGCGGTTACGGATTCGTCGAGGAATATCCGGCCGAGCGCGTCTATCGTGACGCCCGCATCAACCGCATTTTCGAAGGCACAAATGAAATCAACCGGCTGATCATTACCGGCTTCCTGCTCAAGCGAGCGATGTCAGGCCAGTTGCCGCTGATGGCAGCGATCAAGCAACTGATGGACGAAATGCTCTCCGGCCCCTCCGCCAGCGACGAGTTTGAAGGTCTTCTGGACGCCGAACAAAAGCTGGTTACGCAAGCCAAAAAAATCGGCTTGTTCGCTGCCGGTGCGGCCACGCAGAAATACATGCAAGCCATCCAGGACCAGCAGGAGATCATGGGCGCGATCGCCGACATGGTGATCGAGGTCTACGCCATGGAATCGGCGGTCCTGCGAACGCAGAAGATCGTGGAGAAGCAGGGCGAAGGCGCGGCGTCGCTGCCCTTGGCAATGACACGAGTTTATCTATCGCAAGCCATGGAAAAGATCGAATCGGCGGCGCGCAAGATCATTGCTGCGGTCGCGGACGGTGACATGCTGCGCACGCAACTGGCAATGCTTCGCCGGCTCGCGAAATACGAGCCGTTCAATACCATTGAGCTTCGTCAACAGATTGCGCAGAAAGTGATCGAGCGGGGCAAATACTCGCTGCTCTAAGCATGTGCGGCGCCAAGGGATTATAGAGTTCAAATGACGAACGGTACCGCATCGACGCCCGCACCAACCTCCCGCGCTGGGGGTGGGGTGGCCCTGTTGGTCTCCGGTGATCAGACCGCCGTCCGTCAGGTAAAGGCTTCTGCTGCCCAACTTGGGATCTCGGTTGAACCCTGCACCGACTGCACGCAAGCCGCATACCTTCTGAATCATCGCAAGTTCGAAGCGGTGATCGTTGACATCGGTGACCGGCAGGAGAACTACAGTGTTCTCGAACAAGTGCGCGCGTCCACTTCAAACCCAACCGCTGTCACCTTTGTGATAACGGCCGGCGCCGCAAACCCTGCCACCCGCACCGGATCCAACTTCGTGCTGCAACGTCCTCTTACCGAAGAGGCGATCGACCGCACTTTGCGCGCAGCTTATGGACTGATTGTTCGCGAATTGCGGCGGCATTTCCGCTGCTCCATGACTGTGTCCGCGGTTCTACTGCGGCCCGGCACAGAAGCCCTGCATTGTGAAACCTTTGACCTGAGCGAAGGCGGAATGGGATTGAACACTTCGAGCTTGCTTGAACCGGGGACGGAGGTGACCATCGATTTCACTTTGCCGGGCCAGGACGATCCCATGCGCGTGGCCGCAGAAGTGTGCTGGTGCAGCCCGCAGGGACGCGTCGGTGTGCGCTTTGCCGACCCCTCCGCTGCACAAAGGTCCGAGTTACAGGGTTGGTTGTCTTCGCGGCTGGAAAAAGTTCTTCCTGAGGGCGTGGTCGCCCGCTTCCGCACCAGCCGCTTCTCCTGATCTGAAGTTGCTAACCTTCCGGGCAACGAATAGTCTTTTACTACGAACCCGTTTCCAAGGAGAGCTCATGCGCAAGTCCGTTGTAGTTGCAATCGTTGTTCTGTTGTTTACCAGTTTCAGCCTGGCGCAAAAAGATAAGAGCCAGCGTCCCAGTCCGCCTGCTCAGGCGCAGTGCAAATTCTCAGATGGCAAGACCATTAGCATCGACTACTCCAGTCCGCGCGCCAAAGGCCGCAAGATCTTCGGCGAACTTGTGCCTTTTGGCGAAGTGTGGCGCACCGGCGCGAACGAAGCCACAACGTTTGTTAACACGGCAAACGTAACTGTCGGCTCGCTCAGCGTTCCGGCCGGAAACTACACGCTGTTCGCCGTCCCCAATAAGGACAAGTGGTCGATCATCATCAACAAGAAAACGGGAGAGTGGGGCATTCCTTACAAGTATGAGTCGGACGAACTCGGCCGCGCGGACATGATGGTCTCTTCCACTCCGTCGGCGGTAGAGAACTTCACCATCGCGTTCGATCAGAGCGGCAGTTCTTGCAAGCTGAAGATGAGCTGGGAAAACACGCAGGCTTCGATCGACATCAAGGAAAAATAGCACAACAACGCGGACCGTGGGCCTATTGCGCTTCCGGCTGCCAGCGCAGGATCGGCTTGCGTGCCGCGGTTACTTCATCCAGCCGAGAAATTCGCGTGGCGTGTGGCGCGGTCAGCGCGATCTGCGGATCTTCTTCCACTTCTTTTGCGATTGATTTCATCGCGTCGATGAAGAGATCGAGTTCTTCTTTTGGCTCGCTCTCGGTTGGCTCGATCATCAGCGCTCCAGGCACAATCAGAGGGAACGCCGTCGTGTAGGGATGGAAGCCGTAGTCGATCAGGCGCTTGGCAATGTCCATGGTGCGGACGCCTTTTTTGGCTTGCAACTTGTCGCTGAAAACCACTTCGTGCATGGACGGGGTGGCATAGGGCAGGTCGTAGACGCCCTCGAGGCCTTTGCGGATGTAGTTAGCGTTGAGCACTGCATCTTCGGTCGTCTGACGTAGACCATCCGGCCCGTTAGCCAGCGTGTACGCGAGCGCCCGCGTGAACATTCCGAAATTGCCGTAGAACGTGCGCACCCGCCCGACCGATTGCGGCCGGTCGTAATCCAGGCCCAGCGTGCCATTCGGTTTGGTCACCAGCACCGGCTTCGGCAAGAACGGCTCGAGAATTTTCTTGATCGCGACCGGCCCCGATCCCGGACCACCGCCGCCATGCGGCGTCGAAAATGTTTTGTGGAGGTTCAGGTGCATCAGGTCGACGCCGAAATCTCCCGGTCGGACTTTGCCAACCAGCGCGTTCATGTTGGCGCCATCCATGTAGAGCAAGCCGCCTTTGGCGTGCATGATGTCGGCGATCTTGTGAATATCCTGCTCGAAGACACCCAGCGTGTTGGGATTGGTCAGCATCAGCGCAGCGACCTCTTCATTCATCTGCGCTTCGAGCGCGGCCACGTCGACCATGCCACGGGAATTGGATTTTAGATTTTCGACTGCATATCCCACTGTGGCGGCGGTCGCGGGATTGGTGCCGTGCGCCGAGTCTGGAATCAGAATCTTCTTTCGCGGCTTGCCCTTCGACTGATGATAGGCGCGAACCATGAGCAGGCCGGTCAGTTCTCCGTGCGCGCCTGCAGCCGGTTGCAGCGTGATCGCGTCCATGCCGGTAATTTCGATCAGGCATTCGCTCAGAGTCTTCATGATGCGCAGGGCGCCTTGCGAAACCCGCTCCGGCTGATAGGGATGGGCATTGGCGATTCCGTCGAGCCTCGCCACGAATTCATTCACCCGCGGGTTGTACTTCATGGTGCATGAGCCCAGCGGATACATTCCAAGGTCGATTGCGTAATTCCAAGTCGACAATCGTGTGAAGTGGCGGATGATTTCGATCTCACTGACCTCGGGCATGTGGCCCAGGTCTTTTCTTTCAGCCGATCCCAGCAATTCTTTGGTGTCGACTTCCGGAACATCGAGCGGAGGCAGTTTCCACGCGGCTTTGCCGGGCGAGGACTTGGTGAAGATCAGTCCTTCATTTTGACTTACGTTGCGCGTGGCTTTGGGCGTAACCGATTTCATCGGCCCACCTCCTGCACTTCTTTCGCCGCCGGCTTTGTCGCCAGTTCGCTCTCGGCGATAACTCCCGCCGCGGTGTCGATCGCGGTTCGCGTCGTCATCTCCGTGCAGCACCACAGCGCCGCATTGCCGAGCTCCGGATAAAACTTTTTCAGCGGCAATCCTCCGATAATGTTGTGTCCAAGCAGCCGCGCATTGATCGCGTAGGGATCTTCTGTGGTTTGAACTACAAACTCATTGAACCTGGGCGCGCCGGTAAACAGAACCTTGGCCTGCTTTCCAAACTGCTTCCCCGCATAGGCGGCTTTCGCCAGATTCTGTTTTGCCAACTCGCGCAAGCCGACCTTGCCATACACAGTCATGAAGATGTTCACCATCAGAGCGACCAGCGCCTGATTGGTGCAAATATTCGACGTGGCTTTTTCACGGCGGATGTGCTGCTCGCGCGTGGCCAGCGTGAGCACGTAGCCGGTCTTGCCGTGCGTATCTTTCGTTTGCCCTACTAACCGCCCCGGCATCTGGCGGACGTTCTGCTGCTTGGTCGCAATCACGCCGCAATACGGGCCGCCAAATCCCAGTGGGACGCCAAACGACTGCGCTTCCATCGCGACGACGTCGGCCTGGCTTGGCGGCTCAACGATCCCCAGCGATACCGCCTCGGCGATCGAGACCACCAGCAGCGCACCATTTTTATGCGCGATCTCCGCGATCGCCGCGACATCTTCAATGGTGCCAAAGAAATTCGGCGACTGGATGAGCACGCACGCTGTGTCCGCCGTAATCGATTTTTCCAGTTCCCGAAGATCGACTCGCCCGTTCTCGCTGTAACCGACGATGGTGAGCGGCATGCCCTGATGGAAGGCATAGGTGCTCAGAACCTCGCGGTATTCGGGATGCAAACTTTTCGCAATCGCAACCGAATTTCGGCCCGTGAGGCGCACCGCCATCATCACCGCTTCGGCGGCGGCGGTTGAACCGTCGTACATCGACGCATTCGCCACATCCATGCCGGTGAGCTCGCAGATCATCGTCTGAAATTCGAAGATCGATTGCAGTGTCCCTTGCGCGATCTCCGCCTGGTAGGGCGTATACGCGGTCAAGAATTCGCCGCGCGAAATCAGCGCATCGATAATCACCGGACGGTAGTGGTAGTAAGCACCCGCGCCCAGAAACGACGTATATCCATCGGCGTTTTCGCGCGCCCGTTCACGAAAAAAGTCAACGATTTCCGACTCGGCCATTTGCCGCGGAACCTTCAAGTCGCGCTTCAGCCGATATTCCGCCGGAATGGAAGAAAAGAGATCGTCGATCGACGACGCGCCAATCGCCTTCAGCATGGCTGCGCGGTCAGCAGGAGATTTCGGTAAATATCGCATGGAAATCAGATTAGATGTAACGGCAAAGAATTAGGACTCCAACCACGCGGAGAATCGGCAACCTAAGCTGTCCCATGTCTCGCATGAATAAGAAAAAGCCCAACAACACCAAACAGAACGTAGGCGAACACGCTTGGCGTCCATTGCGGTTTTATACCGATTACAGCGACTCCGGTGATAACCAGGAGCAACTGCAACGTCGCAACGCCCACTCGACGTCCGCGGGCCTCATTCCGAAACCTGGCCCAGAGAACTAGTCGAACAGCGACTACGACAGCCATCAGAATGCCCGCGGCGTACGTCGTCGTCATAGCGTGTTGCCCTTAGTGCCCGCCCTCCTCGGCGACAAACTTGTCGTAGTCAGCAGCCGACATCAGCCCGTTCAACTCGTTCGGATCTTTCAGCGCGATTTTCAGCATCCACGCCGCATGCGCATCTTTATTTATGTTCTCCGGCGATGTGGCCAGCGCACCGTTCACTTCCGTTACTTTGCCCGAAGCCGGCGCATATAGATCCGAAACCGCCTTCACCGACTCGACCGAGCCAAATGTCTTGCCTGCGGTCAAATCAGTGCCGACTTTCGGCAGGTCGACAAAGACGATGTCGCCCAGTGACTCCTGCGCGTAATTCGTGATTCCGATCGTCGCCGTACCGCCGTTGGCGCTGATCCACTCATGCTCTTTGGTGTACTTAAGGTCGGTCGGATATCCCATATAACTGCAAGCTCCTGGCTGACTGATAACTAATGACTGACGACTATGCTTTCTTCGGCCTCTTATAAAACGGCGTTGGCACTACCTGCGCCTTCACGCCCTGACCGCGGATTTCAACCTTCACCGTCGATCCCACATTCGCGAACTCCGTCGGCACGTACGCCAGCGCAATATTTTTTTTCAAAAACGGTGCGTACGATCCGCTGGTCACATAGCCGATCTCACGTCCGGAGTCATCCCAAACTTTATATCCGTCGCGCGCAATGCCGCGCTCGACCATTTCCAGCCCAACAAGCGTCCGCTTCAAACCGGCAGCCTTGGCCTTTTCCAGCGCCTCGCGGCCAATGAACTCCGGCTTCTCCATCTTGATGAAGCGATCAAGCCCGGCTTCCCAAACATTTATAGTATCGGAAATTTCGTGGCCGTAGAGCGGCAGCTTGCCCTCCAGGCGCAGCGTGTTGCGGGCGCCCAGCCCGCACGGAACGACGCCAAACTCTTTCCCGGCTTCGAGCACTTTGTTCCACACCATGGCGCTGGTCTTCTCATCGGCCGGAACATAAATCTCAAAGCCGTCTTCGGCTGTATAGCCCGTGCGTGCGATCAGCATATTTTTCAGCCCGCAAACCGTCCCGCGCGTCACCCGCGTCACCCAATAGAACTTCACCGCGCTCAAATCCGCATCCGTCAGCTTCTGCAGCAGGTTCACGCCCTTCGGTCCCTGGATGGCAATCTGCGTGAAATCATCGGACAGATTTTCCACCTTACAGTCAAACTGCCGCGTGTTGTCGCGCACCCAGTTGAAATCTTTCTCTCGCGTGCCTGCGTTGATCACCAGCAGATAATCGTCCTCGCCCAGCCGGTGCACGATCACGTCATCCACAAACGTTCCCTGCGGATACAGCAGCGCCGAATACTGCGCCTGCCCGATCCCGAGCTTCGACGCGTCATTCATTGATATATGTTGCACCGCGGCCAGCGCCTGCGGCCCATGCAGGCGAATGTCGCCCATGTGGCTGACGTCGAAAATGCCCACGCCGGTGCGCACCGCATTGTGTTCGGCGATAATTCCGCCCGCCGACGGATACTCCACCGGCATGTCCCAGCCGTTGAACTCCACCATCTTTGCGCCCATCTGGCGATGGACGGCGTTCAAAGCAGTTTTGCGGATGTTGGGTGTGACTTCCACTGCAGACATGTGTCCTCGATCAGGGTGCTGGCTGGGCCGCGAAACCTGGTAGAAACCATTACCCTAACACGCGAAAGCAGAAGCCTTCAAGGACGGGGGCTTATTGATATGGAAGGGACTCGTGGGGCGATCTCCGTTGTGATTGCCCGTGCTTTGTGTTACTGGCGGACTTTTCCAGCAGGCGCGCCGTAACCAACACTAACGTTACCTTTCCCGGCCCGCAAAGCCAGCGTTACGCTTCCCCCATGGCCACCACTACCGATAAACAAAAGAAATACCGCTGCATGCAATGTGAGATGACCGAGGACCGCTGTGCCTGCGAGAAATTCTGCTGCCTGTGCCAGTCATTTCTCGACGTTCGCCTCGGGCAAGACGGTCTTTATTATTGCCAGGCCTGCCGCGAAGCCTGCGGATACTAAGCGTCTCATAACGCCGACATCGCTGAAGGCCGACCGCTTCTTCAAATCACCACCGTCTCGTGATACTCCCCAAACACCTGCCGCATCGTATCTGAGATCTCCCCCACAGTCGCATGCGCTTCTACTGCCGTCAGAATGTGCGGCATCAGATTCTCGCCCGACCGCGACGCGTCTTCGACTTTCTTCAGCGCAGCTTTCCACGGCTCTGCGTCACGCTTCGCGCGCAATGCCCGCACCCGCTCCACCTGCTTGCGCTCGATCGACTCGTCAATATGCAGGATCGGAATCGGCTTTTCTTCTTCCACTGTGAACCGATTTACCCCCACCACCACCGACTCAGCTCCATCCACCTGCCGCTGATACTCGTACGCCGCATCCTGAATCTCCTGCTGCACGAATCCCCGTTCGATCGCCTTCAGCATTCCACCCAGCGCCTCGATCTTGTCCAGATAATCGGTCGCCCGTTTCTCAATCTCGTTGGTCAGCGATTCGATGTAATACGAGCCCGCCAGCGGATCGATGGTCTGCGGCGCGCCCGATTCATAGGCGATGATCTGCTGCGTCCTTAGCGCGATCCGCGCCGACTGCTCAGTCGGTAATGCCAAAGCTTCATCGAACGAATTTGTATGCAGCGACTGCGTTCCGCCTAGCACTGCAGCCATTGCCTGGATCGCCGTCCGCACAATATTGTTTTCCGGCTGTTGCGCGGTCAGAGTCGATCCCGCCGTCTGGGTGTGAAAGCGCAGCATCCATGACTTCGGATTCTTTGCCTTGAACTGCTCCCGCATAATCCGCGCCCACATGCGCCGCGCAGCGCGAAACTTCGCCACTTCCTCTAAGAAATTGCTGTGCGCGTTAAAAAAGAACGACAACCTCGGCGCAAAGCTGTCCACATCCAGCCCGGCTTTCACCGCCGCCTGCACATACGCAATGCCGTCGCCCAGCGTGAACGCCACTTCCTGCACCGCCGTCGATCCCGCCTCGCGCATGTGATAGCCCGAAATCGAAATCGTGTTCCAGTCAGGAACATTCTGCTTGGCCCAGGAAAACATGTCAGTGATAATGCGCATCGCTTGATGCGGCGGGTAGATATACGTTCCGCGCGCGATGTACTCCTTGAGCACATCGTTCTGAACCGTCCCCGCCAGCTTCCGAATGTCTCCGCCTTGCCGCTTTGCCACCGCCACATACAGCGCCAGCAGAATCGAGGCCGTCGCGTTGATCGTCATTGACGTCGAAATCTTCGTCAGTTCGATTCCATCGAACAAGCGCTGCATGTCTTCGATCGAATCGATCGACACGCCAACCTTCCCCACTTCGCCCAGCGCCAGTGGACTGTCCGAGTCCAATCCGATCTGTGTCGGCAAATCGAACGCCACCGAAAGCCCGGTCGTCCCGTTCGCCAGCAGATATTTGTAGCGTTTGTTTGATTCCTCGGCATCGCCCATACCCGCGTACTGCCGCATGGTCCACAAACGGCCGCGGTACATCGTGGCCTGCACCCCGCGCGTATATGGATACTCGCCCGGATACCCAACCTGTCGGTCATAATCCCACTCCGCCAGATCGATCGGCGTGTAAAGCGGACGAACCGCAATGTGAGATGAAGTTTGTGGATCGGCAACTGCGGATTTCTTTTCCATCATCCGGATCCTACCGCGATAAAACAATGAAACTCTATCTTACTTATGCTTTCAGCCTTCTAACCTTTCCGGTTCACTCGCCAGAACGAACTGAGTCCGAACCATCCAAACAGCACAGCAAAGCATGCCGCCAAAATCGTCCGGTTCGCGTCCGCATGGCCGGCATGGAATTTTGCATATTCACGCACGAATGCAATCGCTCCAATCCCCGCTAAGGCTAAGAAAACAAATCCTGTCACTTCCAGCCAAAGTTGCCGGGTCACCCGCTTGGTGTGCCCGTACGTGGCCTTCGTGGCCGCTGAAATCGCGCCGTAGGTGCGGGTTTTGCCGATCTGCTGGCCTGCAATCCGGGTTGCGATGCCCAATTTCCGCGCTGTTGAGTCTTTCGCCATTTCCATCGATTTTATCAAGCATCAGGGTTACAATATCCATGGAGCGGTGAGCCCCGTCACCCGCCGTAGTGATGGCAAACGGCATCTTATGTGACGTGAGCGGTGGGATCACAAACGCTCGCAGTCGGGAGAGGATAACTCGGTGGATCAACATCTGAAGCAGTTGATGAAAGAGTTGGGTGAGGCTATCAACGAATCTTTGGCTGACTCTGACCAGATTGCCGAGGTCGTTTCCCGTATTAAAGAAGGCGGATACGATATTTTTCTTGTGCTTGAGGCCACGATCGGCGTCAGCAAGCCCGGCGACAAGACCCCCGACAAGACCTCCCTGGTCACTACTTTGAGTAGCAATCCCGAGTTCAAAATCAGCGACCAGGACCTCAAATTCCTAAAGTCGCTTCGCATCAAAATCGACAACGACGCAGCCTAGTCGTCGCTCCTCTCACGTTTCAAGCTGTCCTCACGTCACAGCCAGTCCCCTATCGCCTTGTGCTACTATTTCTGGTTCATGGGTCGTAACTTCGCTTGCTTTGACCGGCAAACGCTAGGGTCAATACGAACATCCCAAGCGAAGCAATAACGCAAGCGGCAACCTCATGAAGGACACTCTCGGAGTCTTACTCGCCGGCGGCGCAGGGGAGCGGCTGTATCCGCTGACGCGTGACCGCGCCAAGCCAGCCGTGACCTTCGGCGGTATCTACCGCATCATCGACGTCACCCTTTCCAACTGCATCAACTCAGGGCTGCGCAAGGTTTACATCCTCACCATGTACAAAGCGCTGTCCCTCAATCGCCACGTTCGTGAGGGTTGGGGCAATATCGTTGGGCGCGAGATGGGCGAGTTCATCGAAGTTCTCCCACCCATGAAGCGGGTGAGCGAGGAGTGGTACCAGGGAACCGCAGACGCGGTTTACCAGAACATCTATTCCATCGGATCCGAGCAGCCGCAGTACGTTCTGATTCTCTCCGGCGACCACATCTACAAAATGAACTATGGGTTGATGATGGACCAGCATCGCGAATCAGGCGCCGACGTCACCCTGGCCACCATTCAGATCGATCCCAGTGAAGTCAGCCGCTTCGGTGTGGTCGAAATCGACAGCGAGCAGCGTGTAATTGGTTTTCAGGAGAAACCGAAAGAGACCACTCTGCGCTCGCCTTACAACCCTGAAAAAGTCTCAGCCTCGATGGGGATTTACATCTTCAATACAGATGTACTGATTCCGGCCCTGCTGAAAGACGCGGAGAATGCTCAGTCGAGCCACGATTTTGGTAAAGACATTCTGCCGCGCATGGTGGGTGACTACCGCGTTTATTCTTTCGACTTCGTCGACGAGAACAAGAAAGAAGCTCTCTACTGGCGCGACGTCGGAACTCTCGAAGCCTACTACGAAGCCAACATGGACATCGTTTCCGTCTCGCCAGTCTTCAACTTGTATGATTCGGAGTGGCCGATTCGCACCCATCAACAGCAATACCCACCGGCGAAATTCGTTTTTGCCGAATCCGGCCGTACCGGCCAGGCGCACGACTCCATAGTCTCTGCCGGCTGCATCGTTTCCGGCAGCACCGTAAAAAACAGTGTGCTCTCGCCCGACGTCCGCGTGAATTCTTACAGCGAAATCGATTCCAGCATTCTGTTCGCCCACGTCAATGTCGGCCGGCACTGCCGCATTCGCAAAGCCATCCTTGACCGGGACGTTCACGTCCCCGAAGGTACCACCATCGGATATGACAGCGAGGCCGATCGCCAGCGATATTTCGTCACCGACAGCGGAATCACGGTCGTCACCCGCGACTACTCCCTGTTCGAAAACCCCGTCACCGTCGATTACTTCAGCGGCGAGTAGTCCTTAACCACTCTAATTCCGCCAATGGCCAGCTTGCCCTGTTACCCCGGTAACCTTGTTGGCTCTAGGTCGTTGAGTGGACAATGCTTAGCACGGGGACGTTCTGTTTTTGGAACAGCAGTTGCTCCCGCGGTTCAAGTCGTTAGCAGTAATGTAAGCCATCATGTCCACGGGAGTTCAAAGAGCGTCGAGTGCTGACCAGTTGTGCCTCCGTCAGTTGCCGCTTCTCAGTCACACCGCGCTCGGAATGATTCGCGCCCAGGCGCCTTTGCCTGCAATCCTCGAGATGTTGTGTCACGAAGTTGAAAAACAGTATCCCGGCCTATTTTGCTCCATCCTTCTGCTCGATGCCGACGGCAAAACCCTTCATCATGGCGCCGCCCCCAGCCTTCCGGCCGAATATAGCAAACAGGTTGACGGCATCCCCGTCGCGCCCTGCGCCGGATCGTGCGGCACCGCGGCCTTTCGCAAGCAGCCGGTTATTGTCGCAGACATCGACACTGATCCGCTCTGGAAAGATATTGTCCATCTGGCTCACCCGTATGGACTGCGCGCCTGCTGGTCAACCCCAATCCTTTCGCAGGATGGTGCCGTCCTTGGCACGTTCGCCATTTACTATCGCGAACCCCGGACTCCCGACGAGCAGCATCTGCAGCTCATCGCTCATGCAACGCAACTGGCAGGAATCGCCATTGAGCGCGATCAGTTCAAGGCTGAACTCCGCGCCGCAGAGACTCGATACCGGATGCTGGTGGAACGTCTGCCGGCAATCACCTACATCGCCGAACTCGGCGCCGACGGCCCCTGGCATTATGTGAGCCCGCAGATCGAGAGTATTCTTGGTTTTTCGCCGGCGAGTTGGCTCTCGAACCCCACCAACTGGATTGGCCACATCCATCCTGACGACCGCCCCATCGCGCTAGAGCAGGAAGCTTTGTTTCAGAAAACTCACGAGCTCTTCAAGGCCGAGTACCGCATGTTCTCGCGCGACGGGCGGCTGCTCTGGTTCCGTGATGAAGGCGTCAAGCTCGAAGACCCCAAGGGCAACGTGCTTATGCAGGGCGTGATGTATGACATCACCGAGCACAAGCGCCTCGAAGAGCAGCTTCGCCATTCGCAAAAAATGGAAGCGGTCGGCCAGCTCGCCGGCGGCATCGCCCATGACTTCAACAATCTGCTCATGTTGATCCAGGTGCACAACGAGCAGCTGCAATCCTCGATTGCGAAGGACGACCCTGCACAGAAGGATTTGCAGGAGATTTCCAGCGCCGTTACCCGGGCCGCCGCGCTGACCGGGCGCCTGCTGGCCTTCAGCCGCAAGCAGGTCTTGCAGCTCAAGGTACTCGATCTGAACGCTGTCGTATCGGACGTCGCTAGGATGCTGCGCCGGCTGCTGGCCGAAAACATCGATCTGAAAGTTGTCCCCGGAAACCAACTCGGTCGCGTTAAGGTCGACCCCATTCAGATTGAACAGGTGATCTTGAATCTGGCGCTCAACTCCCGCGATGCCATGGCCAAAGGCGGCAAACTAACCATCGAAACTCTCAATGTCGATTTCCGCGACACTGCACGGCACCATCCCGAATCCTGCACAGGATCTTCGCAGGTCAGATCGCAGAACGGACGTTCAGAATCATCCTGCAGCAAATACGTCATGCTTTCGGTGAACGATACCGGCATTGGGATGGACGAAGAAACTCGCGCCCACATGTTTGAACCGTTCTTTACCACCAAAGAAACGGGCAAAGGAACCGGCCTTGGCCTCGCCACGGTCTACGGCGTCGTCCGTCAGAGCGGCGGATGGATCTCCGTCGACAGCCATCCCGGTCACGGCACAACCTTCAAAATTTATTTTCCCTGCGTGGAAGCTCCGCTCGATGTCGTCAAGCCGGACTCGCCTTCCGCGGCAACCCATGATGGGACTGAAACCATTCTCCTGGTCGAGGATCAAGAAGGCATTCGCGAAGTCGTGCGCCAATATCTTCAGCGCAAAGGCTACACAGTCATCGAAGCCGCTGACGGCGACCACGCGCTAAGAATGGCCGCTGAACACGAAAAGCCGATCCACCTTCTCGTCTCCGATCTTGTCATGCCCAATCTTGGTGGATGGGACCTGGCAGAGCGGCTGAAACACATCCGTCCGGAACTGCGCGTACTCTTCATGTCCGGTTATCCCGAGCATGACGGCCATAACGGCAACGGCCTGCACCACACCGCAACCATCCTGCAAAAGCCCTTTACCCTGGAAAGCCTCGCGCTCAGTGTGCGCCAGGCCATCGACAAATCGAATAACTAATCCCATCCTTCGCTCGAACTTCGCCTTCCGCCTGCTGTTACAATTCCCTGTTCCAAACCGCCGTCGCGAACTTTCCCACGCCTCCGCTCGTACCTGAGTGTGAAGACGATGGTTTGGCTGTGAAAAATTGGATCGATAATCGTTCAGGTATTCCCGCTTGGAAGACGCCCAACTCGCCGCATTGCTGGTTCGACGCTGCATCGCCGGCGACTCCGCCGCCTGGGAAGAACTCGTCCAGCGCCACCATCGGCGAATCTACAACATCTGCTATCGCTTTGCCGGCTCCGCCGATGACGCCCAGGATCTGACCCAGGACGTCTTCATAAAAATCTACCGCACACTGAACTCCTTCGATCCCGAGCGCGCTGCCTTCATGACCTGGGTTACCACCGTCACCCGCAACCTTCTCGTCGATCACTTCCGCAAAACCAAGCAGGATCGTCTCACCGACTCGCTCGACGCACCACCCTCTGAATATGAAGACGCTCAACCACTTAGCGAGCAAATCAAAGATCAGGCTTTAACTCCCGATGCCCGCGCCCAAAGCCTCGAAATCGGCGAAACTGTCCACAAAGCTCTTCAGAAACTCTCCCCCGATCTCCGCGAAGCTGTGATTTTAAGGGACTTACAAGACATGGACTACAAAGACATCGCTGTCACACTCAGGGTTCCGGAAGGAACCGTGAAATCCAGAATTAACCGGGGGCGCGCGGAACTAGCGCGCCTTCTACAACGTACATATAGGCAGGTAATGTGATGAACTCACAACACCAAAACGGTATGCAGTGCAGCGAGTTCGATGCTTTGCTCGCTGACGCTCTCGATCAGACCCTGACCGGGTCCAAGCTTGAGAGCTTCCAGGCCCACGCCCAATCCTGTTCCATCTGCGGACCGCTCCTGTCCGAAGCCGAACAGGGCCAGCGTTGGCTTAAGCAAATGGTCGAAGTCGAACCTCCCGTCAATCTCGTCCAGAACATTCTGCTCGCCACCACCGGAGTCGAAACCGCGCGCATGAACGCTGGCGCTCTGGCGCCCGCAAAAACTGGCCTGCTCGATCGCATGAAAGATTGGGCCAATCTTCTCGTCAGCCCCGTCATCGCGACGTTACGGCAACCCAGATTTGTCATGTCCTTTGGCATGGCATTCTTCTCGTTGTCCGTCTCGCTGAGCCTGGCCGGAGTTAAGATGGGCGACATCCGCGAAGTTGATCTGCGGCCCAGCGCCATCAAGCGCGAGTACTATGAGACCTCCGGCAAGATTGTGAAGTATTACGAAAATATTCGGTTCGTGTACGAGATCGAGTCGCGAGTACGGGAGTTCAAACGTGCCACGACGCCCGCCGAGCCCGCACCCGAACAGAACGAACAAAAACCCAAGAGCAACACCAGTGACCGTCCGGAAGAAAAACAGGAACGCAACTACAGTCAGGGAGACAGCGAATTGATCTTCGCCTCTCTCCCTGATCACCCGCCTGTAGTGAAACTGGCCACACTCAGGAGGATGATATGAACTGCGCCAACCACCCCGGCGCCGCAGCCGTCGCATACTGTCGTACCTGCGGAAAGCCGCTTTGTCCAAATTGCGCCCGTGATGTTCGCGGCGTCATCTATTGCGAGAATTGTCTCGCCGAACGCCTGCAGGGCGTGCAACCTGCTGCGCCGCCGTCAACGGCATATGCTTCTCCACCACCGGCAGCATTTACCACCCCGCCCTCGGCGAGCTATGTTGCTCCGGCGTCTCCAGGTTACATGGCTCAGCAACCATTGCCTGGCATGCCGCGGCAGTCTGGCGGGCCTAACCCCACGGTAGCCGGAATTCTCGCCGGCTTTTTTCCCTTCGGCGTAGGCGCTGCCTACGAAGGCCAGTACGCCAAGGGACTCGCGCACCTGCTGATCTTCTTTGGGCTGATCTTCGCCGCCAGCCATAGCAGCGACAACATTGCGCCGCTGTTCGGCATCAGCGTCGCGTTTTTCTACGTCTACCAGATCATCGATGCGGTGCGCACCGCGCACGCGCTTCAGGCCGGTCTTCCGGCGCCAGATCCACTCGGCTTGGCACAAGCCTTCGGCGCAGGCGAAAAAGTCGACACCTCCAAGATTCCGACCACCGCCATTGTGCTCATCGGCATCGGCGTCATCTTTCTGTTGCAGACCATGGGCGTCTTCTCCTTCAGCGTCGATCGCTTCTGGCCGCTGCTGTTGATCGCCCTCGGTGTCTGGCTGCTCGGCAGGCGGCTTGGCTGGTTCGGCCTGCCTCCCGTCGCTCGCTACGATTATCGCCGTAACCGCGCCATGGGATTTATGGGCCCGGTCATGCTCATCAGCGTCGGCGTGCTTTCGCTCAGCGAAAACGTCGGTGGCCCCAGCTGGGACCGCACTTGGCCTGTTCTTCTTTTGGCCGTCGGCCTGACGCAATTAATGACGCGCCGCGCCGCGCCGCCTCAACCGCCCATGCCGCCCATCGGCAGCGGGCCCACGCTTCCGCCGGTTAACGACGTTCCACCTCCGTCCAGCGAGGTGAACCATGGCTAGCGCAACCCAAATTCCACCACCTCCGCCCCATCGGCGTTCGTTCGCCGGACCGGTGGTACTGATTCTGCTGGGCATTATTTTTCTGTTCGGCAACATGGGCTACGTCGGCTGGGGACGCCTGGCTCACTGGTTTGCCCACTACTGGCCCATCCTGCTGATCTTGTGGGGCGTCATCAAACTGGTGGAGTACAAACAGGCGCAGAGCGATGGCTATCGCGCTCCCGGCATCGGCATCGGCGGCGTTTTTCTGCTGATCCTCATCATTTCGCTCGGCCTCGTCGCCACCGCTGCGTCTCACTTCAACTGGGACCAACTGCGCGACCACATCAACATCGGCGACAGCGACTTCAGCATGTTCAGCCACACCTACGACTACGAAGATCAGCTGAATGCCGACTTCCCGACTGGCGGCAGCCTCCACGCCACCAGCACTCGCGGCGCGATCAACGTGACTGAATCCACCGACAACAAAATTCACGTTAGCATCCGCAAGCGCATTGGCGCAGAAAATCAATCTGACGCCGACAAATGGAATGACGGCACCAAAACCCAGATGAACGTCAGCGGGAACGTCGTCACCATCAACGCCAACAATCAGGGTGCCGGCGACCACTGGGTTTCCGTCGATATGGCAATCTCACTACCGCGCAAAGCTGCCGCTTCTATCTCCACGCGCGGCGACGTCAGCGTCATCGGCCGCGACGGCGATCTCCAGATCGCCAGCCAGCACGGTGAAGTCTCCGCTTCTGACATCAACGGCAAGGTCAGCCTCAATCTCGATCACAGTTCCGTGCGCCTCTCGGAAATTTCTTCCGACGTCTCCGTCGAAGGCCACGTCAACGATGTCTCCGTCGAAAACGTCAAAGGCGGGTGCCATCTCGACGGCGACTTTATGGAAAGCGTGAAGCTCTCCAACATCGCGCAGACTGTAATCTTCCGCTCCTCGCGCACCGAAATGCAGTTCGAAAGCTTGAAGGGCGATCTCGACCTCGACTCCGGCGATCTGCAGGCCGGAAACCTCACCGGCCCCGTTCGCCTGACCACGCGCTCCAAAGACATTCGCCTCAACGGCGTCTCCGGCGATGTTCGCCTGCAGGATGAAAACGGCTCCATCGAACTGCGCATGAGCAAAATGGGTAGCATTCAGCTGGAAAACCGCAGTGGCGACATCCAACTTTACATCCCCGATAAAGCCGGCTTCCAGATCGATGCTCACGCCCGCAACGGCGAAATCGAAAGTGACTTCGACGCCATCAACGTCAACACCACCGACGATCAGGCGACCGCCATCGGTTCCGTCAACGGCGGAGGTCCGCACGTCGTGATCAGCAACGAGCACGGCAGCATCGAAATTCGCAAAGGCTCCAACATCGAGGAAGAACCGCCCAAACCTCCCAAGCCGCCCAAACCACCGAAAGCTGCTAAAGCTCCCGGCGCCCCCGAAGTCTCCGACAATTGAGTACCGGCACGACTCTCGAGTGGCCGCGACACGCTAACCATCGTCATCTTGAGCGAAGCGAAACATCCCTATCGCAACCACAAACCTCGACGTGCAGGACGTTCAAGCCAAAACCTAAAGGCAAAGGGCCAAAGGCCAGGAACCAAAGACCGACTCGCGTACCATCCCTGTCACAACTGTGCACTCGGTTGCACCACGCCGCACAATTAGCACCGATAGTAGTTCAAGAATTGTAAAAGTCACCCTCGCTGGCACGAAAACCGCTTTTTTGCGTTGACATGCCCACTAACCCCGAACTATCGTCCACATTGAGATGAGGGAGTGGAAGATCAATACGTTCGCCGCCGTGGTGCTGATCATCGCCGTCGGCGCGATTCTGGTCCTGGTCATCCATCCCGACTTCGACCCGCTGGATACAGCTTTCCAGCGAAACACCGACCCTCTAACCATTCACAACGGTAGCGTTGCCCCGCCCGCGGCTGCAATGACCGTCAGCACCCTTCACGTCGCCGGCTTGGCCGCCCGCGTCGGCCGGGTACGCCAACAGCACGACGTTTCTGCGCACCCCACAAGCGATTCCCTGCCCATTCTCAACCATTCCCTCCGCTGTTAGCGGTTCACGCCTTCCTGTTCATCACCAGACCGTAGACATCCGATTCAATTGGCGATCTCCATCTTGGATCGCCGCACGATCTGCGGTTGGCGGGTGAGTTGCAAGATTTCCCGCTCGCACCCTCGATGAACTCTCACCCCGCTCGCCGGTCTCGGCCAGTATTCCAGCCGCCGACACGGCGGAACTCACAACCACTGCAACCTTTTCGGGGAAGGCTCAAATCGAATGTCAATTCCGACGATGAACCACATCAATCCTGCACGCCGCCAGGCCCAGCAGTCGGTCTTTGATCGCGCCGAGGCCAGCCTGGTCGACAAGCGCGCCCGGCAGCTTGTGACGGCTTTTCTGGAGTTTGAGGAATTCCGCCACCTCATGACTTCCGCGCAATTCGAAGAAATCATGCGGTGGGCGATTCTGGCCTGCGGCTTTAACGACGAGATCGAGGCGTGGAACGCGCTCAGCGACTGGGACTTCCTACGCTCAGTACAAATCGCAATGGAGGAAGTTGCAATCTAGAGGCACCAAGTTTGCTCCGGCCGGCAAGATGATTGGGTTCTGTCCTCGGCTTGAGCAGGAGCAGGGCAGTCGATTTGGCGTATTCGCCGCCGCACCTATTTCGGGGTGGGTGCGGCCAGGAGGACCGGCTGCCCTGATTTCCGATTTCCCCGATGCTACACCCCTTGTCAAGCTGCGATTGTTCTAGCTCTTGCCATGCTGAGCGCAGCGAAACATCCCGATCCCAACCATGAACCCATACGGGGCCTGAGTCAACGGCCAAAGGCTAAAAGCTAACAGCCGCAGACCTGATCCTCGCCACTTCACCCGCCATCATGGTATGTTCAATCTTCTCGAATCATGATCCGCCCCTATAAAGGCATCAGCCCAACCATCCCCGCATCCTGCTACGTCGACCCCTCCGCCCAGATCATCGGCGACGTCGTTCTCGGCGAGCACGCGAGCGTCTGGATGAACGCCGTCATCCGCGGCGACGTCTTCGCCATCCGCATCGGCGCCCACTCCAACGTCCAGGACTGCAGCGTCCTCCACGGCATGAAAGAAAAATACGGCGTCTTCCTCGGCGACTACGTCACCGTCGGCCACTCCGTCACCCTCCACGGATGCACCATCGAAGACCGCTGCCTCATTGGCATGGGCTCGATTATTCTGAATGGCGCGCGCATCGGCGCCGGTTCCATCATCGCCGCCGGCACGCTCATTCCCGAACAAACCGTCGTCGAGCCCGGCTCGCTCTGGATGGGCTCTCCTGGCAAGCTCCGCCGCAAGCTCACCGACGACGACCAGAAAACGATCATGCAGTACGCAAACAACTATTTGGGATACAAGGACTCATACTTGAACGAGAAGTAGTCAGCAGACTTTGGCTTTTGCCTTTTGGCTTTCGGCTCTCAGCCAATAGCTAAAAGCTAAGAGCCAGCCGGATTTAGCGAACGGACGTGCGACGTAGGACAGAGGGCTGGCCGACGACCAACGACCGACGACACAGGATCTCGAGCGTGCGACGTAGGACGTACGACGTAGGACGTAGGACGTAAATGATTAAAGCAGTGAGAGGAACCCGCGACATTCTCCCGCCGGATACGGCGCTGTGGAACTACGTCGAAGCCGCTGTCCGTGATGTCTTTCGCGTCTACAACTTCCAGGAAATCCGCACGCCCATCTTCGAATCCACCGAACTCTTTGCGCGCGGCGTCGGCGAAGAGACTGATATTGTCTCCAAAGAAATGTTCACCTGGGAGGATCGTGGCCGCGCCGAAAGCGACAAAGGCCAATCCCTGACCCTCCGCCCCGAAGCTACCGCCGGCATCGTTCGCGCCTACATCGAGCACAAACTCTGGGACCGCGGCCTCAACAAGCTCTTCCTGATCGGCCCCATGTTCCGCCGCGAGCGCCCGCAAAAAGGCCGCTACCGCCAGTTCTTCCAGATCGATGTCGAATCCATCGGCCCGCCCAGTTCCGGCAGTGACCTGCCTGCGCGCGATGCCGAAATCATCGAAATGGTCGCGACCCTGCTCGACCGTCTCGGCATCAAAGATTGGACCCTCCACCTCAACTCCGTCGGATGCGCCGACGACCGCGCCGCCTTCAACGAAGCTCTGCGCAAGGCTCTTGAACCCGTCGCCTCGAAAATGTGCGTCGACTGCCAGCGCCGTGCCGTAACCAATCCCCTGCGCGTCTTCGACTGCAAAGTTCCCGAAGATCAGCCGATCATCGAAACCCTTCCGCGCATCAGCCAGTTCCTCGACGAACCCTGCCGTAAGCACTTCGCGGAAGTCCAGGCAATCCTGAAATCCGTCGGGGTCGATTTTCACATAAACGACCGCCTGGTTCGCGGCCTCGACTACTACACCCGCACCGCCTTCGAGTTCACTCATGGCGCGCTCGGTGCGCAAAACGCCATCCTCGGTGGCGGACGCTACGACGGCCTCTCTGAATCTCTCGGCGGCCCGGCCGCGCCCGGCATCGGCTTCGCCATCGGTGAAGATCGCCTCGTGCTTGCGCTCCAGGAATCCGCTGACGCCGTTCAGCACCAGCCCGACGTCTACATCGCCCCGCTCGGCCCCGGCATGGACCGCGAAGCGGCCCGCCTCGCCCGCGAACTCCGCCATCACGATCTCATCGTCGATCTTGGCGACGAAAATTTCCGCCTCAAAAAATCCTTCGACGCCGCCGACAAAGCCCGCGCCCGTTACATCCTGATCGTCGGCGAAAACGAAGTCAAAGTCGACACCTTCGCACTGAAAAATCTCGCCACCGGCGAGCAGGTCTCCGTCCCCCGCGCCGATCTCGCCGTCCGCATTCAGTCAGCCCCGTAAGCCGCGCCCCATTTGACACCCTCCCTCCGCCCCGCTACCATCACCAACGGCGAGCTCCCGCCAAAATCCAAACTCACGAAAGGAAGTCGCCATGAAACTGCGTCTCACGCTCATCGCGCTCTTATTCGCCAACGCCCTGCCCGCCATCGCCCAAATGCAGCCTCCGAAGCCATCTCCGGAGTTAAAGAAACTCGACTACTTCGTCGGCACCTGGAATTTCTCCGCCGACGTCAAAGCCAATCCCGACAGTCCCGGCGGAAAAGTCACCGGCACCGAGGCCTACAACTGGATGGACGGCGGCTTCTTCCTCGCCGGCAACTCCGAATACATCATGCAGGGCATGAAGACGACCGGCCCGGCGTTCATGGGTTACGACACCAACGACAAAATGTTCACCTACGACTCTTACGACTCCGTGGGCGAAGCCACTCACGCCAAAGGCACATTCGATGGAACCACCTGGACTTTCTCCAGCGAACAGAAAATGGGCCCGCAAACCTTCAAAGGCCGCTACACCATGAAGGTCGTCTCGCCCACTTCTTACAACCTGAAGTACGAAATGTCGCCGGACGGCGCCAACTGGATGACCGTCATGGAAGGCACCGCCACGAAAAAATAGATCTCGCTTCACGCGAACCATTGTTACGCCGAGCGTATCGGCCCCCCCACAAGCCCGGGCGCCCGACAGTGCGATTTTCGCGGAGGGGTAGCGAAGCATCCCTTCGACAATAAGAAACCTTCAGGCCAAGAGCCAATAGCCAAATAAAAAAGGCGGGAGTTCATCCTCCCGCCTCTGTCTTGGGGTTTCTGCCCTAATTAGTGTTTCTTCGCAAGGCCGACGGTCACGTCCTTGCTACCGCGATTGGTAAACGCCTCGCTGGCTTTTTTCTGATGGTACGTGCCCGAATTTACAAAAGTGTAGGAACTGCCAACCGATTCGTATAGGTACCAGTCTCCCACACCGTTCACTGCCGCCGTGAAAAACCAGTTGAAAATCTCTGCTTCGTCGTTGGTATCCGCCGTCATGTGGTAGAAGCCGTGGATGTGGACATTCGCCCCACCGTCGATGACCGTATATCCGCAGCCCTGTCGTGTCCCGTAGATTTCAAAGCCGGCCTCGGTCAAAGTGAAGGTGTTGCAAAAGCCGTCCAGAGATATGCTGTGCGTGGTTTGAGCGTGAGCACTGGCCAAAAGCGCCAACAACAGCACCATGGCTAACGTAGCGTGTTTCACCATTGTGTTCTCCTGAATTTTATTTTTTTTACCGCAGCACTTTCGCACTGTGTACTTCGAGGTACTGCCCCAAGATGCCAGCGATTGTAACACTAAACCCCTTATCCTTAGCCACATTTCGAGGAATCCGCCCAGCACCGAGCTACTATCGCCACTAGCAGACTGCCCGCCGGACCCACATCACATCTCTGCCCGCCCTCACCATTTATAATGTGACGTTTATCCAACCCTGCATTCATAACTGAGAGGCCCAATTGCTCGATTTTCTCGGAGATTTACGACGAACTCATCGCTGTGGCGCGCTCCGTGCCTCTGACGCCGGCCAGAAAGCCGTGCTCATGGGATGGGTCAACCGCCGCCGCGACCTCGGCAACCTGCTCTTCATCGACGTCCGCGACCGCACCGGCATCACCCAAATCGTCTTCGATAAAGAACGCAACCCCGCGCTCCACGAAAAAGCCGGCCAGCTCCGCAACGAATACGTCATCGCCGCCATCGGCACCGTCAAAAAGCGCGACGCCGCCACCATCAACAAAAATGTCGCCACCGGCGAGGTCGAACTCATCGCCGACGAGCTCCGCATCCTCAATGACTCCAAGCAGCCGCCATTTCTTCCCGGCGAAACCGTTCTTCCTAACGAAGAAATGCGGCTCAAGTATCGCTACATCGACCTTCGCCGCGACGCCCTGCAGCGCAACATCGAGCTCCGTCACAAAATCGCGCTGGCCATTCGCCAATATCTTTCCGCTCAGGGATTCTTCGAAATCGAAACCCCATTCATGACCCGCTCCACCCCCGAAGGCGCGCGCGATTACCTTGTCCCCAGCCGCGTTCAGCCCGGCACGTTTTACGCGCTGCCCCAGTCGCCGCAAATCTTCAAGCAGATCCTCATGATCTCCGGCTTCGACAAATACTTTCAGATCGTGCGCTGCTTCCGCGACGAAGACCTCCGCGCCGACCGCCAGCCCGAGTTCACCCAGATCGATCTTGAAATGTCATACCCGCAGCAGGAGACCGTCTGGCATGTGGTCGAAGGATTTCTCTCCGCCGCATTTCACGCCGCTGGCCACACCATCAAAACTCCGTTCCCGCGCATGACCTACGACGACGCTATTCGCCAGTACGGCAGTGACAAGCCCGATCTTCGCCTGCCTCCCATGACCGACGTCCGCGACGCCTTCACCGCCGAAAATCTCGAAACTCTCGGCGTCAGCGCCAAGCTGCCCGTCGTCGCCATTCGCATTCCAAAAGTCGGCGAGCTCTCGCGCAAAGATCGTGACGAGATCAAGCCGCTCTTCAACGCCAAAGGCGGCGCAAAATTATTTGAGGATTTCAAACGCCTGGAAAAAAATTTCCCCGAAGCCGCCGCCAAGATTCGCCAGAAATCCTCCGCCGAACCTGACGACCTCATCGTCATCGTCGCTGGCGACGGCAAACCCGGCGAGCATCGCTCCGAAGGCGGCGTCAAGCCGGAAGTCAAGCAGCACGACCACGCCGTCTACACCTCAGCCGGCCTGCTGCGCGTTGCCCTCGCACAAAAATACGCCGACCGTCACGGCGCCTTCAAAAAATCCGGAGATCCCGACAAAGATTATCGTTTCCTCTGGGTCAGCGACTTCCCCATGTTCGAATACGACGAGGAAGGCCAGCGCTGGGCCGCCGCCCATCATCCCTTCACTTCACCGCACGAGCAAGATATGTCGAAGCTCGAGTCCGATCACGCCGCCGTTCGCGCGCTTGCCTACGATGTCGTGCTCAACGGCACCGAGCTCGGCTCCGGCTCCATCCGTATTCACCGCCAGGACATTCAAAGCAAAATTTTCCACGCTCTCGGCATGACGAATGAGGAAGCAGAAGCCCGCTTCGGATTTTTCCTTGAAGCTCTCGAATACGGCACGCCTCCGCACGGCGGCATCGCGTTGGGACTCGACCGCATCGTCATGATCCTCGCCGGCGCCGACAGCCTCCGCGAAGTCATTCCCTTCCCCAAGACCGCCCGCGCCG
>DASVWZ010000158.1:0-5322 GCA_036392935.1 Terriglobales bacterium | reverse complement strand
CACAACCTTGCGCGCCTCCTCCACCTCGTCGAGGCCCCAGCCTGCCGGCCCCATCGCGCCCCTGACGTATTTACCGTGGCCGCTGGAGATCGCGACTTTCATTGTTCGTCACCCTCCGAGTGTTGCAGCGTCCGATCCGGGACGACGCATTTGCTGATCAGCCTGCGCACCTCAGCTTCTTCTGTGAGCATCATCTTCGCGATTTCTTGCCGTTGATTATAAAATTGGTTCTGCGAGTAGAACATGAAAATCAGCAACATAAAGTTGGTGATTATCATCGCGATCGTCATCGGCGTGCTTTTCAACGCATCGACGATGCCGACCGCAACTTTGCCAGTTTCCTCTATCGCGCCCGGATTATTCACTGCGCCGTCATCCGTATGGCCCGCAGCACATCCTGTTGAGCGTCAGGGTCATTGTCCGCATAACCATGACGCGCCGGCCGGCGAATGTTGCGAATCCTGCCGTTAAAACCCTGGCCGGCGCGCAACCGCTTACAGCCGAGGCCGTAGGTCTGCACACAACCCGCAAACGTCATCTGTCCATAGCTGACATTGGAATAAAGCGGATAGCCGCCACACCACGCAGATTGCTGAATGCCAGTGACGGTATTGATTTTGCGGTAGCCGTACAGGCCACGAGCAATTACGGTCGCCGAGTTGGCGCCACAACTGTAGCCGCCGATAACAATTTTTGACTTGGCGGGCGTAGCCATCACTTCGTCAGCTATGCGCTGCGTCTCCCAGTAGTTCCGCACATAGACCACAGTGACACCGGGGATCTGACGTGCCTGACGTGCGATCTGATCAATGCCGTTGGAGGTCCACAGAAAGTTGTCGCCGAGACCGTACATTAGCCAGACGCGGGTATCCGCCAGGCTGGCGGTTGTCGCCAATATCAGGAATACGGCAGTCAGCGCTAACGATCGTATTGCGGATTTCATGGCAGCACCTCGCTCTTCAGTCGCGGAAATACGACGCGCAGTTCCTCATCCGTTGCCGGGTGATCAAATTCTACTTCGCCTTCATCCAGTTCGGCATGATGAATCGGTAGAAAAAACGTCGGCGGCTTACCCTCGGCATCGAGATCGCGCGGGTCGACGACATATTCGTGCGCGGTGCGCAGCGCGATATGATCGCCACGATCGCGATACAGATAGCGCATTCGCATCGTCATACCAGATTGTCCTCCCAGCCGAGCGTGCCGAGCGCGCCACCAGCGGCGCTCGAGCACCACTGCACGGTTTGCGCCGCCTCTAAAATGATCGTCGCGATCCTGTTGTCGGCGCCACTGATGTAGATCGGGAAAATCATGCCGTTGCTGCCCGCCGGCCCGTTATTGCTACCGCTGTAAAAGCCATTCGGCGCAACCAGAACGCTGGCCGTGGCACCGCCTTTGTATGTACCGCTTGCTTGCACAATCACGGCTTTCGCGCTGGGTGGCACGAAAACACCCTGTGACACCAACGTCGGGGTAGTGGTGGAAAACGTGCCAACCACACCGAAGCCATCGACGATTGTGCTCGATGGATTGGCGGCTTGGACGGTGAATTGCGCACGATTGCCGCGCAATTGGAGGCCGAATAATTGCGCGCTGCCGTTGGTGATAAATGCACCGACGCGTTTTTTATATGTATATCCCCCCGGCATTGTCGGGTTGGAGAACGACAGCGACAGCAAGCCGGCGGCGGTGGCACCAGTCGAAATGCCCCATAGTGCATAAACGCTGTTATTGGCAAGCGCGCCGGTATCGAGTCCGTTCGGACCAACAGTGCCGGCGTTGACCACGAATGATTGACTGGTTGCCCGGATCGGGAATCCGGCCGGGTTGTTCATGACGAGTTCGTCGTAGGTCATGACGATCAAGGTGCCTGACCCACCATTGGCGGCCTGGAAATTGCTGAATGCCGAACCACCGACCCCTGTGGTGGCGGGGATCGAAGCCTGCTCGAGATAAAATCCACCGAGGAAATTGTTGAGCTGCGGCGAGTAGATCAGAACGTACATCTCGTTGAGGACGATGTTGCCGGCACCCGCTTGCGTGACGCCATCCGCCAGATAAACCGGCAAATTGGCGAGCGTTTGATATTGCGCGGAAATCGCTCCGGTCGAGGTGGCTGAACCGAGAAAGCGGAAACCGCCACCAGCAGTGTAAGCCGTCAATACCGGCGAAACCGTCGCCGATGTCAGGGTGATTGAATTGACACCACTGGCAATGCAGGGGATCGCTAGCAACGCCGCAATAAAATTAAACATCGCGTCGAACAGCGACAACTGCTGATTGCCGCCGGGCAGATTGGCGAAGACGGTTGGGAACGGCATCTAAAATTCCCACACCGTGAACGGCGTCGCTGGCGCCGCAGCAATCGCATTGAAGGCAGCACCGAGCGCGACCTCCGGCCAACCCGGCTGCGGCAGCACGAAATTTCCGGCGGATGTCAATGTCAGACAGCCAGGCCCGTTAATGGTGCACACCAATGGTGTCGGGACACCACCGACATTGGCGAATGCCGGAGCGATCGCAACATTGACAGTGCCGACGTTGACGAAGATCAACGCTTTGCGGCTCGGGTTTAACGCCAATATTTGCTGTTGCGCAGTGCCGATGGTCAGGGCGTAAGCCAGCGGGAATAGCAGTGTGGTCATTGCGGTACCCGGTTGTCGTTGTAGTCGGGACGCGAGAATGACGAATAATGCACAATCAGCGTCGGCGATGGTGTCGGCGGTTTGAGGTTTCGGTTGTATGGAGCAACCCAGGTTTGGTCAAGTTGCGCTGGTTGCGTTGGCAGCGGCCAGTCGCGTTGCAGGAACGGCAGTTTGTCTTGGCCTATGAGGTTCCGGTTGTACGCGGCGGCCCACGTCTGGTCTAGTCTTGGTGGTTGAACTGGGTTGGGCCAATCCTGCTGCCTGGCCTGTGCAAATAAATTAGGCTGAACGCTTGTTAACGCCAGATTCGGGAAGAAAAATTCTAGCGGTCGCTGTACCGGTTGCTCTGGCAATCCCTTGAACGGCGCGCGCAGGATGGTGTTGGTATTGACAAACTGCGAAAGTAAAAAAGTATTTGCCCAAGTCTGGATCTGCCGGGAATAATCGATCGGGACCGGCCAGTCGCTCTGCCGGAAAGGAAGTTGATCTTGGCCGATGAGATTGAGATTGTAACGCGCGGACCAGGTCTGATCGAGACGCGAAGGTTGTGCTGGGTTCGGCCAATCAAGCTGATTGAACGGAGCTGGTGTAATAAACTGAAGTTTGGTTCGATCAATCCATTCGCGAGCGGACTCGATTGAGCGCACTGGATTCGGCCAGTCGCTCTGCCGGAACGGTAAACTATCCTTACCTATCAGATTGAGATTGTAGCTCCATGTCCAAGACGGCGCGGGTTGTTGCGGTGTTCGCGGGTTCGGCCAATCCAGTTGGTTGAACGGCGCGGCGGTGACGACTGCCGTTAACGCAATATTCGGGAAAAGGAACTGATCGATCGACCGCTGCGGCAGATATTCGGGCAGCCCCTTTAGTGGCGGTCGCAGCGTGACGCCTGTCGTGACCCACTGCGGCAGACTGAAAGATTGCGTCCAGGTCTGGTCAATCCGGTAGGGCTGCGCCGGGTTGGGCCAATCAAATTGCGCAAATGGCGCAGCGGCAACTTGGAACTGGATCCTGGTCTTGTCGATCCAGTCACGGACCGGCTCAGGTGTGCGAGTCGGGAGCGGCCAGTCAAGCTGCGCAAACGGCGCAGCGGCAGTGACCGCCGTCAGTGCGATCGGGAAGAGCGTCCAGGTTTGATCGATACGATAGGGCTGTGCGGGGATCGGCCAATCAGATTGGCGAGCAGGAAATTGATCCTTGCCAATAAGATTTTGGTTATATTGCCATGTCCAACTTGGGACAGGCGGCGGTGGGCCATCAACAACAGCTCTGACGACCCCGCGCCAGACGTAGGGGCCGGTATCGGGATAGAAAAATGCCCAGCGTAATACCAGCACCACGTCAGATCACCGATTTAGTCCGCTGAGATTAAAGAGGCACTTCCTCCCATAAAAGTCGCCCGGCGGCGGAATAGGTGGTCGTCGAGGTTGTGTTGATCAAAGCCAGCACTCCACCTGGCGGGACAATCAGATTGCCGTCGAAGTTTTCCACGCCGTTGAAGCCCTGAGCAAACGTAGAGCTGGCCGTTGACGCCACGATGGTGCCTGCTGTCTGGCCACTGGGCTGCGGGAAATCGGCAGGCTCCAATACCACGAGATTGGAACTCATGCCGGTTAACGCAGTAAAAGCAAAACCTTTGACCTGCGAGCCGGAGTTTTGCAGCGTCTTGCGATTGAACGGCGCAAGCCCCGTCGTGATAGCAGTTTGTACGATATTTGTTGTCCACAGCATCGGCCCCGGCGCGACGGGCGTAGTCAGGGTGTTCAAGACAAACCCGACTGCCGCCTGCAGAATGACTGCGTTTACCGGGGAATTAAACGGATTCCATAGCCCGACAATCGGCGTCGTAGTGGCTGTCAACGTAATCGTATTCGCCGACAGCGCGGTAAGGTTCGAGCCGATCGAGTACGTATTACCGCGGTAGACCTGCTCGTAGAATCGGCCGTGCAGCTCGTGAACGACGAGACTGCCAAGTTTACCCTGGCGCAGACCGCCAGCAGGCACTGAACCGTCTTGGGCATAAATCTGACCAACTGTGCCTTGTGCTAAGGGCATTAGATTTCTCCTATTGTGGTAATCGTTTTAGATTGTCTGGATCGGATCGAATAAGCTCTGGATCATCGGTGATGTTCAATCCGATCGCCAACATCTGCGTGATGGTACGCAATTCGATCAGGACTTCCTGCATTATATCCCGCAATTGATCATCGACCATCAGCCCCCGGGCATTGGTGACTTGCGCTTGCCCGGTGAAGTTTATTGGATCGGCGGCGACCACATTCTCGCGCAGCACAGTTGTGCTGATAGCCGGATTGGTGAGTTGCGAAACATCGACGTCGCCCTGTACCAATGGCGGGGAAACGGTAGGGACCTGAAGAAAAGTGTTGGTCATGGCTTGATCTCCTTAATAGCTGCTCTGCGCAAAAAGCGTTGGGACTGGACCGGTAACAGCAGGCGTCCACGTAACGACGACGATGCCTGCAGCTCCTGCACCACCGTTGACACCAGCCGCGCCTCCACTACCGCCCCCGCCATATAATCCACCGGCAACACCAACCGGCTCGGTTCCTGATCCAGTAGACCCGCCGCCACCGCTGCCGCTGCCGGAACCGTTGGCAGATGAACCCCATGATGGCGTGTAGGTTGTGCCGTTCTCAGTCGATGCGGCGCCGCCCAC
>DASVWZ010000157.1:0-1672 GCA_036392935.1 Terriglobales bacterium | reverse complement strand
CCATGAGAGATCGACGTCTATAGGGTGCCACCAGATGTTGGCGCCCGATCTCCTTTGCGGGCTGTCTATATCTTTCAGGGTTGAAAAACTTATCAGGGACTGCGCACTGACCCGCGCGGTCCCTTCTTTTTTATTGTCGGCGTGCGGGTGATGCGATTTCGTTCCCAGTCCTCGTAGTCCCGCCACTCTTGCTTTGACTTTGGCATATCGAGGTAGACGTCGGCCCCGATTACGCGCCGAACCACAAACCCGGCGATGATGACACCGACTTTCGGCAGCGCCCGTCCCGCACCTTGGTAGCGGTTGCCGTTGGCCAGAATGAGATGGTAGCCCTTCATTATGGCCGAAGATATTCGTCAGTCCAGCGTCCGTGGCTGGTGTCGAGTTCCATTGGTCTGCGCCTGCCGGTGCGTCGCAACAGGCCGCGTTTGACGGCCCGGTTGATCAGCATCCCATAGGCGTTGGGATGATTCGGCGCGCCGACAGCCTGTTCAATGGCCGGTCTTATTTGTTCCGGCAGGCCGCGCCAGCCGTGCGGCAATTTGTGTATTTCGAGAATCGCGCCGCGAAACCATTCCGGGTTGTTGCGGGCAATCGAGCGTAGGCCTGCGTCCCGCAAAAGCCGTCCGCCGAAGAGATCGAATTGAAGATCGTCGCTCATGTCCGTCTCGCGCCCTCAAAGAGATCCATCTGGCGCTTCTTGAAACTCAAGCTCATCGCTTTCGGGACAGCGTGGTGAGGATCATCGGAATTCAGGAGGCGGAAGAAATTCTCAGTATGTCCGCGTCCCGCACCATGAAGCTCGCCTTTGCAGCGGCAGCGGCACCGTGAGTGAGCGGCGTTTTCGCAGCGGTTCGCCTGCGACATCGACAGTTTTTTCATGCGGTGCCTTTCAATTCCGGCTGACCCTCGAAACGGGCGATCATTTCTTTCATCAGAACAACTACATCCTTACGATCTGCACCGTTGGAAATGAAATTGCAGCGGCCAGCCGTGTCGCCGAATGGAAACACGAGAAGGACAAAGCCAACCTCGCGGTCGTGTGACTCACCGTTGAACAGTTTATCCAACGCCCCTGCGAGGGCATTCAGTTTTACGCGGTATTCTTCCTCGATTGGTTGATCACCGAGTTCCGGCATTTTTCCCTCCGTACCGTAACGGGACGCGCCAATCGACGAGATGCTGAATCATTTCCTGAGTCGAGCGTGCGACGCGGATATCCTTCCAGGCCCCCGTCGCCATCAATCTCGGGAACACGTCCTCCTGTCCCAAAAGCTCGCGAAGACTGCCGCGACGGGTGCGGACGGTCTTGGTCTTGGAGAGGCGCTCGCCACCTCGCTTCAACTCGATGCCGAGCACGCCTCCCCAAAAAATCATGATGTCAGGAATGCCGCGCTTCAGACCCATGCGGGCAAGGCGTGCCGCCTGATGCGGCAGAAGCTGAATGTGTCCGGCGGGATAGCAGCACCACATTGCTGGCGGCATCAGGACCAGATCGAGGAGCCGCGCGCAGGCCGCGTGTAGCTCGTTTTCAGACGGCTCCGGCGCCGTCAACTTGAAGGGCTTCCCTTTCGGGACGAGACCGGGAAAGGTATTGCTTCTTGACGTTTTTTGGCCACGGGAGGTCGTCGGGCCAGTGGTTGTCGAACCACCGCGACGCTCTTTCGGCGAA
>DASVWZ010000156.1:0-82622 GCA_036392935.1 Terriglobales bacterium | reverse complement strand
GCCTCCGGCGACGCCGCCAGCGGCAAGGCTACGGCTCCCGGGGCAACGCGGCCGATGACGCGATCACCAACGACGGGTCCGCTGACCGCTGAAAGCTGATTTTTGACGCAGCTAGTCCCCCTGTGGTCACTCTCATCATTTTTTCGCGCGCCGTTTTTCGTTGTCAATACTCCCGATCAGGCGGTCACGAAAAACCGATGAAAGATTCCCATTTTGGGAAAGTCATCAAGGTTCGGTAGCAGAAGAAAATTCGTGGCAAACTATTGATTCCACGAAATAACAACGGTTTTACGGCTTCGCGTAGACCGGCTGATCCGGTGTCGGCGGAGGATAATCATGTCCATACAGATTCTTATGCGGCGGGACGCTCCCCGGAGCCGGTAAGTGCAACGTTCCCAATACCGTAGGCTGGCTCCCGACGACAATCTCGTGCGTCAAGGCATTCAAAGTCTCCGGCGACGCGGTCTCATACCAGACGTGCAGCGCGTATTTGCCAGGAGGAACGTCAGCTATCGTGACTCGCCCCTGGCGATCCGAAACCCCGTAGTATCTTGTGTTTACGGCAATAATCACCGCGCTCATCTCGGCATGGATATTGCAAAAAATATACGAAATCCCCGGCTTATCGAACAGCACATTTCGCGTCGTCCCCGCCTCGTAAAGCCCTAAATCGAAACGCTTTCCCTCAAATAACGAGAACACATTATGAAAGAATGGATCGTGGTTGGGAAACTCGACCTCCGTCCCCACCGGAACGATCAAAATGTGGGGCTCAAAACTCTTATTCTTTTGCACCAGCCGCGGCCGCACTGAGTTGGTGGAAGTCATTGTGGGCGCAGGGGTTAACGGAACCAGCCAGACTGCCACATTGGCCGGGTTCGCATTAGTTTTGCCTGCGAAGCCGACGTTTGCCGTCACCGTGACCTGGGCAACAGCACTACCGCAGCACAACAACAGCACGAGGTGGGCGCCGCTTTTCATGCTAGAACAGAATACCCATCATAAGATTAATTTGCTGGCCGTTGTTGCTGAAGCTATCTAACTGAAAACTCTGGAAATAGCGGTACTCAGCAGAGAGCAGCAAGTTGGAACGCGGCCGGTAAATCATATTGCCTAAGACGGCGCGGTTTTGTACAAAAAGCGGCCCAACATAGCTTTCGCTGGCATAGCCCCTGCGAGCTTCGGAAGCGGTTGGATTATCAGTACCATAGCCCGTATTGAACTCGATTTTGGGCGTGGCGCGCAATTTTAATTGCATCCATCCCCCCACCGAATCCTGGGCTATGACCTCGGTGTTTGCGGCGTTAGGATTTCCCTCGTAAACCACACTACGGCCAAAGGATGCGTTCAAACCGCCCAGCGCCCGGCCGCGATAAAATTCGCCGGCCAACGACCATCGCGAGGCCAGCGGAAGCTGCCAATCGACGAGGCCGGCCCAGCCATCGACATGATGGCCGTAGTCATAATCCTGGCGTCCGTAATAGCCGGCAGCGCCGACAGTTAGAGTCTGACCGTTGATTTTTTTATTCCACGCCGTCCGCACACCAAA
Organism: Terriglobales bacterium; assembly: GCA_036392935.1. Classification (GTDB taxonomy): domain Bacteria; phylum Acidobacteriota; class Terriglobia; order Terriglobales; family Acidobacteriaceae; genus DASVWZ01. The sequence goes on along the minus strand of DASVWZ010000156.1, from coordinate 81,073 downwards.
CGCGGGTTGGCCGGCAGACTCACCAGGTCCGGCCGAGCGGAAATAAGAATCAGCGGGAAATTCGCCAGCGAGATTATCGAGAACGCCGCCTTGCAAAGTGATCGACTCGCCATCGGCAATGGCAAATCGATGTTCAACACGAACCTGAGGCGTCCATGCCCACAAATTTCCCGCAAAATTAAATGCAGGCACCAGAAGCGAAGCATAAGAAGATGGCGAAACCGGCGAAATGAAAAGATCATCCTGACCGGCAACGATCGAAGTATTGTCCCAATCCATGCGGGCGCTGGCAGTGCGCAAGCGGAAGATGCCGGCATCGACACCGTTCCAGGTTGAGGGAAAACCTCCACCGAAATCGGCGGAGAGGCTGCCAGAAGTCTTCGCCCCAAAGACCGTGGGACCGAAGACTTCGAGGCCGATTTCCGATTGCCGCATAGTAGCACCGAATCCGCCATTCCCCTGGTTGGGGCCAGTGATGAAGCTGGGAACATCGAGATTATCGGGCGTGCCGCGATTGCTGAAGAGATTAAATAAGACGATTCCAGAAAGCCGGACGCGGTACTTCGACGCACTTTCAACCTTGGTTTGATAGAGGTCGTCGACTTTGCTACTCAACAGCTGCATGGTTTCCTGGAGGGAACTTGCGTTGGCGTCGGCGGACGGGGTCGAATTCTGAGCTGGATCCTGCTGGATCGCGGCAGGTGAATCGGTATAGGACGCTGCGACACTTGTCATCTCAGGTTGAATTCGCCCAGTTTGAATGCGGGCGGGTTGATTTTGGACAGGCGCGGCCAGGCCGGTTTGCGCCTGCAACTGATTGCGCAGTTGATCATTCTCGGCGCGATATTTGGCGGTTTCCGTCTTCATTTCATTAACGCTTTCGCGGAGTTCGCGTACCTGCTGCTGCAGGTCTCGAATGGCGGCAGCAGTGGGGTCATTCGCAGCAGAACCGGAATCTTGGGCACCCGCCAACGAACAAACGATCAAGAAAAACACCGCCATTGAGAGGTTGCGAATGCTTATTGGGGGAGCTGGGTTCACAGTGTGCCTCCTGGCAAACTCTGGGATGATTACAGCTTTCCACCTGCGGTCGACTTGCCGCAGCCCGAATAGTACGCTTCAAGTCGGAAGCTATTCCATCGATTCACGCTTGGCGCGCACGAGGGGAGGAATGTCAAGCCTCACCTCCCCCGCTGCGTTGGAATTAGACGCCGATCCGACGGGTAGAGTAATCAGAAACACCGTACCCGCGGACGATGTGCTCTCCAGCAGGATTTCGCCACCATGGTCGTGAATGAGCTTGTGAACGACCGTCAGGCCCAGGCCGGTGCCATTTTCCTTGCCTTGACTGATGAACGGCTCAAACATGCGATCACGAATGGAGTCGGGTACGCCGCGGCCATTGTCCTGCAGCCTGATCTGGATGCGATCGAGCCGCTCGCTGAGTTCAACGACGATTTCACCACCGTGCTCGGGCAAAGCTTCACAAGCATTCAGCAACAAGTTGAAGAAGGCGCGCTCGAGTTTGCGCGAATCGAACCATCCCTGCGCCGAACCGGTTTGTGAGATGGAGATTTTCGCCGAATGAAAATGCGGGTGAGCGCGCACAGCGGTCACGGCGCGATCGACGCTATCGCGAATGCTGCCAAAGCTGGGCCGCAAGGATTCACGGGTGCGGGAAAATTCGAGGAGTGAATCGATAAGTTCGGTCATCTGATTCACGGCGACGCGCACTTCGTGATACAGCTCTTCCCGCTGTTCGTTCGAGAGACGCGATTCGCAGAGAAATTCCGCATTGGCGACGATGGCGGCAAGGGAATGGCGCAAATCATGAGAGATGGAGCTGGCCATGCGGCCGATGGTGGCGAGGCGTTCCGACTCAAGCAACTCCTGCTGAGTTCGCTGCAGCGTAGCTCGCATCCGGTTAAAGGCACGCGTCACCTCGGCCGCCTCGTCGGTGCCCCGCTCGTCAAGCGCGTAATGGAAGTCGCCGCGTTCGAGCGCGCGAACGCCATTGACCAGATTTCCCAACGGGCGGGTGAACGTATGCGACAGAAAGAAAATGAGCGCACTCCCACCCAGCACCGCCGTGAGCCCGACAGCCAGGAGCAGACGATTTAATCCATCTAAGAATGCCGTCGCCTGATCGAGCGACTTGAGCACATAAAGGCGCACTGGCGGCCGGTTTCCCGGAGCGAGATCGAGGGAAGTGGCCAGAAAGCGCTCTTCGCCGAGCTGCACCTCTTCCGGTTGGCTCACCCCGGAAGTTCCATGCGGGACCTGGTGCTGGCTCAGTTCGGCCTCGCGCGAGGGATCGAGCGTGCTTCGCACCAGATGGTCGCCGTAGTAAAAAGCCACCTGACTGGCTGCGATTCGGCGCACTTTGGAAGTCACGCCATCGTCGATGTCGTAGCCCAACACGAGATACCCCAGCAAATGGTTTTCTGCAGCGGGTCCAAAAAAAATGGGCTTTTGGAATACCTGATAGAGGTGCTGGCCTCCGAACCACCACCGGTTTGAAACGTTTTGTGCCGCCGCGGTGGTGATTGCGCCTTGCGCCATTTCCGCAGTGAATCCGGCCGCCGAGGTGTGCAACGTGACCACCTTGCCACTTTCATCAGTCAGCACAAACAAGTCGCTGCCGGCGAGTTGCCACAAATCTGCGGAGCTGTCCTGAATGGTGGTGACGTCGCGGGTGGTCATCAGCGCGCGCAGATTCGGGAGGTCGGCCAGAAGATCAGCCAAGTGCGACAGGGTAACTTCACGCTCCTGCTGGAAGTTTTGAAAAGTGCTGACGGAGTTGTTCAGGTCGGCGACAATGCTCTTCCTTACCTGCGCCTGCACGCTTCGCCGCACCAGCAGAAAACTGCTAACAGTGAGTCCGGCAGAGATCAGGACCATCGACAGCACCAGCTTGGTGCGCATCCGAAGTTTCATCACGGACACGCCTCCCGCCGCGCAACGATTGGCCAACCACGGCCTTCAACGGACAAATTTGTACCCCATGCCATGGATGGTCCGGAAATGCACTGGGTTCGCGGGATCGCGCTCCAGTTTTTGCCGCAATTTCAGAATGTGATTGTCCACGGTGCGCGTACTCGGATAGTTCTGATATCCCCAGACTTCATTCAGCAACTCATCGCGCGAGATGACACGGTCAGGATTCTGCACCAAAAATTTCAGGGTCTTGAACTCCTGCGCTGTCAATGTCACGATTTCGCCGTCGCGGGTGACTTCCATTTTGACGAAGTCAACCGATATGCCGTCGAACATTGCCAGGTCGGCGCTAGGCTGCCGGACAGTCCGACGTAGGGCCGCCCGTACCCGGGCAAGGAGTTCACGTGGGCTGAAAGGCTTGGTAACGTAATCGTCTGCGCCCAGTTCGAGGAGCAGCACTTTATCAGAGACGTCACTGGCTGCGCTGAGAACGATCACGGGCAATCCCGGGGCTTGCTGCTTAATCTCTCGGCAGACGTCACGCCCGGACATCAACGGCAAACGCAGATCGAGGACCACGACGGCCGGTGGGGCCTTGCGGAATGCTTCCACGCCGGCTCTGCCATTGGGCGCAATCTCAATCTGAAATCCCTCACTTTCGAACAGTCTTCGTAGCGCCTTTTGCACCGCGTGGTCATCTTCGACGACCAGGATTCTCTCCATCATTGCACCTTCGATGCCGCCCGATTCGGGTTGTCTTTTTGTGGCTTCCAGAAACTTCGGTTGGCTTGCACTTTGCATCACCGCTGACCGCTCCATTGCGTCCCCCTTACGGTCGATTATCCTTTGCTGCCATAAGCTTACTACCGGTCAGGTGCTTGTCATGGCACTAAAGACAATCTGTTGACAATGTTTTTACCAGCTGGTGAAAAATGGAGCGGTATGGGGTTTGCGCCTTTGCATTTGAATGTGAAAGAGAGGTTTTGCGAGGCGCCTTGCCGGCGTAGAGGCTCGGAAAGCAAGCCCCGACAGATCGCTCTTCGCATGCCATGTCCGAGATTGACGCCCGGCCACAAAACCCCCTAAGATGGCCTCTGCTGTTTGCCGTTGCGACGGGCATGATCGGCCAAACCGTTTCCCATTACCGGATTCTGGAGAAGCTCGGCGTAGGCGGAATGGGAATCGTCTACAAGGCTGAAGACGTCACCCTCGGCCGGTTTGTCGCACTTAAATTCCTGCCCGACGATGCCTCACAGGATGCTCAAACGGTAGAGCGCTTCCGTCGCGAGGCGCGCGCAGCTTCCGCTCTTAATCATCCCAACATCTGCACGATCTATGAGATCGGACAGCACGAAGGGCACTTCTTCATTGCCATGGAGTGCCTGACCGGCAAGACTCTGAAAAGCATGATTCAGAACCGGCCACTCGACGCCGAGACCATTGTTTCGCTTTCAACAGAGATTGCCGATGCCCTGGAAGCCGCGCACAGCAAGGGGATCGTTCATCGGGACATAAAGTCGGCGAACATTTTCGTTACTGATCAAGGTCATGCCAAAATTCTGGATTTTGGCCTGGCAAAGGTCTCTCAAGCTGCCCTGCGTCCGGGTGGCGAATCACAGACGTGCGCCGACACAAGCCTGGATTTGACTAATCCCGGCAGCACCGTCGGGACCGTGGCGTATATGTCACCGGAGCAATTGCGGGGCAAAGAACTGGATGGCCGCACCGATCTTTTTTCTTTCGGCGTGGTGATGTATGAAATGGCGACCGGGTTCTCGCCGTTCACCGGCGAAACCTCTGCAGTTATCACCGAAGCGATTTTGAATCGTCCTCCGACGGCGCCAGCGCAACTCAACCCGCGGATTCCATCACGACTCACCGAAGTCATCGGCAAATGTCTGGAAAAAGACCGCGACCTGCGATGCCAGACTGCGGCCGAGGTGCGGGCCGACCTTAAACGCCTGAAGCGGGATTTGGAATCATCGCGGACGTCGGTCGCCTCTGGCAGCACGGCCATTGCGGCGGCAAGGTCATCGAGTTCGGTGGAGATTCCAGTCGCTCCGGCTAAATCGGGGCGCTGGCCGGTGATTGCCGCTGCGTGCACCGTCGTCGCCCTAGGCTTAGGCCTTTTCGCCGGAAGGCAACTGTTCTCGACACCGGCCTTGCCGCCCCCGGTTTATCGTCAGTTAACCTTTCGCCGTGGCAGCATACGGTCCGCCCGTTTCGCACCGGACGGCCAGACGATTCTTTACAGCGCTGCGTGGCAAGGTGGCCCGAGCGATGTGTTTACGGCGCGTCCGGAGGCTCCGGAATCGCGCTCGATGGGCTTGAGCCGCACGCAGCTCATGTCGATCTCAAGCCAGGGCGAGATGGCGGTTCTGCTTAACAGCAAAGCCATCGGGACCTGGGTAAACATGGGAACGCTGGCTCGCGCGCCGCTTGCCGGTGGCGCCCCCCGTGAGGTGCTTGAGCACGTTCAGTGGGCCGATTGGTCAACCGACGGGACTAATTTTCTGGTGGTTCGCGATCTGGGAGGAATGAACAGGCTTGAATATCCGATCGGAAAGACGCTGTATCAGACTGGCGGATGGATCGGTCATCCACGCGTGTCGCCCAAAGGAGACATGGTCGCGTTCATCGACCATTCTTTGCAAGGGGACGACGGGGGCTCGCTTGCAGTGGTAGACATGCAGGGGCACGAGAAAACACTTTCGGCTGACTGGTTCACGATTCAGGGACTGGCGTGGTCACCGGATGGCAAAGAGATTTGGTTTACGGCGAGCAAGTCGGGGACCGATCGTACGCTTTACGCCATTAGCCTTGACGGAAAAGAACGCATTATCGCTCGCCTGCCCGGTGCATTGATGCTGCTCGACATCGCGAAGGATGGCCGTGTGCTGCTCATGCGCGCAAGCTGGCGTCGCGAACTGATCGGCATTTTACCGGATGGCAAAGAGCACGAGCTTTCGTGGCTGGATTACAGCTATCCCGCGGAGCTTTCGACCGATGGGAAGACGTTATTGTTTGATGAAGAAGGCGGCGGTGGTTCGCTGGCGTATTCCAAATCCGGCGGCTTCACCTATGGGGTTTATTTGCGTAAGACCGATGGATCGCCGGCTGTGTTGTTAGGTGAGGGAAGTTCGATCGCACTCTCTCCAGATGGCAAATGGGCGGTGATTGAAAATCAGGTGATTCCCGCCCAGCTTCGGCTTTTACCCACGGGCGCAGGCCAGGCCAAGGACCTCACCAACGACAACATTAATCACAATTGGGCGCGGTGTTTTCCCGATGGGAGCCGCATTTTGTTTTCCGGCAACGAACCCGGAAAAGGTGAGCGGCTTTACATCTACGACATGAATTCCGGCAAGAGCCAACCGGTCACGCCGGAAGGCGTCAATGGACAGTCGTTCGCGATATCGCCCGATTCGCAGTACATTGCCGCGATTGGGCCGGATCAAAAGGGATATCTATATCCCGTTGCTGGGGGCGATCCCAAGGTGATTGCAGGATTCGAGCAGGGAGAACAGCCAATCAACTTCAGCGGCGACGGGCAGTCTCTTTATATCTATCAGCCGGGGGAACTGCCTGCGCATGTGTTTCGAGTGGACCTGAAAACCGGGCAGCGAACTTTATTTAAACAGCTTATGCCCTCGGATCCGGCCGGCGTGGAGAACATTGGCCCGATTCTGATGACGCCCGACGGCAAGACCTGTGTTTTCGGCTACCACCGTATGCTAGCGGATTTGTATTTGGTGGAGGGGCTGAAATAACGCGTCGTAGAATTGACAGTTTCCCGGCTTTCCGTTTCAAATAACCAGTTGGCCAACGCGCGATTACCGCGCTCGGGCCCTTGCCTTAAATTCCAATCAGGAGAGTTCGCTTATGTCAGCACCCAGCCGTCGCCCGGAGATTCGTCGCCGCCGCACCCGAAAGGAAAAAATCCTCAAGCTTCGTCAACGTCTCGCCGCTGCGAAACAGGACACCGATCGCACCCGAATCGAAGGCAAATTGCATCGCCTGGAACTGGTTTCGCCGGGAAATCCGCTGCTGAAGAAGGCTTAATCCGCCATCAGAAGTAGTAAGGGTCGCCGGCTGGTTGCGAAAGCTGCAAATCTATATCACAAATCAGGGCGTTCGCACTGTGTTCCCCATCACAGCGTGGTTTCGGAAGAATGCTAGACTTTAACGTTTATGTCTGCCCCTGACTCTCGCTTCGTTCGTGCGTGCAAAAGGTTGCCTGTTGATCGCACACCGGTCTGGTTTATGCGCCAGGCTGGACGGTATATGTCGGAGTACCGCGCCGTGCGCAAGCAATATTCACTGGTTGAGATCTGCAAAAAGCCCGCTGTGGCTGCCGATGTCACCATCACCGCCGCAGAAATTCTAGGTGTTGACGCGGCTATTATTTTCGCCGATCTGCTCTTGCCTCTGGAAGTCATGGGTCTGCCGTTTCACTTCGCCGCCGGCGAGGGGCCGGTGATCGAGAAGCCGGTGCGTACGAAGCAAGACGTCGATCTTTTGCGCGTTGACCGCGCCAACGAATTGGGGTATGTGGCCGAAGCCGTTGGGCTGGTCGCAAAACACTTCGGCGACCGTCTACCGGTGATCGGGTTCTGCGGTGCACCGTTTACTCTGGCCAGCTACATGATTGAAGGTGGAGGATCGAGAAACTACGTTCACGCCAAAAAGATAATGTATCTGCAGCCCTCGGTTTGGGATGAACTGCTGCGCAAGCTGGTCGCGGTCACAGCTGAGTATTCTGCAGAGCAAGTGCGCGCCGGAGCCGACGTAATACAGATCTTCGATAGCTGGGTGGGATGTTTGAGTGTGGAAGATTATCGCCAGTATGTCTTGCCGCGCACAACCGAGTTGGTAAAAACGATAAAGAAAACCGGCGTTCCGGTGATTTACTTCGGCACCGACAGCGCAACGCTTTTACCCTCGATGCTCGAAACCGGTGCCGACGTCGTCGGTCTCGACTGGCGGATTCCACTCGACGAAGGCTGGCGCAGCCTGAATTTCGAATGTGGGGTTCAGGGCAATCTGGATCCGGTTACACTTTTCGCGAGCTGGGAGGAAGTCAAGTCACGCTCGGAAGGCATTCTTCGCCGCGCGGGTGGGCGACCCGGTCACATTTTTAATCTGGGTCACGGCATTTTGCCGGAGACACCTGTCGACAACGTGAAGAATCTGGCCAAATTTATTCAGCAGCATTCTCCGGTAAAGTCGTGACGCACAAATCCAATCCGGAGAAGACTGCGGTTCTCCTGCTGGCCCACGGTAGCCCGGCCGTGGCCGATGAGATCCCGGAATTTCTTGTGCAAGTCACGAACGGGCGTCATCTGCCTCCGCATGTGGTTGAAGAAGTGAAAAGACGTTATGAATTGATCGGTGCGTCGCCCTTGACCCGGCGCACGTTGGAGCAGGGCGAACTTCTTGCCGGCGAACTCGGGATGCCGGTTTACGTTGGCATGAGGAACTGGAAACCATACATCGCCGACGCGGTGCGCAAAATGCAAGCCGACGGTGTACAACACACGATTGCAATTTGTCTTGCGCCGCAAAATTCGCGCACCAGCACCGGCCTTTACCGATCGGCGCTGACGCAGAATAATCCACAATTCACCATCGATTTCGTCGAATCATGGCATGATCAGCCGTTTCTGATTCGAGCGTTTGCAGAACGACTACACGCGGGGCTGCAATCGGCAGAGACCGAACATGGCGGCAAGTTGCCAGTCATTTTTACCGCGCACAGCGTGCCGCAAAGAACGATCACTGATGGTGATCCTTATGAAACGCAGGCGAAGGAAACCGCTGGACTCGTGGCCACGGAAGCCGGGTTAAACGCAGGCGATTGGACATTTGCCTTCCAGAGCCAGGGAATGTCCGGTGGGCCGTGGATTGGGCCGACGGTCGAAGACACTATTCTGAAAATCAAAGCGCAAGGTTACAACGGTGTTTTCATTCAGCCAAGCGGATTTCTTTGCGATCACGTCGAAATTCTCTACGACATCGACATCGGATTCAAACAATTTGCCGAACAGCACCAGATGAAACTTTGGCGCGCGCAATCGCTTAACGATTCCCCCCTGCTGGCGAGGGCCCTGGCAGAGGTTGCGCGGTCGCGCATAAGGCAGGCAGTGTGAAGCGCGTCGCGGTGATCGGGGGCGGCTGCGCGGGATTGTCAGCCGCATTCACCCTCGAAAAACAGCGCCAAGCCGGCGCTGAAATCGATTACACGCTGTTCGAGTCAACGGCGCGTTTTGGTGGAGTGCTTTGCACCGAGATGATCGATGGCTGCCAGGTCGAAGCCGGGCCCGATTCTTTTCTCACGGAAAAACCTTGGGCGTCCGATTTCTGCCGGGAACTCGGCATCGGCGATCAACTTGTGCCTTCGAACGACGCCGAGCGCAAGACTTTCATCGTAGTCAAAGGCCGTCTGGTGGTCATTCCCGACGGCCTCATGTTCATGGTGCCCACGAAGATTCTGCCGACCGTGCTCTCCCCGCTATTTTCAGTAGGAGCAAAACTTCGCATGGCCGCCGAGTGGTTTCATCCCCCGCGGAAAGCTGATGAGGACGAGACCGTCGCCGCTTTCGTCACGCGTCATTACGGCCCGGAGATGGTAGACCGGCTCGCGGATCCGCTGCTCTCTGGCGTTTATGGCGGTGGGGCCGACCAGCTGTCGGTTCGCGCGGCGCTACCTCGCTTCGCCGAGATGGAAGCCCAGCACGGAAGTCTTGGCCGTGCCATGCTTTCTGCGCGGCGTAAGATGGCGAAGGCTGCGAAAGGGCCTGGCCGTCCGCTGTTCACCGCGCTAACCGGAGGAATGCAGGGCATGGCGGATGCTGCTGTAGCCAAGCTCGATGGATCGAAGTTGAAACCGAGCACGCCGGTGCAATCGATTACGCGCGAAGCCGGTGGTTGGGTCGTTTCAGCGGGTTATGCGTCGGATTACTTTGACGCGGTTGTAATCGCCACACCGGCGCAAATCGCGGCTGATCTGGTCGATAATTTCGGTTCCGACCTCGCCACGGACTTGCGTGGAATTGTCTACACTTCTTCGATCACCGTAAATCTCGGCTATGAGGGCGGCGTGCGTCAATCGCTGCCTCCGGGATTCGGCTTCCTGGTGCCACGCAGCGAAGGTACTCGCATGATGGCCGCGACCTTCGTTCACAATAAATTTCCTCATCGGGCTGCGGCAAATCGTGCGTTGATTCGTTGTTTTGTGGGTGCAGCGAGGAATGAAGCGATATTGAATGCACCGGATGACGAAATTCTGAACAGCGTACGCGCGGAACTGGGTCAGATCATTGGCCTTAGCGCCGAGCCGTTGTTCGGGCGCGTTCATCGCTGGCGGCGATCGATGGCCCAGTACGGCGTTGGCCATCTTGAACGGCTCTCCCGCATCGACAGCTTTCTACAGCAACTTCCCGGCCTGGCGCTCGCCGGCAACGGCTATCGTGGTATCGGCGTGCCCGACTGCATCCGTACCGGCAATGAAGCAGCGATGAAATGCCTGAACAGTCTGGGCATCCGGACGAGCGCGCCCCAGATTACGGCCGCGAAAGTCTAGCCCAAATCGTTAATCGCTTCACGAAGTTTCTCGATACCAAACTGAAGATCACCGTGAGTGATTACCGCCGCGGGTGCTATCAGAACATGATCGCCGGCCGTGCCATCCGCGCAGCCCTGCATGGGATACACGAGCACTCCGCGCTTCATCGCAGCCTCGGCAACTTTCGCTGCGAAGTTGTGTTCGACCGCAAGAGGCTGTTTCGTCTTTTTGTCGGCGACAAATTCGACGGCCCAGAGCAAGCCAATGCCCCGCACGTCACCGACGCAAGGCAGATCGCGAAGGGCCGCAAGTAATGTTTTGAGTTCATCGGCTGGCGTTCCTACAACGCCCGAATCCGCAGCCCGCACCAGCGAATGGGCTTGCAGATACCCAAGAACCGCACGTCCGGCCGCCAGCGAAACTGGATGGCAGTTGTATGTGAATCCATGGACGAATGTTCCAGAGCCGTTGGCAATAGCATCAGCGACCCGCTTCGTCGCAATAACCGCTCCCAACGGCGCGTATCCGCTGGATAATCCTTTGGCGGTTACAAGAATGTCGGGTGCAACATCCCAATGGTCAACGGCGAAGTTTCGCCCCGTCCTCCCTATGCCGGTCATGACTTCGTCGGCAATCAGCAGGGCATGATGCTTCCGGCAAACGTCAGCAACTTCCTGCAGATAGCCAGGCGGAGGGACAACGGCTCCCAATGTCGCCCCGCTGACCGGCTCAAAAATGAAGGCCGCGGCTTCGCAATTCGCACGCTCCAACGCATGATCGAGTTCCGCTGCATAGTCCAGGCCACAGTTCCGGCAACCATCAGTGCAATCGTACGCACAGCGATAGCAGTACGGCGTGCCAACGTGCGTGAATTCTCGAACCATCGGAAAATACATAAGCCGGCGTCGCTGATTTCCAGACACCGCCAACGCGCCGAGAGTCGCACCATGATAGCTTTGCTTTCGGCTAAACGTCTGGTAGCGCTCGGGATGCCCGATTTCCACCTGATACTGCCGTGCCAATTTGAGCGCGGTTTCGATGGCTTCCGATCCTCCGCTGGTGAAGAAAATACGTCCGCCAGCAAAGTTCGGACCAGCAAATGCAAGCAGCTCCGAAGCATATTCTTCGGCAACTGGCGTGGTGAACTGGCTGCTGTGGACAAATTCCAGTTGTTTCGCTTGCGCCGCCATCGCATCTGCGATTTCGCCGACTCCGTGACCGATAAAATTCACCACCGCTGACGAGCAGAAATCCAGGTAGCGTTTGCCATTCTCATCCCATAGGTAAACGCCTTCCCCACGCACTGCGCGCGGAAAGGTTTTCCGGAAGGATCGGTGGAATAAAGCAGAAACAACGCGTTCAGTCGAGTCCGCCACGCATCGGATTATCGGGCGCGCCACTCAAGCCTGTCAAAGCAGGCCTATCACAGCAGAGCCGTCTCGCAGCGCATCAGGCCTCAGACGCGACCGCGCATTATATCCTTTGTAACTAGCCAAAGCGAGATAGGCGCATGTGTTTGTCATCACCTCTGTTACGCTCTCAGAAGATTGCGCCAACATTTGCGAATGAATAGCCGGCGGTCATGCTGAATCGCGTCTTGCGCCTGTTACGGCCGTCGCATGAGCACACGGAGTTTTCTGCGACCGTGCTGCTGATGTCTGCCATCATGCTCTCGCGCGTGATCGGATACGTCCGCGAAGCCTATATCGCCTGGGCCTTTGGAGCCGGTCTTCAGACCGACGCCTACGTCGCCGGATTCACCATCCCCGACTGGCTCAACTACATCGTTTCTGGTGGTACTGCTTCCATCACCTTTGTTTCCATCTACACCCGCTTTCTGGCTGAGGGTAAACAGAAGGATGCAGAAAAAACCTTTTCGGTCATCATTACCATCATGACTGTGGTTTTGGGCTTCGGCGTAGTATTGGCCGAAATCTTCACGCCACAAATGACCCGCTACTTCTTCAGCGGATTTACAGCCGAACAAGTGGTCCTGTGCGTTCATCTCACGCGCATTCTTTTGCCCGCACAAATCTTTTTTTATGTCGGCGGAGTTGTGTCGGCGGTACTGCTTTCCCGGCGACTTTTTTTGTTCCCAGCCCTGGGGCCTTTGCTTTACAACGCCTGCATCATTCTCGGTGGGGTGCTCTTGTCGAAGCCGTTGGGCATCTCGTCCCTGGCTTATGGGGCGCTGATTGGCAGCATTCTCGGACCATTCCTGATCAACGCCATTGGCGCGGCGCGCATCGGCACCGGGTATCGAATTTCTTTTGCCATGCGTAACCCTGCTTTTCTTGAATGGGTTCGACTTACGATTCCGCTTGCGCTCGGCGTTTCGTTGGTCAGCGCCGACGATTGGATTCTGCGCCATTTCGCCTCCAATGGAGTTGGCGAAATCACGCGGCTGAATTACGCGAAGCGCCTGTTTGCGGTGCCTATGGCGATTCTGGGTCAGGCGGCGGGTCAGGCATCATTGCCATTTTTCGCGCGGCTGTTTGGGGAGAAACGTCTTCGTGAATTCGCTGCTACGGTGAGCGGATCGGTCTACCGAATCAGCGCGGCCTCTATTTTGACCAGCAGCCTGATGATGGTAACCGCATTACCGCTGATCGACCTGGTTTACCGTCGGGGGAGATTCCAGTTCTCGGATTCGCAAGCGACCGCAGTTTATTTTTTTTGGTTTTCGCTTTCGCTGGCGTTCTGGTCGGCTCAGGCTTTGTACGCCCGCGCTTTTTATGCAGCCGGTAATACGCTTACTCCCATGGTCGCCAGTACCATTGTGACTGTGGCTTCGTTGCCGGTCTATTCGGCACTTTATCGCGGATTGTCCACGGTCGGATTAGCCATTGCTTCTGATATCGGGATTGTCGCCAATACGATAGTGCTGGCGGGTCTGCTTCATCGGCGCAGGCTGATTCCGGTCGACGAGTTGCAATGGGGTGAACTCGGCAAGGCTCTGCTGACCGCAATCGTTGCCGGAGTTCTTGCGCAACGCGTGGCTAGCCTGGTTGCGCCCGGCAGTCGCACTGCGGATGTTGCCGCGTTTTCGCTGGCCGCGGTCACGTGGGCGGCGACTATCGCGCTGGGATTGTGGCTGACACGGTCGCGTCTGCTTTCTGACTTGCGCCGGCGAAAGCAGATACCCTACCCTGCAGTTGCGAGCGCCCAGGCTGAGGAGACCACTCGCGGCATTGAACCATAACCAGCCCAGCCGTTCGCCAACTCCACATTCAGCTAAGCGCTAACCGAGAGTGCCGCTGAACTCGCCTGCGCCGAAATCAGCGCAGACGACGAACCACTACTCTGGCTGAACTGCTGCAAGTCCTGCACCAGACTGTTGTACGTCTGTTGCGCGGTGGTCAGGTTACCTGACTGCAGCGACTGGCCCAATTCGCTCATCAGCTGAGTGATTTCACTTTGCCCCCCGCCGCTGCGGTGATGATGTACAGAAGTCGCCTGCCTCTGAAAGTCTTGCTGAATCGTCTGGTAGTCCTGCTGTGCACCCGACAGATTCCCGGACTGCAAATCCTGTGACAGCTGGGTGAACGCTTGGGCAATCGGATTGCCGCTCTGGGCACTGCTGCTTCCCTGCGGCTGGAGCGACTGCAAGGTCGCGAAGTCGGATTGCGCAGCCGACAGATTGCCCGACTGCAAGGCCTGGCCGAGTTGCTGAAATTCCTGTTGAAACTGCTGAATGCTTTGAAAGCTCTGAGTGGATGGTACATGGCTTCCCACGCCTGCTACTGACATACTAGCCTCCATTCGGACCACGATTGCCGATCCTCAGTCTCTATCGGCACGATGTCACTCAACTTCAGCGGCCATCGTCCAGTGGTGACACGCAATTCCGCTTCCAAGCCCATTCGAAGCTTATCTCATTCAAACTGAGCGATTTACCAGCGGAACGGCCAAGCCCCCTCGCGGTGCCCTGCGAGCGACGCGGCAACATCTTCCGACCTGCACCGGCAAATTTTGTCAGCCTTGCGTGTATTGTTTTTGTTGCAAAGTTCGCTTTAATCCTTTTCAACTCGTGCGCTTTACAAAGTTTTACGATGCTCTCCACAACCATTCGCATACACTTACATTCTCACCAGATAATTCGCTTTGGATTTCAACCGCGTCCATGTTCCATTCTGCAGGTAAAGCTTTACAGTGGCTTGTCACCGTTATCTTCTGCGCCGTTGTGCCGCTCGGCTTGCTTTCGCAGCTCGCAGCGCAATCGGCGAACGCGAACCAGTCGGCAACCTCGATCGCTGCCACGCCTGGAGCAAATAACGAATCGGTGACTACTGTTTCCGTGCACGTAAATGTGGTGAATGTTTATGCCAGTGTCCGCGACAAGAAAGGCAATCTGGTTTCTGACCTTGTCAAAGACGATTTCGCTCTCACCGACAATGGGCACCCACAGACCATCCGCTACTTCGCTAAATATACCGACCAACCACTGACACTCGGACTTCTCGTCGATACCAGCCTCAGTCAGCGCCGCGTGCTCGATGACGAACGCACTGCCAGCCGCACGTTTCTTGATCAGATGGTCCGCGAGAACACGGACAAGGCTTTCATTATCCATTTCGATCGCGAGGTGGAATTGTTACAAGATCTCACGTCTTCCCGCCAGAAACTGGAAGACGCTCTGAATCTTTTGCAGACACCGCAGTTCAACCAATCGTCGGGCAACGCACCGCAAAGCTCCGGATCAAGTCAGGGTCGCGGCGGCTGGCCCGGCAGCGGAAGAGCGCACGCAGGCGGAGGAACGTTGCTATATGACGCGGTTTACCTTGCCTCAAACGAGTTAATGAAGAAGCAATCCGGCCGTAAAGCCATTGTCATCCTCTCCGACGGCGTCGATCGCGGCAGCAAAGAGACGCTGCAATCGGCGATCGAGAGCGCCCAACGCGCCGACACCATCGTTTATTCCATCCTCTTCAAAGATGACGAAGCCTATCAGTCTGGCCCGAAAGGTGGCTTCGGTTATCCGGGAATGGGCGGGCCGATGGGCGGGGGCATGGGCCGCCACGGTGGTGGCGGCTACCCTCAGGCAACTCATCCCGATGGAAAAAAAATTCTTGAACAGATGGCTCAACCCACTGGAGGACGTCTTTTTGAAGTCTCAAAGAAGCTGCCCGTCGATCAGATCTATGCTCAGATCGAACAGGAACTCCGCACGCAATACAGCCTCGGTTACACCCCGGTTGCTCCGCAAGTCTCCGGGGACTACCACAAGATTCAAGTTTCGACTAACAAGAAAGATATGAGCATAGAGGCCCGCGACGGCTATTATTCCCAGAACATCCAGTGAACGCCGCGCACGCGAAAAACGAATGGTACTCCGCTTATTTCAGCGCCATGCCGGCTTCGGCGGAAAAATCCATTGGCGCGAAATCGTTTACCAGAAATTTCGGATAAGCTGCGGCCGCGATCATGGCCGCGTTGTCGGTGGAAAGCGGGCGAGAAGGAAAAAATACCGGTAACCCTTCCTGCGCTGACACATCTTCGAATCGCCGGCGCAGTGCCTGGTTCGCCGCCACTCCCCCGGTGACGAACAAAGTTGCCACATCGAAAGCCCGCGCTGCGGCCAGAGTTTTGCCGACGAGGTCCTCGATCATCGCATGTTGAAATGACGCGATCAGATCCAGAGACTGCCGATCGCAAAGCCGCAGATAGTCTTCGACTGTTGGCTTGTTCGGCGTGGCCAGTGCTCGCCTCCGGGCATCAATCGATTGGTGCAAATCGTTGGTCTCGACGTATCGCAACACAGCTGTTTTAATTCCGCTGTAGGAAAAATCGAAGCGCAGGGCGTCTGCGGGATTACCTCGGTCATTGCGGTCGCGGTGCTTCAGTTGCGCCGGCGGGAATTTTACGGCTTCAGGATTACCGTGCGGTGCAAGCTTGTCTATAATCGGCCCGCCGGGATATCCCAGCGCGAGCAGTTTGGCAACTTTGTCGAAAGCCTCGCCAGCCGCGTCGTCTCGCGTGTGCCCGACATTCTGGTAGGACCAGCTATCACTTTTTTTGGCTGCAAGGTATAAGTGCGTGTGCCCACCGGAGACCACCAGCGCCAGCACTGGAAAATTTAATTCGCGATTTCCTTTTTGCCGCTCCTCGAGCAACACCGCGTGGATATGGCCTTCGAGATGATTTACGGCAATCAACGGCTTTTCGAGAGCAAAAGCCAGTGCTTTCGCGTAGCTGATTCCGACAAGCAAAGCTCCCGCCAGCCCGGGGCCCTGGGTGACGGCCAGCGCATCGATGGACTGAAAGCTTTGACCAGCATCCGCCAACGCTTTTCGTACTACCGGAACGATTGCCCGCAGATGCTCGCGGGAAGCCAGTTCCGGCACAACTCCGCCATACGGCTGGTGCGTCGCAATCTGCGAGAAGACGACATTTGAGATAACTTTCTCGCCTGATCGCACCACGGATGCAGCCGTCTCGTCACACGAGCTTTCAATGCCGAGAATTTTAGCGCCGGGCATGTCCATATACTATCTGGTAAAGACTCGGTATGGACGCGAGAGACTTTGCCATTTCGATCATTCGCACCCTGCGTGAGAAAGGCCATCAGGCCTATCTGGCGGGCGGTTGCGTACGCGATCTTCTGCTCAAACGCGAGCCTGCTGACTATGACGTTGCGACAGAGGCCACGCCGGAAGAAGTCATGCGAATTTTCCCTCAGACCTATGCGGTCGGCGCGCAGTTCGGCGTGGTGCTGGTGCCAATACCAGACGACGCGCGAGTCGAGAGTCAGCCGAAGGATGTCGAGGTTGCCACATTTCGCAGCGACATCGGATATTCCGACGGCCGCCATCCGGATGAAGTCCGATTCACACATGATGCGCGCCAAGACGTGCAGCGGCGGGACTTTACTATCAACGGATTGCTGCTTGATCCCATCACCAACAAAGTGCTGGATTATGTCGGCGGGCAGGAGGATTTAAAACGCAAGATCATTCGAACCATCGGCGAACCCGAACTAAGATTTACCGAAGACAAACTCCGAATGCTGCGAGCGGTTCGGTTCGCGGCTCGTTTCGGCTATGAAATCGAATCGAAGACGTTCGCGGCAATTAAACAACTGGCGCCGGAAATTCGTCAGGTTTCCCGCGAGCGAGTGCGTGATGAACTCACAAAAATGCTGACGGAAGGTCATGCTCGCGAAGCATTTTTATTGCTCGATCAGACTGGCCTGCAGCATGAGGTTTTGCCGGAAATCGAAGCAATGAAAGGGATTGCACAACCACCGGAGTTTCATCCCGAGGGCGATGTTTTTGTTCACACGCTGCTTTTACTGAGCAAGCTGCCACAGCCATGCCCGCCCACGCTGGCGTGGGGAGCTTTATTGCACGATGTGGGCAAGCCGCCGACTTTTCGTGTGGCGCCCGATCGCATTCGTTTTGATGGACATGTCGACGTCGGCGTGAAAATGGCCGAGGCGATCTGCGAACGCTTGCGATTTTCGGGAGACGAAACCCGGCAGATTCTTGCTTTGGTTGACAATCACATGCGTTTTGGCCACGCGCAGCGGATGAGCGAGTCGACGTTTAAAAAATTTGTTCGCATGCCAAATTTTGACGAACATCTGGAATTACACCGCATCGATTGCCTCTCAAGTCATTGTAATCTTGGGGCTTATGAGTTTACGCGTGAAAAAATGGCTCACCTGCCGGAAGCCGCGCTCCGCCCTCGGCCGCTGGTCACGGGCGATGATCTGATCGCCGCCGGATACCCGCCGGGACCGCGTTTCAAAAAAATTCTCTCAGCCGTCGAGGATGGCCAGCTGGAGGGGCGTTTCCAGGACAAAAATGACGCTTTGGGGTACGTTTTGCGTGAATTCCCGCCTGGTGCGTGAATTACAGAAATTCTTGTCAAGCCCCCAAATCTGCCAACATTCGCGCAAAACACTGATTCCATGGGAAAAATATTGTTCCCAATCGTGTCAGGTTTACCCTGTCAAAACTGATATTCTGAAATTAGAGGGTAGAAAAAAAAGATTTTCTAGCTTCTTCGGGTCCGCAGTTCATAGCATGAAGGTCAGCGAAAAAGACGTTTCCTATATCACCGGGCTTGCCAATCTTGAACTCACAGGGGAGGAACGCGTGCGGATGCAGCGCGACCTGAACTCGATTTTGGACTACATGGGCCGGCTGAATGAGGTTGATACGGCGTCGGTTGGGCCCATGGCGCAGGTGACAAGCGGGAAAAAAAGCTCGACCCCGCGGGAGGATGTGCTTGAGGGACTGAGAAAATCGCTGCCGCACGATGTGGCGATGGCGAATGCGCCTGTGAGCGACGGGACGTACTTCAAAGTCCCGAAGGTGATTGAAAGATAAGGCAGAAGTTAGAAGTCAGAGTGCAGAAGGGAGCGCGATTTTACTTCTGCATTCTGACTTCTGTCTTTTGAATCTGAAACGATGGCGAATTCTTTGACGATTGATACCGTCCGCGGCGCGATTCGGGAGCGCAGGACAACTGCGTTTGCCCTGGTGGAGCAGTACTACGCGCGGATCGAAAGGGAAGATCCGGCGATTGGGGCGTACCTGACGTTGTGCAGAGAGCGCGCGGTCGAAAAAGCGAATGAGATCGATGGGTTGGCGGCGCGCGGCGAGGCGTTGCTGCCGCTCGCTGGAGTGCCGGTTGCGATCAAGGATGTGATGGTCACAAAAGACGTGCGCACAACGGCGGGGTCGAAGATTCTGGGAAATTTTATTCCGCCGTACGACTGCACGGCCGTCGCCAAGATGGAAGCGGCGGGTGCGATCATGCTGGGAAAAGCGAATTGCGATGAGTTTGCCATGGGGTCGTCAAATGAAAATTCGGCGTGGAAGCCAGTGCACAATCCGCGGGATTTGAGCCGAGTGCCGGGAGGTTCGTCGGGCGGGTCGGCGGCAGCGGTAGCGGCGGATATGGCGGTGGCAGCGTTGGGATCGGATACGGGAGGATCGATCCGGCAGCCGGCGTCATTTTGCGGCGTGGTTGGGTTGATGCCGACGTATGGGCGAGTTTCGCGGTATGGGCTGATTGCGTTTGCGTCGTCGCTCGATCACATTGGGCCGTTGACGAAGACGGTGAAAGATGCGGCGATCGTACTGGGCGTGATTGCGGGGCGCGATCCGATGGATGCGACTTCGGCGGATGTGCCGGTGCCGGATTATGTAGCGGAGATGGAAAAGCCGGTTCGTGGATTGAAGATTGGCGTGGCGAAAGAGTATTTCGCCGAAGGTCTGGATGCGGAGGTCAAGGGTGCCGTAGAGGCTGCAATACAGAAACTGGCGCAGCAGGGATGCGAGATTGTGCCGGTGTCGTTGCCGCATACGAAATATGCGATCCCGGTGTATTACATCATTGCGACGGCGGAGGCTTCGTCGAACCTGGCGCGATATGACGGCGTGCGGTATGGGTATCGAGCGAAGAATGCGAAGACGCTGAGTGAGATGTACCGGCGGACGCGCGACGAGGGATTTGGGGCGGAAGTGAAGCGGCGGATCATGCTGGGAACGTATGTTTTGAGCGCGGGTTATTACGACGCGTATTATCTGAAAGCGCAAAAAGTAAGGGCGCTTCTGGCGCGGGATTTCGCCGAGGCGTTCAAGCAAGTGGATGTGATTGTGACACCCACTTCGCCGACGGCGGCGTTCAAGCTGGGCGAAAAAGTTGACGATCCGCTGGCGATGTATCTGGCGGATATTTACACGGTGACGGCGGATTTGGCGGGGATTCCGGGGATTTCGGTGCCGTGCGGCGAGACGAAAGACAAGCTGCCGATCGGGCTGCAAATTCTGGGCAAGCATTTCGATGAGGCGACAGTGCTGAGGGTGGCGGGGGCGGTGGAGCAGAACACCAGTCATTAGTCGTTAGTCATTAGTCATTAGTAGAACCGAAAGTCAAAAGGCAGAAGTTTGAATGCAGAAGTGAATCAAAAACAGAAAAACGCCCTCCCATTCAGGCAAGAACAGCAGATTCCTAACGGCTAAAGCGTTCGGAATGACAATGGATAGGGTGTGATGGCGGCACGGCTGAGGCCGTGCTTTTTTGTTTGTAGGTGCGCGACAGCGGCGATCAGAGGGGTTGGTAGTATTGTTCGCCGGAGCAGGAGCGGCAGAGAGTCTGGGCGCCGCGGCGGACTTCGCGGCGAAAGTTGATGCCTTCGCCGCATAAATCACAGACAATGCGTTCGCCTTTGTAGCCGGGAAATTCTTCCGGCGGGAGGTCGACCTTTACCCATTGCAGGGTGAAGAGGTCGTCGTCTGCCATTTCGCGGTAGGCGAGCATCTGCTGCTGATTTTTATTTTCGATTTCGGGGTGGAGTTCGCGGGCGCGTTGCTTGGAGGATTCTTTGGCGGCGATGCGAATGGCTTTGCCGGTGGAGACGTCGACGAAGGTGGCGGCCATTTTGCCCCAGTCGCGGAATTTGAGGGCGCGTTTGCCGAGGCGGCATCCGGTGACGACGGCGACGGCGTCGGTGGCGCAGCGGTCGATTTCGACGAAGGTGACGAGGCGCTTGCGGTCTTTGCCGCGCGGGTCCTCGATTCCCAACTGATTCAGGCCAAGCATGGCGAGGCGGACTCCGAGGACCTGGCCGGCGCAGAGGTGTCCGTGTGCGAGTTCGGCGTCGTGGAGGTAGTCGTCGAGGGATTTCATTTGCTAGTCGTCAGTCGTCAGTCATCAGTCGTCAGCTAAGGCTTATGGCTATTAGCTCTCGGCTTTTGGCTCACGGCTAGTTTTCAAGCTAACAGAAAAATGAAAAGGAGAAAAAATGAAAGTGAATGGAGCGAAGGTGGGGTTGGTGGTGGTTTTGGCGGTGGCGCTGGCCGCGACGGGCTGCAGCGCGGAGTGGATCAGCGTGGCGCTGGCGGATTTGCCGGTGCTGACACAGATGGCGCTGAACATTGGGACGGTGGTAAGCACGCTCGAGTCAGGGCAGCAGATCAGCGCGGCGGATGCGGCGGCGATTCAGAAGATTTCGGCGCAGGCGAGCGCGGATCTGAATCTGCTGGCGTCACTTTACAACCAGTACAAAGCTGCGCCGAGCGCGACGCTGCTGGAACAGATACAGGCGGCGATTGCGGACATCAATCAGAATCTGCCGGCGCTGCTACAGGCGGCACACATTGAGAATGCGGCTTTGTCGGCGAGGATTGCGGCAGCAGTCAATCTGATTGTGACCACAGTAGACAGCTTTGCGCAGCTGATTCCGCAGAGTTCCGGAGCGGCTGCTGCGCAGGTGAGCGCGCAGAAGACTGCGCTGCCCCGAGCGGCGGAATTGAAGAAGCAGTGGAACGAGCAGATCTGCGGGGCGAGCGGGGATGCTGGGCTGGACGGGGCTGTGGGGGTGTGCGGGGTGAAATGAATGCAGAAGTCAGAAGGTAGAAGGCAGAAGTGGCCAGGAAGTCGGAATGCAGAACTGAAAGCAAACAGCAGATTCCTCACGGCTAGAGCCGTTCGGAATGACATGGGTTAGGGTGCATTGGGCGGCACGGCTGAAGCCGTGCCCTCCCGAACAGTTTCCGGTTTGGCGAACTAGACAGAGACACATATATGACATTGCAAATAGACAATTTGAATGGGGCGGGGCTGCGGGATTATACGTCGGCAATCGCTGCGGAACGACTGCCGAAGGTGGTCAGGAAGCTGAATCAGCCGGCGGAGATGTCGGCAAGTTTGGTGGGCGGGGCGGGATTCGTGGTTCCGGTGGCGGGGGCGCGCGTCGTGCTGACGCTGGCGGGCGGGCAACTGGTGTTTACGGGATATCTGACGCAGGCGCCGGCGTTCGAATATTTGGGACGCGGCGAGCAGGGACCGCTGTACCGGTATGACGTGGTGGCGGAGGGCGATGAAGCGCTGCTCGACCTGAAACAGGTACCGGTGGTGGTGCCGTTTGTGGAGCGGACAGCGGGCGCGGCGTTGCGGCAACTGACGCAGGATTTGATGGGCGCGTCGATTGACGTGAGCGCGGTGCAAAGCCTGGATTATGTGGCGGGGTATGCAGCCGATCCGCAGAAGACGTGGTCGCAACACGCGGCAGAACTGGCGGCGCAGGCGCGGGCATGCTACCGGCTGCAGAACGGCTCGTTGAGTTTTGCTCCACTGGGCGCGAGCGCATACGCGCTGGGTGATGCGGACCCGACCTTCGTGCCGCAAGGGTTGAAGCTGGCGGTCGCGAACGATGTAGCCAACAACGTGACGGTGATCGGAGACATGGAGCCGCAGCCGTATGTGAAGGATTATTTCGTTGGCGATGGGTTGACGTACAAGTTTTATCTCTCGCAGACGCCGTTTCAGAAGACCAGCGAAATCATTCTGGATGAAGAGTACACGGAGACGGCGCTCAGCCCGGCGCTTTGGACGGTAACGGACCCGGCGAGCGCAGTGTCGATCCAGGCGGCGAAGCTGCATATTGCGGGCGGAACGGGAGTGGATGGAGCCACTACGGTGCAGCTGGTGGAGCAGGTGCAACTGGGCGGGGCAGTGGTGATTCAGCATGGGGATGTGCAGTTCAGCGCAGCGTCGAGCGCGGTGATTGGAGGATTGTATCCGGGAGCGGTGTCGATTGGGGGATGTCTGGCGGGATTCCTGATTACGCCGAACGGGAGCCAGTCGAATATTCAGGCGGTGATCAACGGGGTAGCGACGGGAGTGGTAATGACGACGGCGAGCGGACATCACTACGTGATGACGACGCGGCTGTATTCGCAGGAGATTTTCCGGCAAGAGCAGACGTTCCATTCGGCGGACCATCCGGCGGGCGCGGGGTATGGCGGAGCGGCGATTCCGGCGCAGGTCCAGGTGGTGCTGGAGGTGCATGACATCGATCCGCTGAACCCGGCGACAGAAGTGGCTCCATCGACGGTCCTGTATGACAACCTGATGACGGCGCCGCCGGGATTCTGCACGTACGCCCTGATCAATGCGGCGAACCTGGAGTGCACGGTGGCATTCACGCGGATTCTGGATGTGCCGAACGCGTGCGTGCGTGGCGCGCTGCCGGGGCAGGCGTTCAGCACGCTGCTGGCGGGCGATTTGAAGGATGGCGCGCAGTGCACGATCACGTCGAGCGACACGCTGGAGTTTTATACGGAGTATGTTCCGGCGGCCGACGAGCAGATTGAAGTGCATTACCGCGGGCGGGGGCGGGCAGTGGCATGGGTCACAAATCCGGCGAGCATCGCGGAGCAACGGTACGGGATCGACGATGGCGGGCGGGCAGCCGTACGGCACGTGAAACTGCCGCTGGCGCGGACGGCGGCGGATTGCGAGAACGCGGCACTGGCGATTCTGGACGATGCGGCGAATGCGGCGTGGAGCGGAGAGTACACAACGTGGAGCAACTACCTGCCGGGCGGAGCAGCGGATATTTTTCCGGGCGATGGGTTGAATGTGGGCGTGGCGGGATGCGGCGCTTCGTTTTCGGCGATTGTGAAAGAGGTGCAGATCGAGGTGCAGGACCTGGCGGGAGAAAACAGCATGTATCAGATTGCGTTTGGGCAGGCGGCGAATCCGGCGCTGGGCTTCGAGTTTGAGGCAGCTAAGGTTTCGATGCCGGTGGATGTGACGCAGTTTGCGAACTCGGAGATTGGGAGTTCGTACATTGCGGATTTGACGGCGGCGCAGATCACGGAGGCGACATCGACGACCATGAGCATCGATGCCGGGAATGCGCCGCCGGCAGGAGGAGGAATTGAAGTGAGATGGAGCGATGAGGGGTGGGGCGCGGGAAATAATCAGAACCTGATCGGGCGGTTTACGACGCAGACGTTCACGATTCCGCGGCTGTCGCAGATACAGGATTGCTATCTGCAGCAATACGACAATTCGACGCCGGCGAAGTATTCGCGGTATTCGGCGGCGTTACACGTGGACTATCCATTATGAGCCAAGACGATGTTTTGAGAAATCTGGCGGCCGGGTCGATGGCGGGAAAGCCGCTGGTGGTGCGGGTGGAGAGCGAAGTATTTGAGCACGAGGTGCTGGAAAAACTGGCGCGCCTCGAAGCCAAGATGGACATGCTGGCGGGAGGACAGCAGCCGGGGCTGGTGAAGATTATGGAAGACCGGATCATGGTGCTCGAGAAAAACGATGTGCGGCGCAGCGTGTATGACCGGCTGCTGAATGCGGCGATCGCATTCGTGATCAGCGCGGTGTTTACGACGAAAGACAGGTGGTGGAAGTAGGGGAAGGCAGAAGTTAGAAGTGAGAAGGCAGAAGTCAGGAACAAAGGCAGAAGTTAGAAGTGAGAAGGCAGAAGTCAGGAACGAAGGCAGAAGTTAGAAGTGAGAGGGCAGAGGGCAGAGGTTAGGAACAAGGCGGGGCTCTCTAACTTGTCACTCTTGCATTCCCTTGGCTGTTCGGATGGAGGTCACGAAGATAGAGATCAGTTGGTTGGCCTCGCCGAGCAAAGCTTTTACGTTATCGGAGTTCGCGATGCCGCCCTCGGAAAGAAGTTCGAGCCAGAATGCAGACTCGTCAGCTTCCTCGAGGACGATACCGAGCTTGGCGATGAATTCGGTCTTGGTTCGAGCGCGGCAAGCCGCCCGGTAGTTGGCGCCAACTGAAGTGGAAGAGCGCAGCAGTTGCCGACCGATGGTGCGGGCTTCGTCTTTTGCGGGCAGATCACGACAGAGACAGAGAGTGCTCAGGGCGAATGTCTTTGTTCGGGATCTGAGGTCGAGGTCGGTCTTTTGGTTCACCGGAGTTATGGTGCGGGTTCGTCTCGTCGCCTGGCTGTGACGTAGATCACGGGCGCGATGTTTGGGTGTGCAGGAATGGGAAGTGGCAAGGCGGAAGTTAGAAGTGAGAAGGCAGAAGTCAAATCAGAAAAGGAGAGATGAGATGGTGTTTGTGACGAGGTTGTTGCAGATCATGGGGTTTGTGCCGACGATTGTGAATGGCATTGAGGGGTTGTTTAACAGAAACACGGGGGCGCAGAAGAAGGATGCGGTGATGTCGTTTCTGCAGACGGCGCTGTCGCTGAGCGATGCGGTGCTGGCGAAAGATGTGGTGGATGAAGCGAAGTTCAAAGAAGGGTTGGGCAAGGTGGTGGATGGGACGGTGGAGTGTTTGAACGCGTCGATCTGGGCGAAGAGTCAGGCGGCAGTGCAGAAGTAAGCAGTCAGAATGCAAGAAAGGGGCGGACAGGAGTGTCCGCCCCAATCTTTTCTTTTTCCACTCAATCGCAAAGAACGCGACAGCGCTTCTTACCTCAGCGGCTAAAGCCGTCGCTTATCCGGGTTCGAATCGCAGCGCTGAAGCGCTGCGCCACCCAAGAGCAAAATCCGGCCGCAGTGCAGAAGTAAGAAGTCAGCATGCGGAAGTGAAAACAAAAGAGGGGCGGACAGGAGTGTCCGCCCTACACAAGCAAAAGCGGTTAGTTGACGTCGAATTGTTCCTGGTGGAGGGCGGGATCGCTCTTCACGATGACGGTTTTGTGGGTTAATTCTTCGAGTTCGTTCAACAGGCGCGCGCCGTTGGCTTTGAGGGCCTTGGCGACTTCGGGGTTCACGCGCAGCATGACGTCGGGATGCTCGAGGTGCTTGGCGAGCTTGCGCATCTCGATGTAGATTTCGTCGCAGACGGTGGGCACGGACTTGACGTATCCGGTGGCCTGGCAGTACGGGCAGGGAGTGCCTATGGTACGTTCGAGCGACTGCTTGACGCGTTTGCGAGTGATGGCGACCAGTCCGAAATCGTTGAACTGAAGGACCTTGGACGGGGCGCGATCGGCGCGCAGGGCCTCTTCGAGGGCCTGCATGACTTTCTGGCGATTGCGGCGCTCGTCCATGTCGATGAAGTCGATGACGATGATGCCGCCGAGGTCGCGCAGGCGAATCTGGCGGACGATTTCCTTGATGGCGTCGACGTTGGTCTTGACGATGGTGTCCTCGAGGCGGGTGGTCTTGCCGACATATTTGCCGGTGTTGACGTCGATGGCGACGAGGGCTTCGGTCTGGTTGATGACGATGTATCCGCCGCTTTTGAGCCAGACTTTGGATTTGAGCGCCTTGTTGATTTCTTCGTTGAGGCCGAACTGCTCGTAGAGCGGAGTCTCTTTCGTATACAGCTTGACGCGCTTGACCAGGCCGGGCTGGAAGCGGGTGGCGAAACGAAGGATGCGCTCGTATTCCGCCTCGGTGTCGACCCAGATGGCGGAGAAATCGGAGTTGACCTGGTCGCGGAGGACGCGCTCGACGATGTTGAGATCGTGATAGATGAGCGCGGGAGCCTTGCTCGATTCGGAGCGGTTGCGGATCTCGTTCCAGAGATTCTTCAGGAAGCGGATATCGGCGCGGAGCTCTTCTTCATTGGCGCCCTGGGCGGCGGTGCGAACGATGAAGCCACCGTGGCCGTTTTCGCGCTCGCTGAGGATGATGCGCTTGAGGCGCTGGCGCTCTTCCTCAGAGTTGATTTTGCGCGAGACGCCGGTGTGATTGACGGTGGGCATGTAGACGAGGAAGCGTCCAGGCAGAGCGATGTGGCTGGTGATGCGGGCGCCTTTTTTACCGATCGGTTCTTTGGCGATCTGGATGAGGACTTCCTGGCCTTCCTTGAGCAGATCGGTGATCTGCGGGAGCGGGCGCGATTCCTGACGGCGGAAGCGGCCGCGTGGGCCACGGCGTCCGCGGAAGCCGCCACGGCGCTCGTATCCGGCGCGCTGGGCGCGCTGGGTGTAGCCAGCGGTGGCAGCGGGAGCGCGAACTTCGGCGCGGTCGACGTTGCCATTGCCGCCGGCTTCGGCGGCGAGCAGGGCTTCGGCTTCGGCCTGGGCTTCATCGAGCTCGGCCTCTTCGTCGTCTTCTTCGGAGTCGCCGGAGGCGGCCTGAAGTTCGGAAGAGAAGAATTCGTCGGTGTCTTCTCCAATACCCTCGGAACCAGTTGGGGCGAGATCTACCGGTGGTTCGCCGGAGGCAGCGAGTTCGGTGACGGCGGTGGAGCGGGAGCCGTCGGCGGATTGGGTTTCTTCTTCCAGTTCTTCGAAAGCGGCGTCCTGATCGAGTTCTTCGACGTAGTCGGCGAGATCGGCTTCTTCGCCTTCAATGACTTCTTCGTGGATGACCGGAGCAGCGTTGGCTTCTGCCTGCTCCTCGACGAGTTCGGCTTCGCCGATTTCGTTTTTTCGAAAATCGACCGCGTCTTCGTCTTCGTCTTCCTCTTTCTCGACTTCTTCCTGGGCGGCGCGGCGGTTGGCGATGGCTCTGTCTTCCGCTTCTTCGCCGAAGACGCGGGCAACGTTCATGCGATGAAGACGTTGTTGCTCACGGTCCCAATCGTCAGTGCCGACTTCGGGAGCGGCCGTCTCGTTTTCCTGAACCGTGGAAGCAGCTGGTGAGGCCTGGAGAAGCTGGTCGACTTCGGCGGCGGCAAAAAGAGGCTCGTCGTCGGGGAAGGACTTGGCTGGTTGGGCTTCGCGAGTGGAGGTGGAACTGGATCCGACTGCGGCGGCCTGGGCCTGACGCTGATACTTGGAGATGGACTCGCCGGGTAGCAGGATGGGCTGGTATCCGGGGGGTGGGCCGTAGCTGTCACGGCTGGAGCGATCGCGATCACGGGAACCGCGATCACGGTCACGGCCGCCACGGGAGCCTCGGGAGTCACGACTGTCGCGGGAGTCTTCACGATCCTGGCGATTGCCGCGGGTTTCGCGTGCATCGTCACGGTTACCACGAGTCTCACGGTCCTCTCGATTGCCACGGCTGTCGCGGCTGTCTTCACGGGGTTCACGATTTTCGGAGGAAGACTCGCGGGATTCGCCAGTGGAGGCGTACTTGGCTTCGGGCATGCGCTCGCCACGGCGTCCGCGGCGGCGACGGCCGCGCCAACTACCCCGGCCTTCGCGATCGCGCTGGCCATTCTGGCGGTTGCCGTCGGCTTCAGAAGATGGGGCGCCTTCGTCGCCTTCTTGGTCGCCGGCGGCCGATTCGTTTACCGGCTGGGCGTCAGGGGTGGGTTGAAAGGTGCGTTGCTGGGTGGGGATGTCGTCGACTTCGTCTTCATCCTGAAGCTCCATGAAATCGGAGACGTAGAGGAAGGCGTCGCGCTCGAGGCCGATATCGACGAAAGCCGATTGCATGCCGGGGAGGACGCGGGTGACTTTGCCCTTGTAAATGGAGCCGGCGAGGGTGTACTCGTTTTCACGTTCGAGGTAAACCTCAGCCAACTGATCGTCTTCCACCAAGCCCACATGGGTTTCATGCGGGGTAGAGGACACAAATAATTCTCGGTTCATACTAACTCCGGTCTGCGCCCTTCAGCGCAGATCACCGGATCAGACAAGGAAGACAGCGGGAGGATAGAGCAGTGCGAAGGGCGCCGAAAAACGGCGCCTGACCCCCGGGCGAACCCAGGAGCTGATTTCGATGTACAAGCTGGAATCTCTTGTTCACGGATCGCATGCGTTTTGCGGGGTTGTGGCCGCTCTCTCACCCGAGGGGGCCGTTTCCTGCCCGGTAACGCTTCGCTTCAATCCTGTCCGGCGGACTTCCTATTCCTGCCGGTGATTTGCCCCCTTAACGCGAGGGCGAACGTAATCTTGATCTTTTTCAAGGCCGCGAATGGCAAGCGCGGCGGCTTATTGCCTTCTTCCTATCAGTTCACAAAGCGGCGCATACGGACATTCATAACGATGCCTAGCGCCAAAAACATGAACAGGACGGAAGACCCGCCATAACTCATTAAAGGCAAAGGGATTCCGGTAACCGGCATAAAGCCGACGACCATGCCGACGTTGACTAAGATGTGGAAGGCCAGTACGGCCACCACACCCATTACCAGAAACGTGCCAGCGCGGTCGGGCGCTGTCTGCGCGTTCTGAGTCAAACGCATCAACACAATGAAGTATAACAGCAATACGGTTAAAGCGCCTACAAAACCATGTTCCTCGGCGAAGGCGGCGAAAATGAAGTCAGTTTGGGGAACCGGTAAGAAAGATAGATGAGTTTGGGAGCCTTCGGCGCTACCCCAGATGCCTCCTGCGCCGACGGCGATTTTGGACTGGATGACCTGATATCCGGAGCCTTCGGAGTCGGCCTGAGGCTCCATAAAGCTGGTGAGGCGCTCACGCTGGTAAGGCTTGAGGACGTGCCAGGCGAGCGGCATCATGAGGCCGGCGAGGATGAGGACGGCCATGGCTTGCTTCCAGCGCAGTCCGCCGAGAAAAAGTCCCATGATGGCGATGGGCAGGTAGGTGAGGGCGGTGCCGAGATCGGGCTGGGCGAGGACGAGCAGCATGGGGATGCCGACAATGGCCCCGGCTTTGGCGAAGTCGGGCCAGGAGAGCTCGCGCTGCTGAAGGTCGGCAAAGTATTTGGCGACGGCGAGGATAAGGATGAGCTTGACCCATTCGGAGGGTTGGAAGTGGCCTCCTCCTGGCATTTTGACCCAGCGGCGTGCGCCGAGATATTTTTCGCCGAAGACGCGGACGGCGACGAGCGAGGCGAGGGCGATGATGTACATCCAGTGGACGCGCTCGAGCAGGGCCTGATAGTTGAGCAGGCTCATAGCGAACATGGCGGCGAGGCCGCCGAGGACCCAGTAGATCTGCTTGAGATGGGCGCCGGCAAATTTGGTGTGAGCGGTGGCGCTGCGAATCTCCCAGACACCGAGAGCGCAGACGAGGAGAACGAAGATCAGCAGGAGCCAATCGAAGTCGCGGAATGAGATGTAGCGGGACATATTAGTCGTCAGTTGTCAGTCATCAGTCGTCAGTTATCAGTCGTCAGTAGAAGCGTCGCACGTCCTACGTCGTACGCAAGAGCGTCGTCGGTCGGCGGTCGTCGGTTCTCGGCAAGAGCTGGGGTCGCGTCTCACTAGTGCACTCCGGGGGCGGCGGTGGCGAGGGGCATGCGGCCGCGGGGGATTATGATTTCGAAGTTGCCGGCATGGAAGTCGTCGTTGGCTTCGTTTACTTCGGCATTCGCGTTGCTTTCGCGATTCGCGTTCGTCTTTGATGAATCTTTATCTTGATCGTTTACGCGATCGTGATCGCCGGGCTCGCTCCAGATGGCGCCGATTTCAACTTTCTGATTGCCCTGCGCGACCTTGCTGGGCTGGTGCTGCTCTTTCTGGACGTAAGCCTTGATGACCTGCGCGACGGTGCGAGCGGCGAGATATCCGTGCTCGCCTTCTTCGAGCAGAGCGCAGACGACGATTTCCGGATTGCGGCGCGGGGTGACGCCGACGAACCAGCCGTTATCTTTAAATTTGGCTTTGCCTTCGGCGCCGAGCTTGGCCTTGAGGGCATTGGATATGGTTTGGGCGCTGCCGGTTTTTCCGGCGAAGTCGATGCCCTGCAAATGGGCGCTAGGCGCGGTGCCTCCGGGGCTGACAACCTGGGACATGGCGTCGGTGATGATCTCCCAGTTTTTGGGGTCGAGCGCGAGTTGGACTTTGTCGGGGACGTTCGATGCGGGCACGATGCCGGGCGGGAGATCGGTGGGATTGGTGACGTGGGGGCGAACGATGAGGCCGCCGCTGGCGATGGCGCCGATGGCGCGAGCCATCTGAATAGGAGTGGCGGCGACTGCACCCTGTCCAATGCCCACGGAGATGGTTTCACCGGCGTACCATTTTTGCTTGAAGTTGCGAATCTTCCATTCCTCCGACGGCATGACGCCGGTGACTTCCTGCGGGAGGTCGATGCCGGTTTTCTGGCCGAGTCCGAATTCGGTGGCGTACTGGGCGATTTTGCCGATGCCGAGACGCTCGGCGAGGGTATAGAAAAAGACGTCGCAAGATTGGTAGATGGCTTTGGCGATATCGACGGAGCCGTGCACGCGATGCTCGGCGACGACCCAGCATTTGAAGTAGCGTCCGTAAAAGTTGGCGCCGCCGGAGCAGTTGACGTGCATGTCTTCAGCGATGCCTTCCTGCAGACCGGCAGTGGCCATGATGATTTTGAAAGTCGAACCGGGCGCGAGCTGGGCCTGGATGGCTTTGTTGAGCAGGGGGTGGTCATCGTCGGTGACGAGCTTGTTCCATTCGTCGCGCGAGACGCGGACGGCAAAATCGTTGGGATCGAACGTGGGACGGCTGGCCATGGCGAGGATTTCGCCGTTGCGCGGATCCATGGCGACGATGGCACCGTTGCGTCCGGCGAGAGCTTCTTCGGCGGCGATCTGGAGGTCGATATCGACGGTGAGCTTGAGAATTTTCCCGGGCTCGGCGGGTTTTTCCTGGAGCTGGCCGACTTCGCGTCCGCGGCTGTTGACGAGGACCTGGCGGGAGCCGTTCTTGCCCATGAGGAGCTGGTTGTACTCAAGTTCGACGCCGGATTTGCCGACGACATCGCCGGGATTGTAGAGCTCCCATTCGGGCTGATTGAGCATGTCTTCGCTGACTTCGCCGACGTAGCCAATGAGGTGCGCCATGAATCCGTTGCGAGGATAGAGGCGGCGGTGGGCCATGATGGTGTCGAGCTCGGGGAGTTCGTTGCGATGAGATTCGATGAAGGCCACTTCGTCGGGAGTGATGTCGTCTTTGAGGAAGATGGGCTGATACTGCGGCTCTCCCATGACGTGGCGGATGCGGGCCCGAACTTCTTTGGGGTCGAGATGCAGACCCTGCGCGATCATGTCGGAGTCGGCGAGCAAGTCGTGATTGGAGTCGCGAAGAAGCAGCGCGGAGAAAGACGGATAGTTATCGACGATGATGCGGCCTTCGCGATCGAGCAGCTTGCCACGGGGCGCGAGAATGGGCACGTTGCGGATGCGATTTTTTTCGGCGAGCGAAGAATAGAGATCGCTTTGGGTGACTTGCAGACGCCAGAGTCCGTAGGCGAGGACGAGAAAGATGGCGAGGATGATGTACTGCACCGCGGTGAGGCGGAACCCGGAAATTTTTTCGTCGCGGCCGAACATCGGAGTCTGTGCGCCGGGCGCGCAGGGCGCGACGGAGCGGGTATCCCGGGTGCTTTCAGGGGATGGATCTATTGTAATGCGGACGGGCAGGCGGGAAAGTGAGGGGTTGGGTACGAAAGTTTGGGGGAGCTTTCAGCTGTCAGCTATCAGCCTTCGGCTAAAACCTTTAACCGCAAAGGGCGCGAAGGGACGCAAAAAGAACGGTCGTCAGTCATCAGTGATCAGTCATCAGTGAAACCCCTTTACTACAAAGGATGCGGAGGTGCAAAGAGGTATGAGATGGGCGCGTGTTCCTTCAGTTTGGTAGACATCACCAGATGAGGTTGAGGTTTTTGTAGAGGCGGAAGGACTCGTCGGGGGTGATGATGGGGATGTGTTCGGAGATGGCCTGGGCGATGATTTGGCGGTCGAAGGGATCGGAGTGCTGGCGGGGCAGATCGAACAGCTCGAGGGCGTGCTCGCCAGTATAGGAAAGTATGCGGAGATCAAGGTCACGGATGGCCTGGCGGGCGAGAGCAGCGGTCATGGAAAGCTTGCCGAGCGAGGATTTGATGGCAATCTCAGCGAGCGAGATGGAGCTGATCTCGAGAAGATTGCGCGGGTTTTCGAGCGCGCGGGCGGCGCGGCGAGAAAGGCGCCTGGGCGAATTGACGGCGTAGATGAGGACGGCGGTATCGAGAAGCAGGCGCAAGGTCAGCGTTCCCCGATGAAGTCGTCGCTGCCGACAAAAGCTTCAGCTTGCGGGCGGGTCATGGGCTTCCACCAGTTCGGATCAGCGATAGCGATTTTGCCTGCGAGGGTGCCGAGGGCCCGCTTCTTGGAGGTGGGTTTGGCGGTGCGAACGATATCGACGATAGGGACGCCGCGGCGGCAGATGGTGATGGGCTGGCCGCTTTCGACGACTTTGATGAGCTTTGGCAGCTTGTTTTTGGCGTCGGCGACACTGACTTGCATGTTTTATAGAATAGCTATTTGAGATAGCTATGTCAAAAACGGCTGTCAGCTATCAACTGTCAGGTAAACTTTGAGGCGCAAAGGGCGCAGGGCGCGCAGAGAACGGTCGTCAGT
Organism: Terriglobales bacterium; assembly: GCA_036392935.1. Lineage (GTDB taxonomy): Bacteria > Acidobacteriota > Terriglobia > Terriglobales > Acidobacteriaceae > DASVWZ01. The sequence continues at coordinate 47,656 of DASVWZ010000156.1, read as the reverse complement.
CGTCAGTTTTCAGTCATCAGTAAAACCTGGTTACCACAAAGGGCAGGAAGCGATTCGTGAGCGCCTGGTTCTTGGCGAGTCGGGTATACTGCGGGCAGAATGAGGTCGTGAGTGCACCATGATGACTGACACTTCTAATTCACGCAGGCAGGTGGTGACGTATCTGCTGCTGGTGGCGGCGTTCAGTTCGGTGTTTTATTTTTTGATTTTGCGGTCGCACCGGCTGACGGCGGGCAACGGGATGTATGTGCTGGGGATCATGTGGTGTCCCGGCCTCGCGGCGATGGCGACAGTGAAGTTTTACGACCGCAGCCTGAGCGATCTGGGATGGAAGTGGCCGCAGGCAAAGTATGCGGCGATGAGTTGGTATGTTCCCCTGATGTACGCGACGATCGCGTATTTAATTGTGTGGGCGAGCGGGCTGGGCGGGTTTCCGAACCAGGAGTTTTTGAACGGGCTGGTGGACAAGATGGGGCTGCGGATTTCGCCGGCGGCTTCGGGCGTGGTGTATGTGCTGCTGTACGGAACGGTGGGGATGGTGCGTGGAATGTCTTCGGGGCTGGGCGAGGAGATTGGCTGGCGCGGATTTCTGGTGCCAGAGTTGTTCAAGACTTGCGGGTTTACGGCGACGGCTTTCATCAGCGGGATTGTTTGGGCGTGCTGGCATTACCCGGGGCTGATTTGGGCGGACTACAATGCGGGCACTCCGACGTGGTACGGGTTGACGTGCTTTACGGTGATGGTGGTGGCGGATTCGTTCATACTGGCGTGGCTGCGGCTGAAGTCGGGGAGTTTGTGGACGGGCGCGATTCTGCACGGGAGTCACAACCTTTATATACAACTGATTTTTTCGCCGCTGACGCGAGACACGGGAAGGACGAAGTGGTTTATCGATGAGTTTGGCGCGGTGCTGCCGCTAGTGACGATTGCGTTTGCGATTTATTTTTGGAGAAGACGGGGCGAGTTGGTGAGGGAGTAGTGCTACCTGGCTTCACTGGTGAACTGGCGGGTATATTCGTGGCCTTTGATCTCAAAGGTGCCGTTGGAGATTTTTCCAGCCGGGGAAATGCCGGTGACCTTAATTTGGAGTCCGATGTTGCCGTTCTGTAGCACGTCGATATGGCGGGCGACCTTCACGCCAGCGAAGTCCTGAAAATCTGAGCGCTCGGTTTCGATTCCATGGCGATAAGTCTTGAGCAATAAACCTTTATCGTCGAACCAGTATGCTATAGCGGTTTCGCGGTCGAAGTTTCCCTGTGGGTCTTCGTATCCGGCGAGGAGGCGTATGGTGGAAACGCCGTTCACGGTGTCGCGTCTGATTTTCCAGTCGGACTCGGTAAAGGTGTCCAAGGCGGGGATTGGCTCCATCTCGCGCATCACAAATTGAAGCATTGGGGTGTTTTCACCTTCAGCAAGCTGGTAGGTTTTATCGCCGTTGCGGGAGCGGGCGTAGACGCCATTCACCAAGCTGGCGTTGCGGCGCCATTGTGTATCGGAAACCCAGATGTCTTCGTAGTTCCCAGCCACGTTGGTGCCGTCGGTCGATTTGACCTGAAACTCAGCATGCAATGTATAGGGTGCGCCGTTGCCGAATGCCGGGAAGCCGGCATGTAGCCCGCGTTCGAAGTAGCTGCGGGCACTGCCAAACGCTTCGGAGCCTGCCGGTCGGCTGGTTTTGAAGGGAATTGTGACCTGGGACATGACCTGCGCCGGTGCGCCGTCGACAACAAAGGGTTTGAAGCGCATGGCGGCGACGGCTTGCTTGCCGGCGTCTCGCAGGGCGGGGTTCTCAGTGACGATGGTGCTCATCTCGCGAATCTTTCCCTCGCGGTCGACGACGATGTCGCAGGAGATTTTGCCTTCAAACGGACCGTCTTGCACCGTAGGCCATGATGTGGGGTCGGCGGTCAAGAGATTTTTTCTCAGCGCGACCTCGTTCAATATTATGGTCTGCGTGGGCGGTGAACTGGGGCCGAGCGCTGATGGGTCAAAGAAGTCGGGTTGCACGGAGGCAAGGTCATCGAGCGTAGTCACGGTCGCGGTGACCTGCGGATCGCCAACATTTACGGTACGAGCAACCATGAGTCCGTGAAAATCCTGATAGTTTTTGAATTCGGCGCCCCATCCCTGACCGCCTCCGTAGAGCAGCAGGCCGGTGCTGTTCGACAGCGCGAGATAGGTTCGAAGGATGTTTGGCGTTTGAGAAGTTCCGCTGACGGTTTCGAGATTCAAGATCGTCATCGGGCCCATGTGGCGCGCCTGTGCGTTTTTCGCCTGCTTGAGTATGTCGTCCAAGGGGGGTACTGGTTTGACGAGTTCCACGGCGGTTTGCTGCAGCCACTGCGGAAAATATTCACCTTCGTTTTTCTGCCAAGTGGTATTGCCGTTGACGATCTGGACCTGGTGAAATCCAGGGGTTCTGAGCTCCCGCTTCCACTGCGTCGGCGACGCCCACCAGATTTCAATATCGGCTGTCCTGCCTGAGTCTTTGTCGCGTTCATGGCTGGGTGCGACGGAAGCCTTGAGATGAAACGGCTTGGTGCCCGGTTGGTCGAGTGTGCTGCGCTCGGCGGCTTTGCGAAAGGTGTCGGCAAGGTTATCACCATAAAGAAGAGTTGAGCAGAATGCGGCGGTGAGAAACGCGATGACTGCCCTGCGCGGGTGCATGACAGAGAATGTAACTCTTGAGGCGGCAAAAACCAATGTTTTAGGGCGGCCTGCGCCACGTGTTTATGCGGGGCCGAAGAGGGCGGCGTGGACGACGGCGGGGCCGGCGTTGCCATGCGGCCAGTTGTCGCGGGTGAAGTTGAGTCCGGGTATGGCGGAGCCGGAATCGCGGAAGGATCGGTCGATGGTCAGCTGGCCTTTCTCGTCGAGGCGCAGGACGAGCGCCCAGTCCAGGTCGTCTCCGGTGAGAATCAGTCGGGCGTTCTTGCTGTCGCTCTTGCGGTCGGCGGCGAGCCAGTGCGGCATCATGTAGCGGTGGTCGAGGACGAGGCGAGAGACTTCGACGGGTTTTGCGGGATTGGTAATGTCAAGAACGATCACGCCGGGCAGCGCGGCAGCGGTCTGGACCCAGTAATGCCCCACGACAGTTGGTACGGCACAGTTGGTAGACATGCTTTCGCCGCCGGGGAAGGTTTGCACGAGGTCGACGGTGGGCTGCGGGCCGACTGGGTTGGTCATGCGGTACAGGCCACAGCGGAATGTCCCCAGGTAGATCGAGCCATCGGGCATGACGTGCGCTTCGGAGGGATAAAGATCGTGGCGGGCGGCGTCGGCGGGGAGGGTTATGGTATGGAGCAAATGGAGATCGGAGAGGCGAAAGATCTGCACCTGAGAAGTTTGCTGCTTATTGATTTTGTCGAGGGTCCAGGAACCGGGCGGCAGTTTGGCCCAGTCGGGCCAGCCCATGGGGGTGTCGGTGACGATGACGAGATCGCGTTCGGGCCAGACGGCGAGGCTGTAGGGCCAGATGAGATCTTTTTTGACAGTCGGATCGAGAGCGGACGAGGAACGGACGACGGCGCCGGTTGGATCGAGTTCGACGAGTCCGCCGCCGGGGGCGTAGCCCGTGCCGTACGACTGGAAGGTTCCCAGGCGATCGCCATTGGCCAGCCGAACGAAACTGTGAGGAAAGCTGTACCCGGCGCGGTCGGTGAATTGGGCGGCGATTTGGGGATGCGCGGGATCGTGAAGATCGAAGATGAAGGTACGACCGGCGACCCATCCGTTGGCAAAGAGAAGGTTGTCGGGAGGGAATTCGTATTCCGTGTGGTGAGGCATGGTGCCTCCGACGCCGACCGGGAGGGTGGCGACGACCTGAGCGTAGGTGGGCGAGGCGGGATTGGCGTCGATGACGGAGAGGAAATCGGTGCCTTGATGGGCGGCGTTGCCGGACCAGATAAACAGATATGGAGAGCCGGGCGGGGTGATCGCGGCGGCGTGAGAGTAGTCGAGATAAAAGGCTGCGGCGATGGCCAGGGGCAGCAAGATGGCGATGAGGATGGCGAAGCGCAAGGTTTTGTCTCCGGTTGTGTAGTTCGGGCGAAGTATAGCATTCGTCGTCGGTCGTCGGTCGTCGGTCGTCGGTCGGCAGGCGTCGGTCGGCATTCAGCAAACAGCGATTGAGGTTGGTTGGTTAATTCCCGTCGTGATTTCGGGCCCGTCATTCCCACACATCCGCAAAGAACGCGAATGTGTGGGGCACCCGTAGGGAGTTGGGTGCGCTAGAATCGGGCGACCGTATGAGCGGGGATAAGCCAGGTTTCGATGCCATTGCGGAGCGGGAAAAAGGGCTGCATCGCGGGCTGACCACGGGGCAGCTTTCGATGATCGCGATCGGGGGAGCGATCGGGACGGGATTGTTTCTTGGAAGCGGGGCGGCGATTGGGTTTGCCGGCCCGGCGGTGCTGGTGAGTTATGCGGTAGGCGCGGTGATTGCGTTGCTCCTTATGGGTTGCCTGGCGGAGATGACGGTGGCGCATCCGACATCGGGGTCGTTTGGGGCGTGGGCGGAATTTTATGTCGGGCCGCTGGCAGGGTTTCTGGTGCGGTACGCGTACTGGTCGTGCCTGGTGCTGGGGGTGGGCACGGAGGTGACGGCGATCGCGGTTTATATGCGGTATTGGTATCCGGCGGTGCCGGGGTGGGTGTGGATTCTGGTTTTTGCCGCGGTGCTGGTGGGAGTGAATGCATTCAACGTCGAATTGTTTGGGTCGGTGGAGTATGTTTTTTCGGCGCTGAAGATCTTTGCCATTGTGGTGTTCATTTTGCTCGGCGCGCGGATGGTGTTGGGCGGGATCGGATTGGGGAATCTGACGTCGCATGGAGGATTTGCGCCGAAGGGCGCGTGGGGTGTGTGGGTGGCATCGCTGGTGGCGATCTTCAGCTACTTCTCGATTGAGATGATTGCGGTAGCGGCGGGCGAGGCAAAAGATCCGCAGCGGGCGATACGCAAGGCATTTCGGGCGACGATGGTGCGGCTGGCATTTTTCTACCTGGCGAGCGTTGCGCTGATTGTGGCGATTGTGCCGTGGACGGAGGCGAACAGCGGGCAGAGTCCGTTTGTGCGAGTGATGGCGGGAACAGGCTTGCCGGGCGCGGCGGGGGTGGTGAATTTTGTAATTCTGATTGCGGCGCTTTCGGCGATGAACAGCCAGCTATATATCACGACGAGGATGATGTTCAGCTTGTCGCGAGCGGGATATGCGGCAAGGCGGTTTGGGGTGCTGAATGCGCGCGGAATTCCAATGGCAGCGCTGATGGTTTCTACCGTAGGGATTGCGGTGGCAGCGGGGATATTTGTGTTGTATCCGGAGAGCGCGTTCTTGATGATGATGGCGATTTCGATGTTTGGCGCGCTGTTTACCTGGCTGATGATTTTTGTGACGCATATTTTCTTTCGGCGGGCGCATGGAGACAGCGCGTTGAGTTTTCGCATGTGGGGGTATCCGTGGCTCACGGTGACGGGTGCGGCGTCGATTGTGGCTTTGCTGGTGACGACGGCGTTCACACGGGAGTTTCGGATGACTCTGGCGTATGGATTGCCGTTCCTGGCGGTGCTGACGGTGGTTTTTATGGTGAGGGGACGACGGAGTGAGGGGGCTCTGGTGAATGGTGCGGCAAAATCTTAAATCGCAAAGAGCGCGAAGTTCGCGCAAAGGGCGCAAAGAAAAAAGGTCGAAGGCATTAACGACAGAGGGCACAGAGGAGCACAGACCATTACAGCGTGGATGTGTCGGGATGTTCTGGTTGCAACTGTATAATGGGCGCGAACAATGCTGAATCCGGGGACTAAGTTAGGGCCATACGAGATTGTTTCGCCGCTGGGCGCGGGCGGGATGGGCGAAGTGTATCGGGCGCGGGATTCGCGGCTCAGGCGTGAGGTCGCGGTCAAAATTCTTCCCAAGGCAATTTCTTCTGATCCCGATCGGTTACGGCGTTTTGAGCAAGAGGCGCTGGCGACGGCGGCGCTGAATCATCCGAATATTCTGGCGGTGTTTGATATTGGCGCCCAGGATGGTTCGCCTTATGTGGTTTCTGAACTGCTTGAAGGTGAAACGCTGCGCGACCGATTGAAGGCGGGAGCGATTCCGATGCGCAGGGCGCTTGATTTTGCGTTGCAGATTGCGCATGGATTGGCGGCGGCACATGAAAAGGGAATCATTCATCGGGATTTGAAGCCGGAGAATCTTTTCGTCACCAAAGATGGGCGGGTGAAGATTTTGGATTTTGGACTGGCGAAGCTGACGCAGACGGGGTCGGGCGCGGAGGCAACGCTGGCCACGATGAGCCACGGGACGGAAGCGGGCGTGGTGCTGGGGACGGCGGGATATATGTCCCCGGAGCAGGTGCGGGGACAGGCGCTGGATGCGAGGTCGGACATTTTCAGCTTCGGCGCGATTCTGTACGAGATGCTTTCGGGCAAACGGGCTTTTCACGGCGAGACGCCGGCGGACACGATGAGCTCGATTCTTAAAGAGGAACCGGCCGAGCTTTCGACTACGAACCAGAATGTTCCTCCGGCGCTGGAACGGATTGTGCATCACTGCCTGGAGAAAAACCCGGAGTCGCGGTTTCATTCGGCCAGCGACATTGGGTTCGATCTGGAGCATCTTTCGGAGATTTCGGCAGGTTCGGCGAAGGTCGCGCCGGTCGGGGCTTCTGCGGGTAGGCCAGGCCGCAAAACGATGGTCGGTGTTGCGATCGGTTTTGCGCTAGCGGCGATTGCGTTCATCGCTGGATGGAAGACGGGCGAAATACGGGCGTACACGCCTCCCCCGGAATATGCGCGGGTGACGTTCCGTAAGGGAACGATGGGGAACGCTCGATTCACGCCGGATGGAAGCATTGTTTACAACGCCGCGTGGGATGGCGGGGACGCGCAGCTTTACGTCGCGCGCGTCGATGATCCGAATGCCCGGGAGGTAGGAATCAAGGATGCCGAGATTCTTGCCGTCTCGCGCAATGGAGAACTGGCAGTGCGATTGAACAGCAAGCATACGCGCGGTCTGGATGTGATCGGCACGCTGGCGCGAGTCTCTCTGAGCGGGGGAACGCCGCGGGAGGTGCTCGACGACGTGATGGACGCGGACTGGGCCGCGGACGGCGAACACATGGCGGTAGCGCGCCATATGGCAGAAAACGACCACTGGCACATCGAGTATCCGATTGGAAAGGTACTGGTGGACAGCATCAACTGGCTGAGTTCGCCGCGGATTTCACCGGACGGAAAATGGATTGCATTTGCCGATCATGAAAACAACTCGGGCGACGATCAGGGCTCGATCGCGGTAATTCCGGCGGATGGTTCGGGGCAGGAAAAGAAACTTTCGACAGGATGGGAAGCGATTGAAGGGTTGGCGTGGGGACCGTCGGGCGATGAGGTGTGGTTTGCGTCAACGATGGCCGGGTTCGCGACCGATCCGCGAGCGGTCACTTTGTCGGGCAAGGTGCGCAGGCTGACCAACGCGCCCAGCGGAATGATGTTGCAGGATGTGCAGAAGGACAGGATGCTGGTGGTTTCGCACATTAGCGGGCGTGGCATTCGCGCGCTGACTCCGGGTTCGACGCAGGAGCGGGAGATGGGGTGGTTCGGTTGGGCGATTCTGGCCGACGTGAGCCGCGACGGCAAAAAGATCTTGTCGTTCGATGTGGGCGAGGCGGGCGGTTCGGACTACATTGTGTTTTTACGGGATGTGGACGGTTCTCCGCCGCTGACGCTGGGAACGGGAAAAGCGGAGTGCATTTCTCCGGATGGAAAATGGGTGGTGACGCAACCGGCGCAGGGAGGGTCACTGAATCTGGTGCCGACCGGGGCAGGCCAGGCGAGAGCGTTGACGCACGATTCGGTGAGCTATACGTTTGCCAGTTACCTGCCTGACGGCAAAAGTCTGCTGGCAGCTGGAATTGAGGCCGGGCACGGGGCACGGAACTATTTAGTCGACATTGCGACCGGGGGTTCAAAGCCGATCTCACCGGAGGGAATTTACGGCACAGCGCTCTCGCCTGACGGGAAATCCGCGGCGGTTTTGGGTCCGGATGGAAAGTGGAATGTGTGGCCGCTGAATGGCGATGCCGCGAGCCTGCGACCGATCCCCGGACTGGAGTCAACTTACTCGGTAAGAGCGTGGACCTCGGAAGGGAACTCGGTTTATGTGGCGTCGCATGGGAACGAAAAGGTCGGGAAGATTTATAAGGTCGATGTTTCCAGCGGCAAGATGGAATTATGGAAGACCATCGGGGCTGACGCCGGGGCGGACGTGACTGCGATATTCTGGCCATTGATCTTCGACGACGGCAACGGGTATGCCTACGGGTACCAGTACGACACCGCGCAGGCGTACGTGGTGACGGGATTGAAGTAGCATCTTTTCTCATGTCTCATGCGATTTGAGTTATTTGTTGCGTCGAGATATCTGCGAGCCAAACGACGGCAGGCGTTCGTCGGGATCATCACGGTCATTTCGATTGTGGGAGTGGCGGCGGGCGTGGCGTCGCTGGTGATCGCGCTAGCGATCAATAATGGATTCCGACAAGACCTTCAGGACCGGCTGCTGGGGTCGACTTCACACGTCAATCTGCTGCGCACGCAAAGCGACGGGATCAAGGATTGGCGCCAGTTGATGGAACGGCTGGCGAAAGAGCCGCACGTGGTGGCGGCGGCTCCGGCGATATATGAGCAGGTGCTGATATCGCGCGGGCCGCGGGCGCGGGGTGCGGTGTTGAAGGGGATGATTTCGAGCGAAGAGCGAAGAGTCAGCGATCTGCTGAGCACGGTGAAGAGCGGGTCGGTGGAGGCGCTGGAACCTACCACAGGCGTTGACGTCACATCAAAAGCCGCGGGCGAGGGCGCCCGCGCCACGCAGTCGCCGGACGATCTGGCTGGGGTGCAGGAGCGGGTTGCGGCGATGCCGCCGATCATCCTGGGGAAAGATATGGCGGATGAACTGGGCGCGACGGTCGGGTCGGTGGTGCTAGTGACGAGCCCGCAGGGCGAGTTGACGCCGTTCGGGATGGTTCCGAAGTATATACGGTTTCACGTGGCGGGGATTTTCAGTTCGGGCTTTTATGACTACGACAGCGCATGGGCGTTTACGCGGTTGAGGGATTCGCAGCAATTGTTTGGGATCGGAGATGTGATTTCGGTGATTGAGTTCAAGATCGACGATATCTATCGCGCTGGTGAGGTGTCGCGCGAACTGGAAGACGCAGCCGGCAAGGGATTTATGGCGACGAACTGGATGGAGCAGAACAAAGCCATCTTTCGTGCGTTGCGGCTGGAGAAGCTAGTGACGTTTATTACGATTGGGCTGATTGTTTTTGTAGCGGCGCTGAATATTCTGATCTCGCTGACCATGATGGTGATGGAAAAAACGAGAGACATTGCGGTGCTGATGTCGATGGGGACGAAGAAATCGCAGGTGCGGAGAATCTTTATTGCGCAGGGTGCGCTGATTGGGGTGATTGGAACGGTGATTGGGCTGATCGTCGGCTACGCTTTGTCATGGGTTGGCGGGCAGTATCACTTGCTGGCGCTGGCGCCGGAAGTTTATTCGATTGACTACGTTCCGTTTGCTCCCCGTGCCGTAGACGGGCTTCTGGTGGCGGTGGTTTCGATTGGAATTTCGCTGATAGCGACGGTTTATCCTTCCTGGTCGGCAGCGCGCATTTTGCCTGCCGAAGCGCTGCGCTACGAGTGACCGGCGGTGTCTATCCATATAGAGACCAATGACATGCCCTCAGTGACCGAGGTCACATCCAGATTGTTGCGGAGTGAAGTACAGTTCTGAGATACGCGAAACCCAAGTTTCCCAGGCGTGTTTTAATGAGAAGTTAGGAGACTCGGGCGCGCGGATTTGGCCCGGATTGAAGCGTGAGGCATGAGGTCTGCATCTAAGACAGGAGCGATGCTGAGTGCCGAAGGGCTGAAAAAGGTTTTCCGGTCCGGCGAAGCGGACTTGGTGCTCTTTGAAAATTTATCGTTGCAGGTGGCGAAGGGAGAAATGCTCGCCATTGTGGGCGAATCCGGTGCGGGAAAGAGCACTTTATTGCACATCCTGGGTGCACTGGATCGGGTTTCTGCCGGAAGCGTGTACTGCGAGGATGTGGAGGTGACGGCGCTGCCGGAAACGGCTGCGGCGGATTTCCGCAACCGGAAGATCGGTTTTGTCTGGCAGTTTCACTATCTGTTGCCGGAGTTTACGGCGGCGGAGAATGTGGCGATGCCGCTGTTGTTGCGCGGCGACCGGCCAGGCGATGCCGAGACGGAAGCGATGCGGTGGCTTGGGCTGGTTGGATTGGAACGCCGGGCGCATCATCGGTCGGGCGAGCTTTCCGGAGGGGAACAGCAACGAGTCGCTTTGGCACGAGCGCTGATCACCAAGCCTCAGCTTCTGTTGGCGGATGAGCCGACGGGAGATTTGGACGGGAATACTGCGGAGGCGGTATTTGAATTGATTGCGCGGTTGCATCGCGACTGCCAGCTGACCTCACTGATTGCCACCCACAATATTGGTTTTGCGCGGCGCTGTGATCGGGTGATGCGATTGCAGAACGGGCGCATGGAGCAGGTGGAACCAGAGTCGCTCACGGTGTAGCACATTACGGTGATTGACTTTTGGTCGTGGACATGAAGGAATGATGGAAGCGCGGCTTGAGGACCGGAGTTGCAAGGATTTGCAGTTCTTGGCATGCAAGCTGCAAGCGGTGGGCATGAATTGTTGAACCGTGACCGCCATTTCACGGTTCATAATAGTAAGGAATGGCACGACGATTGCTTTTGTTCGGTTTGGGCCAGAGTTCAGAGGAATGAAGGTTCCGGGCGTGAACTTGAGGGGGTAGGGGTATATGTTTGAGCGTTACACGGAGAAAGCGCGGCGCGTAATCTTTTTTGCGCGCTACGAAGCCAGCCAATTCGGTTCGCCGTATATTGAAACCGAGCATCTCCTTTTAGGATTATTGCGCGAAGATAAGGCCCTGACCAATCGTTTTCTGCGTTCGCACGCGTCGGTGGAATCAATCCGCAAGCAGATCGAAGGGCACACCACGATTCGCGAAAAAGTTTCGACTTCGGTCGACCTTCCTTTAAGCAATGAGTGCAAGCGGGTGCTGGCTTATGCGGCGGAAGAAGCGGAGCGGCTCTCGCACAAACACATTGGGACCGAGCATCTTCTATTAGGTTTGCTGCGAGAAGAAAAATGCTTCGCGGCGGAAATTTTGCATGAGCGCGGATTGCGGCTTTCGACGATTCGGGAGGAATTGGCACGGACCAGCCAGGAAAAAGCCCAGCCGCAGCGGCAGCGCGAATCTTCTTTATTGAGCGAATTTTCCCGCGACCTGACGCAGTGCGCCATGGATTCTCAGCTTGATCCGCTGGTGGGCCGCGAAGGCGAACTGGAGCGAGTCATTCAGATACTCTGCCGCCGCACGAAGAATAATCCGGTGTTGATTGGCGAGCCGGGCGTGGGCAAGACTGCCATCGTGGAAGGACTGGCGCAGCGGATTTCCGACGGCGAGGTTCCGACGTTTTTGGCGGACAAGCGGATTCTGGCGTTGGATCTTTCGCTGATCGTGGCTGGAACCAAGTATCGCGGCCAGTTTGAAGAGCGGTTGAAGACGATCATGAAAGAGCTGATGGAGTCGCAGAATTCCATCATCTTTATCGATGAGCTGCATACGCTGGTGGGCGCGGGTTCGGCGGAGGGTTCGCTCGACGCGGCCAATATTTTGAAGCCGGCACTTTCACGCGGCGAGATTCAGTGCATTGGGGCGACGACTCCGGGCGAATATCGGAAGTCGATTGAAAAAGACCGGTCGCTGGAACGGCGGTTTCAGGCGGTGAAAGTTCCGCCGCCGAATGAAGCTGACGCGACCAAGATTTTGTTCGGGATCAAAGACCGATACGAGAAGTTTCACGCGGTCACGTACACGGACGAAGCCATCAACTTTGCGGTGTCGCATTCGAACCGTTACATTCCCGACCGCTTTCTGCCGGATAAGGCCATCGACCTGGTGGATGAAGCCGGAGCGCGCGTAAAGCTGCGCCAGACTTCGCTGCCGGAGGAAGTCACCGAGGTGCAGAAGCGCATCAAGTTCATCGTTCACCGTATGGAGAACGCCATCGCGAACCATGAGTTCGAGAAGGCGCGCTTTTACTCTGACGAGGAACGCAAAGAGCGCGAGAACCTGCGCGCTCTTCGCGAAAAATATCATATCGACGAATCATCAGGCGGCGTGGTGGGGCGCGAAGACATTGAAGACGTGGTCTCGCGCTGGACCGGCGTGCCGATTACGTCGATTAAAGAAGAAGAGACGCAGAAGCTGCTGCGCATTGAAGAAGAGCTGCACAAGCGTGTGATCTCGCAGGATAAATCGATCAGCGCGCTGGCACGCGCGATTCGCCGCAGCAGAGCAGGCTTGAAGAATCCGAATCGGCCGATCGGTTCGTTCCTGTTCCTCGGCCCGACTGGCGTGGGCAAGACCGAAGTTGCGCGTACCCTGGCGCAGTTCATGTTCGGCACGGAAAAATCTCTGATCCGCTTCGATATGTCGGAGTTCATGGAGAAGCATTCGGTTTCGAAGCTGATTGGCTCGCCCCCGGGATACGTGGGCTACGAGGAAGGCGGACAGCTTACCGAGCGTGTAAAGCGCGCGCCCTATTCGGTGGTGCTGCTCGATGAGATCGAAAAAGCGCATCCGGACGTTTTCAACATCTTGCTGCAGGTATTTGAAGACGGCCAGTTGACCGACGGCCTGGGCAATACCGTCGACTTCAAGAACACGATAATCATCATGACCTCGAACATTGGGGCGCGGCACCTGCAAAAGCGCGAGGGGCTGGGCTTTCAGTCGAGTCAGGAAGACATGATCTCCGGCAAAGTCGAAGACCTGGTCAAGGGTGAAGTGAAGCGCACGTTCAATCCGGAGTTTTTGAACCGGTTGGATGAAGTGATTCTGTTCAACGCTCTGGGCGAAGCTGACCTGATCCAGATTCTCGAGCTGATGGTCACGCAGTTGAACACCAATTTGGCGCAGAAGTCGATCACGGTTACCGTGGCTGACGAAGCCAAGAAGTGGATTCTGAACCAGACGCTAACCGATCGTAGCTACGGCGCACGTCCACTGCGGCGCGCGCTGCAGAAATATATTGAAGACCCGCTGTCGGAAGCGCTGATTCAGGGCACGATCACCACGCGGCCGGCGTTCATCGAGGTCTTCCTGGAAGGCAACAAGTTGTACTACCGTCCGGTGGACTCGAAAGAGACTGAGGGCGTTTTGTTGTACGAGAATTGATGGCGTGGAGACGTGGCTAGCTACGTCTCTACGGGGTTTTTTGCGAGGCCGCCAGCGAAACGCTGGCGGCTTTTGATGTCTATCTATCTAGCTTTCGCCGCTTTCGGTGGCCTGCCACCGAGTCTCCCATTCGCCCGCGACGCGGCTTTCTTGGCGCGGCTGCGGGATTGGCCCCCAGTTTGTCCCAATCTGGCGGCCATCCACTTCTTCGAGCCTAATAATCTCTCCAGCAACCCCGGGACATAAATGTCGGCATCGAGTTTGGGAAAGTAAAGTCCAAAACCAGACGGGCTGACTTCAATGCCCTCCAACTGCGATGGCTTAGCATGTTCCAGTCCTTCGGCATCGCGCGGCGAGAAACTCAGGCTCAGCTTTGAGCTCAGGTCGACAATGATGCGACCGCTGACACGGTCATAGCGAGCCGAAACGGCGCGCGGAAAGATCTTATGGAGTTCGCTGGCCCGCTGATTGGCCAAATCAAAATTGCTATTTGCTGCCATGAATTTCCTCCCATGCTGCGCACAAAATCGAGATTCCCTTAGTCATTTTTTGCGCAATCCGTGTTAGCTCTCGCATCGAACACCCGTAGTTTTCTCAAAGTTCCAAAGGTCCATGCGGGCAATTCAAGTTGAAGACTGCCTCCCGACCCGCCCCGATCACATGCACATGCGCTGGACGATGGTCGTTTGGGTAGACGACCACCCGCAGCCCGTCAAACCTTAGGACCGTCGGCATGACTCAGTATATCATTATTCCCAACCGCTTAGGTTATTGAGAGGAACGACAACGAGGCCTGCACTCTTTCCGCGACCTTTGCTAAACTCGCGGAATCCAACTTAGCCGGAGGGTCGGTCATGCCGAAGGTCAACCTGGCGCAGAAATTTGCTCAGATACATGAATACTGGAAGCCATACATTGGGGCGGAACTGAACGGGCAGCAACTCAAGCTCGACAAACTGAAGGGCGAGTTTGTGTTTCATCATCACGATAATGAAGACGAGCTGTTTCTGGTGGTGAAAGGCCGCTTCCGCATGGAGTTTCTCGATCATCATGAATGGATTGAGGAAGGCGAGTTCGTCGTGGTGCCGCGGGGCGTGGAACATAAGCCGGTGGCCGATGAAGAATGCTGGCTGCTGCTGTTTGAGCCAGCGTCAACGCTGAATACCGGCAACGTGGTGAATGAGCGGACGCACCACGAACTGGAGCGTGTTTAGCGGGCGGCCGAGGCCTATCCGCCTTTTCCGCAGCACTTTTTGTATTTGTTGCCGGATCCGCAGGGGCAGGGATCGTTGCGTCCGACTTTGGCCTGGCCGCGGACGATTTGCTGGACTTTGGTGTCGCCGGCGCCAGCCATGCGAGCTTGCTCGAGTTCGCGGCGCTTTTTGCGCTGGAAAGCTTCTTCCAGGTCATCGACAGAAGTGGAAACATGCTTTGGGCGGCGCGAGCCATCGCCGTCAGCGCCATTCGTGGGAGTCGCGGCCGACTGAGGCCGTGGCGGCGCGGTGGGTCGTTCCAGAATCTGCATCAGGTAGAGATAGCGGACGGTTTCTTCCTGGAAGCGCTGCATCATGGCTTCGAACATGTCGAAGGATTCGCGCTTGTACTCGACCAGCGGATCGTGTTGCGCGTAGCCGCGGAGACCGATGCCTTCGCGGAGATGGTCGACGTCGCGCAGGTGATCTTTCCACTGCGCGTCGATCACGCTCAGCATGATCATGCGCTCGTGGTAGCGCATGGCTTCGGGGCCGATGAGAGCTTCCTTGGCGTCGTAGCGGGCTTTCAGCTTTTCGAAGATGGCATCGCCGAGTTCCTGGCGATTCAGCGTGTCGGGCTTGATGCCCTCGGCGTAGATATCGACGCCGAAACGAGTGAAGATTGAATCCTTCAGCCCCTTCAGATCCCAGTCTTCGGGGTGCACCTTCGCCGGGCAATATTGCTCGAGCAGATCGCTGAGGATACCGGAGACGTAATCCTCGAGAATCAGATCTTTCTGGTCGACGCCTTCGAGCAAGCGGCGGCGCAAGCCGTAAACCGCCTCGCGCTGCTTGTTCATCACGTCGTCATATTCGAGGAGATGCTTGCGGGCTTCGAAGTTCTGGCCTTCGACGGCCTCTTGAGCTTTTTCAATCCTTCGCGTGATCATGCGCGATTCGATTGGAATGCCTTCTTCCATCCCAAGCCGCTGGAGCAGGTTTGAGACCCACTCTTTGGCGAACCAGATGCGCATCAGATCGTCTTCAAGCGAAAGATAAAAGCGAGATGAGCCGGGATCGCCCTGGCGGCCGGCGCGTCCCCGGAGCTGGTTGTCGATGCGGCGAGCTTCGTGGCGTTCGGTGCCGAAGATATGAAGCCCGCCGGAGGTGACGACGTCGGCGTGCTCTTTGTCAGTCTGCTGCTTGTACTGGTTGAAAATCTCGTTCCACTGATCGGTGGGGACGGCGTATTCGTTGCCGGAGTAATACCAGACGGTGGCCTTGGAGTTGTCCACGCCAACCTGGACTTGGCCCTGCGCAGCGCGAAGGGGCTGGGCGAGGCCTTTCTTCACGCATTCTTGCTTGGCCATGAATTCGGGGTTGCCGCCCAGTAAAATATCGGTACCACGGCCAGCCATGTTGGTGGCAATGGTCACGGCGCCTTTGCGCCCGGCCTGGGCGACGATTTCGGCTTCGCGTTCGTGGTATTTGGCATTCAAAACGACGTGCTTGATGCCTTTTTTCTTCAGCAGTTCGGAAAGGCGCTCGGATTTTTCGATCGACGTTGTGCCGACCAGGACGGGCTGGCCGGAGTCGTAAAATGTCTGGATTTCATCGGCGGCGGCAAAATATTTTTCTTTTTCGGTGCGGTAGACGACGTCGGGGTTTTCTTTTCGCAGCAGGTTGCGGTTGGTCGGAATGACCACGACGTCGAGCGAATAAATTTTCGCGAATTCCGAGGCTTCGGTCTCGGCGGTTCCGGTCATGCCGGACAGTTTGCGGTACATGCGGAAATAATTCTGAAAGGTAATCGTCGCGAGCGTCTGGTTTTCGCGCTCGATCTTGACGTTTTCTTTGGCTTCAACCGCCTGGTGCAGGCCATCGGACCAGCGGCGACCGGGCATCAGGCGTCCGGTGAACTCATCGACGATGATGACTTCGCCCTCTTTGACCACGTATTCGACGTCGCGATGATAGAGCGAGTGGGCTTTAACCGCGGTTTCGACGTGGTGTTTCAGGTCCCAGTTCTCGGGATCGGCGATGTTGCCGATGCCAAGCAGGCGCTCGACTTTTTCCCAGCCTTCGTCGCTGACGGTGATGTTGCGGTGCTTTTCGTCGACCACGTAATCGCCGGTTAATTGCTTCGGCTCGCCGGGTTCGGTGTCGATTTCTTCCCCGCGTTCAAGCTCAGGAATGATGCGGTTTACGCGGGCGTACTTATCGGTGGATTCTTCGCTGGCGCCGGAGATGATGAGCGGGGTGCGCGCTTCGTCGATGAGGATGGAATCGACTTCGTCGACGATGGCGTAGTTGTGGCGGCGCTGCACGCAGTCGCGGAGATCGAACTTCATGTTGTCGCGCAGATAATCGAAGCCGAACTCGTTGTTGGTGCCGTAGGTGACATCGGCGGCGTAAGCTTCGCGGCGCTGCTGGTCGTCGAGATCGTGAACGATCACGCCGACGGTCAGGCCGAGGAAACGGTAAAGCTGGCCCATCCATTCGGAGTCGCGCTTGGCCAGATAATCGTTAACCGTGACTACGTGGACACCGCGGCCGGAGAGAGCGTTGAGGTAAACCGGGAGGGTCGCGACCAGCGTCTTGCCTTCGCCAGTTTTCATTTCGGCGATCTTGCCTTCGTGGAGCACCATGCCGCCGATGAGCTGAACGTCGAAATGGCGCATGTTGAGGACACGACGTCCGGCTTCGCGGACTACGGCGAATGCCTCGACCAGAATCTCGTCGAGCACTTCGTTGATGGCCTTGGTGCGCTGGTCGTCCAGTTGTTTCTGGCGGTCGGGATCGGCGTCGGGCTCGTCTGCGATCTTGCTGAGGTGTTCCTGAATGCGCTTGCGAAACTCGTCGGTTTTGGCGCGCAGTTGGTCATCGCTGAGCTTCTGCGTGACGGGCTCAAGAGCATTGATCGCCTGGACGCGTGGCATCAGGCGCTTTACTTCGCGCTCGTTCTTGGTCCCGAAGACCTTGCCTAATAGTGTGTTAATCAAATTGAGATACCTTGCAGGGCGGGCGCAACACAACCCGAAGCTCGTACAAAAAGCCTAGCACATTAGATGCGATTGGGGTGGGGGAGTCGCAAAGTGCGCAGGTCGGCGGCGCGGGCCCGCGGAGTTGGACTGGAAACAGGCATTTCCCTGAGTCGAGGCCGCGGTCAAGTTCCGACAAAAGTTACTGCTTCGTGCCAGCTTCAGGGTTCTTACTCAGCGAGCGTACATAGTTGACCAGGTCCCAGATGCCGTCGTCCTGCAACCGCGGGCCTTCAGCGGGCATATCCTGATGGCCGTTTTTGACGACCCAGAAGATCTGGCCGTCGGTTCGGTTTTTCAACGTCGCGGGGTCGGTGAAGTCGACGATCTGCAGCTTCATGTCTTGCGCGACGTCACCCTTGCCATTGCCTGTTGCCCCGTGACACATGGAGCAATCGATCGCCCACCATTTTTTGCCTTTCGCCAAGGATTCAGTCGTGTTTTTGGTGGGGTTTGCCTTGGAAGCGTCGGCCGCGGGAACTGTTGCGTAGGGGTTTCTGGGAACAGAAGTCTGCTGCGCGGGAAGCGCCGCAGGGAGAAAAAGTAAGAGTGCTATAGGAAGAACCAGTGCAAGTCTTGACACAGGAACCACCTCGTTTCTTTTGAAATTATCCAAAATTGCGATCAGATTCTAGCACCGGCATTGGGCGCAGTTCAGTGATCTACGACACATGCCGGACGTCGCAGATCAGGGATACTCCCAGGGTGCATACCTGTGTTCTATCTTTGGTAACTGTCAGAATTCACAGACTTTTTTACCTACAGTGTATGAAGGGATTTATAATGGCATCCAATCCCCGGGCAACTAAATGCACGACGGTTGTGGAAGTCGTGTAGGGCAATCCAGGCAAAAACTAAAAGGCATGGGAAGGGTTTATCAAATCGTGAGGTCGTGTAGGGGAATTGGCGTGGCGCTGTTCGTGTTGGCGTGCACGCTGGCGGTGCGCGCCGACGTGACCTTGTTTGTGGAAGAACCGTTTGGGCCTTTCGGCGCGGTCAATCCCACCGGCCACGCTGCGCTGTATTTTTCGCGCGTGTGCGCAACCACACCGACCCATCTGCGACGATGCATGCCGGGCGAAACCGGAGTGGTGATCAGCCGTTATTCGGGAATCGACGGATACGACTGGTTGGCCATTCCACTCATTCCATATCTCTACGCGGTCGATGATCTGGAAAATGTGCTGTCATCTGCCAATGGTGAAACGGTTGATGCTCTGCGAGACAGCTATCGGCGGCGTCATTTGGAAGACCTGATTCCTGACGGCCCCAACGGGAAAACGCCAGGTGGAACGTGGGTGCAACTGATCGGCGCCTCTTACAACCGGAAGATCTACGGTATTGAGATCGAAAGCAGCGAAGAGCAAGACGATCATCTGATTGAGGACTTGAACCGGCGGAAGAATCACAGCCACTTTAATCTTTTTCTGAACAACTGCGCTGACTTCTCGAGAAAAATTCTGGACCGATATTACTATCCGCATTCGGAGAGGCGTAGCTTCATTGCCGACGCGGGCATTATGACTCCCAAGCAACTTGCGAGTTCCATGGTGAAATACGGCAAACATCACCCGCATGTGGTGGAGACTGCGTACTATATTCCGCAGGTAGAGGGCAGCCAGCCGCGAAGCCACACGTTGCGCGGAGTGTGCGAAGCATTTATCAAATCGAAGAAATACATGGTTCCGTTTACCGTCCTGCATCCTTTCGGCGCTGCGGGAATGGTGGCTGCTTACTTCACTACGGACCGCTTCAATGTGAAGCACTACGCCGAAACCGAGATCACGCCCACGGAACTTCCGACACTTTGGGCGTCGAATGCCAGCAACGGCACGGAGTGATCAGCCCGTTTCCGAGAACCATCCGTTACTTGCGCAGCCAGCGCGCATTCCGTGTATCTTGTAATGTCGCACCGTTAATCTCGCGCCGTGGAACGGGATGCGGACTGCAATCCTATGCCTGACCAGTTGTATGATGTCGTCATCATCGGTGGAGGCGTGGTTGGCCTTTCGACCGCGCTGAACGCGCTGCGGGTTTTTCCGAAGCTCCGCTTGTTGCTGGCCGAAAAAGAGGCCGAAGTGGCGCGCCACCAGAGCGGCCACAACAGCGGGGTCATCCATTCCGGCATCTATTACAAACCGGGATCGCTGAAGGCGAAGCTGTGCGTGGAGGGCAGGGAAGCGATGGTCGCCTTCTGCGCAGAACACAATGTTCCTTATGAAGTCTGCGGCAAACTGATTGTGGCCGTGACGGAAGAGGAAAAACCGCGGCTGGAAATGCTAAAGGAGCGTGGTCAGGCCAACGGGTTGACGGGCCTGCGAATGCTCGATGCCAGCGAAGCCCGAGCGATTGAACCCAACGTGGGTGGCGTGGCGTGGCTTCTGGTTCCTGCCACTGGAATCACAGACTACAAAACCGTTTGCGAAAAATATGCAGAACTGATCGGCGGGCACGGTGGAACGGTTAATCTTTCAACGACGGTCACAAGAATTGCCCAAAGCAATAGCGATCTCGCGGTCGAAACCAATCGAGGCAGTTTTCTGACGCGGTTCGTAATAAACTGCGCCGGATTGCAAAGCGATTACGTCACCGAAATGGCGGGACAGACGCCCGAAGTGCGCATCGTACCGTTTCGGGGCGAATACTACGACCTGGCGCCGGGGCGGGAGAATCTGGTGAAGAACCTGATTTACCCCGTGCCCGATTTGCGCTTTCCATTTCTGGGGGTGCACTTCACGCGCCGGGTGCGCGGCGGCGTGGATGCCGGACCGAACGCAGTGCTTGCGTTTAAGCGCGAAGGATACACGCACTCCGACATCAGCCTGCGCGACACTGCCACAACCTTCGCGTATCCCGGATTCTGGCGGATGGCGGCCAAGTACTGGCAAAGTGGAGCCGAAGAGTTTTATCGCTCTATCAGCAAATCCGCATTCGTGCGCGCGTTGCAACGGCTGATGCCGAGCCTGCAGGAATCTGATTTGGTTTCCGACGGGTCCGGCGTTCGCGCCCAGGCGCTTCGTCGAGACGGCTCTCTGGTCGATGACTTCCAGTTCCGAGCTAGCGAGCGTATGCTGCATGTGTGGAACGTCCCTTCGCCGGCTGCTACCGCATCGCTGGCCATCGGTCGGGAGATTGTAGCCATGGCCGAGCGGGAACTTGGCCTGGGGGTAAATTAGCCACGGAAGACGAATTTCGGGACTCCTTTTAATACATAGCCGCATCTATAAGAAAATAAAACTGATCCCTCGGAGCCACTTCAGTCATCAAGAAAGTGCACGGGGGTGCCATTTACATTCTTTCGGGATGAGACTAAAGTCTCTTAGTAGTTAGCGTTGCCTTCGAAGTCTTGAGAAGGGCCGTTGGTTAAGCCTTTTAATGTAACGCCGGACATTTCGGATCTTTAGACTTGCCTTTGGGGCAGCCCCGTCCCCAGAAGATGTAGCAAGAATTGACATAGTTTTGACGAAATTCTTTCAGGGGTTTCCATAATCTTATGGCGTTGGCTAGCACAATTCCTCAAGTTGTCGAACCCATCAGAGTTCTCGCCGCGGACAACACACGCATGGCGAGCCAGCTTTTGGCGTCCGCACTGGAGCGCGATGGACGCTTCTCAGTAATCGAGCCCGCATCCGACGGCGAGACCATTGTGACCAGCGTGGTGAAAGAAAAACCGACGGTCACGCTGGTGAGCGCGGAAATCAACGGCGACAACCGGCGCGGATTTCAAGTGGTGCGCGAAATTCTGGCTGCCGAGCCCGAGGCGCGGGTGGTGGTTTTGCTCGATGGGTCGGAGCGCAATCTGGTGGTAGAGGCTTTTCGCGCGGGGGCGCGAGGCGTGTTCTGCCGCAGCGAATCGGTGAAGTCGCTGGCCAAGTGCATTTTTTGCGTCAGCCAGGGACAGGTTTGGGCCAACAGCGCGCAGCTTCGATTTCTGTTGGAAGCGCTGGGTGACGCACTGCCGATGCGCACTCTGGACAATCGTGGTGCAGTTCTGCTTTCCCGTCGCGAGCAGGAGGTGGTGCACTGTGTGGCCGAGGGCCTTTCGAACCGCGAAATCGCGCAACGGCTCAGCCTCACCGAGCATACGGTGAAGAATTATCTCTTCCGCATTTTCGACAAGTTGGGGGTTTCCAAGCGCGTGGAGGTGGTGCTGTTCGCATACAGCCGCGCCGGTTTTGATGCCGCCAAGTCCACCGACCGGAGATCGGGAAAACCACTGAATGGCCGCCTTGAATCAGGCGCGACTCGGTTCCCAACGGCCGCGGCGTCAGATTAGCCGCACACGTTTTCTAGCAGAGTAAGATTGCGCAGCCTTGCGCGTCCACGCTAGCTGTATCGTTCCTTCAACAAATCGGCAATCGCTGCATACGCCTTCGTAAGCGTGGCTTCATCGGGCAGGTAAACAATGCGAAAGTGCTTGGTTCCCGGCTTCTGCCCAAATCCCGATCCGTGCACGACCATCACGTGCTTTTTCAAAATCAGTTCGCGGACAAAAACCTCGTCGCCCTCGGGAATGTCGATTTTCGGGAAAGCGTAAAAAGCGGCTCGCGGAGAAACACAGCTTAGGCGTGGGGTTGAATTGGCCCACTTCACGGTCAGATCGCGACGGCTGCGCAGCTTCCTTCGCACTTCCGCAATGTGATCTTGCGGTCCTTCGAGCGCGGCTTTGATCGCGTACTGCTCGGGATGATTAGCGCACAAGCGTGCCCGCAGCAGCTTCTGGATGCCTTCATCATATTGTTTGACCGCAGCAGCTTCGCCGCTGACGATGCCCCAACCGATGCGCCATCCCGGCGCCAGATAATTCTTCGATAACCCACCGAAGGTCACGCAGGGGACGTCGGGAGCAACTTTGGCGAAGGCAATGTGCTCGTCATCGTCGAGCATCTGCTTGTCGTAGATTTCGTCGGCGAAGACGATCAGATTGTGCCGCCGCGCCAGTTCGGCGATCTGCTCCAGCATTTTGCGCGTGCATACCGAGCCGGTTGGATTGTTGGGATTGATCAGAACAATGCCACGCGTACGCGGCGTGATCTTTCGCTTCACGTCGTTGAGTTCAGGCTGCCAGCCGTCTTCTTCATTCAGGTAATAGGCGTTCAGGTCGATGCCGAGCTTCGCCAGCACTGCCGAATACAGCGGATAATCGGGCGCCGGAGTGAGCAGGTCTTCTCCGGGATTCAAAAGTGCGGTCAGGCAGAGGTCGACGGTTTCGCTGACGCCGGTGGTGACGAAAATATCCTGTACCGTGGTAATTCCCTTGCGCGCAGCTTCGCCGCGAATGGCTTCGAGTGCCTCGCCGAGGCCCTGTGATGGCGCATAGCCATTCTTGTTTTCGCGCATGGCTTTATAGACGGCCTCGACCATGTGGCGCGGTGTTTCGAAATCGAAAATGTTGGGATCGCCAATGTTCAGCGGCAGAATCTTGTGTCCCTGGCGGGCGACTTCGTCGGCGTAGCAAGCCAGGTCACGAATGGCGTAGCGGACGTTTTCAAGGCGCCTAGCGCAGGTAATTTCACGGGTTTGGGTCAGGGGCATGGTTCAGGCTCCAGCCAGACAAGGATACAGCAGAGGACGCCAATTGCGCCGGACCGATTGGGTGGCAAAATCTTGGCGCTCCGTGTTTCGTACCCTACTCTCCCCTGTCGATCTGCGCTTTCTGCAGCTTGTCGGAATAATCGACGTACACCGCCTTCCACTCAGTGTAGAAGTCGATGGCGCCAATTCCACCCTCGCGATGGCCATTGCCCGTCGCCTTGTTGCCGCCGAACGGCAAATGCACTTCGGCCCCGATCGTCGGAGCGTTGACATAGGTGATCCCGGCATCGAGGTCGCGTATCGCCCTAAATGCCTGGTTCACATCTTTCGTATACAGTGCCGACGACAGCCCATACTGAATGCCGTTCGCAATTTCGATCGCGTCGTCTAGATCATCGCAGGGAATCACCGAAACCACCGGCCCGAAAATCTCTTCCTGCGCAATCCGCATCTTGGGATTGACATCAGCAAACACGGTCGGCTCGACGAAATATCCGTGGGCGTAATCGCCGCCCTCCAAGCGGTGACCGCCGCATTTCAGCTCCGCGCCTTCCTGCTTGCCGATTTCGATGTACTTCAGGTCCGTATCCAACTGCTTCTCATTTACCGCCGGGCCCATATCGACGGTTTCGTCAAGCCCGTTGCCGACTTTCAGCTTCTTCGCCCGCTCCACCAGCCGCGCAATAAATTCCCCATATACACCTTTCTGCACAATGATCCGGCTGGTCGCCGTGCAGCGCTGGCCGGTGGTGCCAAACGCGCCCCACAAACCGCCTTCGACGGCAAGTTCGAGGTTGGCATCGTCGAGCACGATCATGGGATTTTTTCCGCCCAACTCGAGCGAACAGTGCTTGAAGCTCTTCGCCGCCTCCTGACCGACAATGCGTCCGACCGCACTCGATCCCGTCAGCGAGATCGCCTTCACATCCGGATGCTCGGTCAGCGGCCCGCCTACTTCCGGGCCGAATCCGGTGACGATGTTGATCACGCCCTTCGGCAAGCCCGCATCCACCAGCGTGTTTACCAGATGAAACGTCGAGAGCGGCGTGTCCTGCGATGGCTTGATCACACAGGTGTTGCCGCACACAATCGCCGGCAGCAGCTTCCACGAAGGAATTGCCATGGGAAAATTCCACGGCGTGATCATCCCGCAAACGCCGATCGGCTGGCGCACAGCCATGGCAAATTTGTTCGGCAACTCGGACGGCGTGGTCGGACCGAACATGCGGCGGCCTTCGCCGGCCATGTAATAAGCGGTGTCGATGGCTTCCTGCGTGTCGCCGCGGGTCTCTTTGATGACCTTGCCCATTTCGCGCGTCATGTCGCGCGCGTAATCTTCCTTGCGGCCAAATAGCATTTCGCCCGCACGATAAACGATCTCGGCGCGCCTCGGCGCCGGAACCAGCCGCCACTTTTCAAACGCCTTCTTGGCTGCCTCGACGGCGGCATCGATGTCGGCTTTTGCCGATTTCTGAAAGATCCCGACCACCTCGCGAGTATCAGCGGGATTTCGGTTCTCAAAAGTCTCGCCGGTTGAGGACTCGACCCATTCGCCGCCAATCAGGTTCTTGTAAACTTTGGCCCGCGTATTCGATCCGGCGACGCTGGGCTCGATCATCGTGTTGCTAGCCATAAATGCCTCCTGAAGTTCGGATGAATGAAGATGCTTTGGAAGATTCGCCATGGCGCGTTTTTGCCCTGCCAAATCTCTGGGATTACCCGAAGGTCTATGCTACCGCCCGCGGACGATAACCCGCAAGGCAATGCCAGAAGGCGAGAAAGTAGGAAGTTAGAAGTCAGAATGCAGCGTTAGACCGCGTGATTTCACTTTTGCATTCAGGCTGGGCACTCCTGACTTCCGCACACCAAGGTAATGTCCCACAGTGATTACCTTGTTCTCCTCACTTTTCCTATATGCTACGCTCCGATTGACTCCATATTTATTGCGGTTTCATAGGTCCTTCGGCGGAGCGGTGTCTGTTCACGACAAACCGGGAATTCATGTCGCATGGAAGCAGGTCACCTACCGCAGCGTGATGCTCATGCTGCTGGCAGGGCTTGCGATCTTTTCCGTGGGCTTGCATCTGGCTTTCCCTCAATTCACCGACAAGGGTGTGAAAGCGGCTGAGAATTTCGGCTCGCGGATGCTCGAAACCATCGGCGCGGCGGGAGCGGCGGCGAAGCCCAGTGGCTCGAGCAACTCGCAGCAGGCGCACTTTACCGCGCTCGATGGCACAGTACGAGTGAAGAAAGCCAACGGCAATAGCTGGGTGACAGCCGATTACAGCGTGCCGCTGGAAAAAGGCGATGTGGTGCAGACTAGTTCCGAAGGTATGGCAAAGATCGTTTTCAGCGATGGCACCAACTATACGGTCAAGCAGGATTCGCTGATTGTGGTAGAGGAAAATTCCGCCGGTGACAATGCGCAGACCAACGTCACCGTTGCCGTGAGTACCGGAACCGTCGATTTAGCCACCGCGACATATTCTCAAGGTTCAAGATCGCAGGTGACCGTCGCCGGAGCGACCGCTTCGCTGGCGCCTGACAGCGCAGCCATGGTGCATAACGATCCCAGTGGTGACGATCATGAAATTTTGGTCAAGCGAGGCAGCGGCGATGTCACCCGCAATGGCGAAACTGTCCATCTTGCCGATTGGGAAAAAGTGAACTTCCAGCAATCGGCTCCGCACATGGAGAAGCAAAAGGAAATCGGCCCGCCCACACCCATCTCGCCGGCGAACATGACGCCAATCTTCGTTTCGAAAGATTCCAAGCCAATCGAATTTTCCTGGACGTCAATGGCCAACGCAGCCTCGTATCGTCTACGCATCTCGCGCAATCCATATTTTTCGTCGACTATTGTCGATCGTCAGGTGAAAGCGGCTGCGGTCATGGTGTCCGGCCTCGAAGATGGCGCCTATTACTGGATGGTGCAGTCGGTCGACGGCAAAGGCAATGCCTCGATTGAAAGCGAAAAGAACCGCTTTACCTTAATCGCCAAAGCTAACGATGCCACCTCCATTGGTCTGGATCTGGACCCGCTGATTCAACACGGCCATGTTCTTGAACTCACCGGTAAGACCGAGGTCGGCGCGCGTGTCATGGTTAACGGCCACGAAGTGCCGATGGTCACCACCGATGGCAGCTTCCACTTCTTTACCCCGCCGCTGCCTTCTGGCGAAAACACCATCACCATCACGGCGCAGAACGCCAAAGGCGGAGTCAACACTTTGCAGAAAAAGGTGGTCATCCAATGACGCGCCAAATGGAAAAATGCCGAATTTCACCTGCTGGCATTTCTCCAATAGAATATGAAGATACGGACAAGAGAATTTTGAAAAACCACAGCCGCATTCCAGCTGAGAGAGAAAAGTGTAGTTATGTCATCTAACGGATTTCATTCCAACGGCAACCACCTGCACAATGTCAGGTCGCTCTTCAGCGTCTTCTCGAGCGACCTCGCCATCGATCTGGGCACCGCGAACACGCTCGTCTACGCGCGCGGCAAGGGCATCGTCGTGAACGAGCCTTCCATCGTGGCCATCAACAAAAATACCGGTGAAGTCGAGGCTGTCGGCAAAGAAGCGAAAGAAATGCTCGGCCGCACTCCCGGCAACATCGTGGCCATTAAGCCCATGAAAGATGGCGTCATCGCCGACTTCAAAGTCACCGAGAAAATGCTGAACTACTTCATCCAGAAGGCGCACAACCGCAAGATGCTGGTGCATCCTCGCATCGTGATCGGCGTGCCCTCCGAAATCACCCAAGTGGAAAAGCGTGCGGTCATGGATTCCGCCTACCGCGCCAAAGCCAGCGAGGTGCATCTCGTCGAACAAGCAATGGTCGCTGCCATCGGCGCCGGCTTGCCCATCACCGAGCCCAGCGGCAACATGGTCGTCGACATCGGCGGCGGAACCACCGACATCGCCGTCATCTCTCTCAGCGGCATCGTCTACTCCCGTTCCGTACGCATGGCCGGCAATCAGATGGATGAGGCCATCATGAACTACCTCAAGCGCAAATATAACCTGCTCATCGGCGAACGCACCGCCGAGCAGATCAAGATCGACATCGGCTCCGCTTACCCGCTCGATAAGCCGCTGACCATGGAAATCAAAGGCCGTAACCTGATCGAGGGCGTGCCCAAGACCATCACCGTTGATGACAGCGAAATCCGCGAAGCCCTCAGCGAATGCGTATCGACGATCATGAACGCCATTCGCGTTGCCCTGGAACGTACGCCGCCCGAACTTTCCGCCGATATCAGCGACCGCGGCATCGTGCTCACCGGCGGGGGCGCGCTGCTCAAGAACCTCGATAAGCGCATCCGCGAAGAAACCGGCCTGCCCGTCTCCATCGCTGACGATCCCTTGTGCAGCGTGGTTCTCGGCACCGGAAAAATGCTGAGCGACTTCAAGTTGCTCCGCAAGATTTCAATTGAATAAGCTCTCGGCTGTCAGCCCTCAGCTTTCAGCTGGATATACAAATGCATGTCCAAAATTCTCAGCTGATAGCTCAAAGCTGACGGCTGATAGCTGATTTATGGAAAACCTGATCACCCGCTACCGCAACGTCACCATCCTGGTGGCCGTGCTGTTTGCGCAGGTGCTCGGGCTTGCCGTTCAGGTCAAGCGCACTTCGGAAAACGAATCCACCCGCCTCATCCGCGTCTGGACCAACGACACCATCTCGCCGCTCGAAAAAGGCACCGTGCTCGTGCACATGAGCCTGCGCGATCTCTGGAACAACTACGTTAATCTGCGCGGCGTCCGCCAGGAGAACAAGCAGCTCAAGGATCAGATTCAGCAGCTGCGCATCGAGCAAGCGCGCCTCAGCGAAGACGCGACCCAAGCGCATCGCCTGCAAGCTCTGCTCGGTTTCAAAGAACAATTCGTCTCTCAAACCGTCGCTGCCCAGGTCATCGGCACTAGCGGCAGTGAGCAGTCTCGGTCCGTCTACATCGACAAAGGTTCGCGCGACGGCCTCAAGCAG
Organism: Terriglobales bacterium; assembly: GCA_036392935.1. Taxonomy (GTDB): domain Bacteria; phylum Acidobacteriota; class Terriglobia; order Terriglobales; family Acidobacteriaceae; genus DASVWZ01. The sequence continues at coordinate 19,599 of DASVWZ010000156.1, read as the reverse complement.
GATATGGCTGTCATCACTGGTGACGGCGTCGTCGGCAAAGTCTTGCGCGTTTTCTCTGGCACATCTCAGGTTCTCCTGATTAACGACCAGACCAGCGGCGTCGGAGCCATTCTTGAAAAGTCGCGCCTGCAGGGTGTTCTGCGCGGGACCGCGAACGGCGATGTCGTGCTCGAGAAAGTAATGTCGGACGAGCCCGTTCAGCCCGGCGACAAAGTCCTCACCAGCGGTGGCGATCAGATCTTTCCCAAGGGGCTGCCAGTTGGCAGCGTCACCCGTGTCGCACCGGGCGCCGAGCTCTTTTATAAGATCGACGTCAAGCCCACCGCTGATTTAAGCCGCCTCGAAGAAGTTTTGGTCGTCACAGAAGTCAAAGACCGTGAGCCGTCAGTCGCCGACAGTGGCCCGCCCATGCGCGCCGCCGACATTCTCGCCGCGCGCCTGCCGACCGTCCCCGATAAACCCGCAACCGATCCTACGAAACCCCTGACGGCAGCCCCGACTACACCCGGTGCACAGCCAACGAGCCCCCCGGCATCGCACCCAACCGGAACCGCTGCTACACCTGGGGCTCAGAATTCCGCCGCGCCCAGCTCGGTATCGTCTACGGCACAACTGAAGTCGGCCAATGGCTCTGCTGAGCCGAAACCCGTGAAGCCAGCGGTCGCACAGCCCAACGCATCTGTCCCCGCCGTTATCCTGAAATCGCCCAAACCCGCAAACCTCACGCCATCGCCCGCGTCATCCTCGTCCGGAACCCAAACCGCACCCGCGCAAGAACAACCGCAAGGACCGCCGCAATAGTGCCCATCACCTACACATCGAACGAGCAGATCGAGGTCTACCGCTTCAGCCTTCCCGTGGCCATCATCATCCCGCTGCTCGCGCTTGCCATTCAGGCATTCGTCCCGCGATGGTTGCCGTTCTTTAACATAGTCGACTTGCCATTCCTCGTCGTCGTCTTTTTCGCCCTCGCTCGCCGTAGCCAGATCACTGGACTGCTCACTGGCGCAGCCATCGGCCTGCTTCAGGATTCGCTCACCAACTACCCGCTTGGCCTTTACGGCATCTCCAACACCGTCGTCGGATACGGCGCATCATCGCTCGGCGTCAAGCTCGACGTTGAAAATGCCGGTTCCCGCTTTCTGGTCACGCTCTTCTTCTACGTGGTGCACGAGTTCACTTACTTCCTGATTGCCCGGGGACTCGTCCGCCTCGACCTCCACTGGTCCTGGTGGCACGAACTCGGCTCCGCGCTGGCTAATGCCTTGGTCGCCGTCGCGCTGTTTGCTTTTCTGGATCGCTTCAAGCAGAGAGCCTGATCGTACCGTGGGCCTCGGCAGTTACTTCTGCACTCTAACTTCTGCCTACGGGCTCACTCCGCCGGTGTGGCAGTCGCTGCAACTCACCTGCGACAGGTCGCCAATATCCACAGGATGTTTGAACGTTGCACCCTGCGACGCGATCAACCGCGTGGCGCCTTCATTCTGCTCCAGGATGGTATGGCAAATGTCGCAATCCTTCTTTACCACTCGCCCATCGGCGCTGACGTGCTGCCCGTCGTGGCAGCGGAAGCATCCGGCGTAATAGAAGTGGCCGATGTTATTCGGATGGGTCTGCCAGTTCAGCTTCATCTCCGGAAAGGTCGTGCTCGAATAAACGCGCTGCGCCTCAGCAATCGCATTGTGCAGTTCCTTTTGCTTGTTCTGGTCCACATCCGGATACTTGCTCTGGTAGAACTGGTGCAGGTCCGTGGCGATCCCCTGCATCGCAGCATCGGTGGTTGCGTAGTTCTTGGTCAGGGTCGCCAATGCCTGTTGCTTGATGAACGGCAAACTCGGATCGATCCTTCCCGCCAGCAATGACTCATCCAGTGCCCGGTCCGGAGGAACGTAGATATGCGTCGGCCGGTTGTGGCAATCGATGCAATCCATCTTTCGCAGGGTCCCCTTCGCCAGTTGCTCCTTGCTTGGTGGCGAATCTTTGGTCATGTATTCCGTAACCCTGCCTTGCATGTCTTTCACGTGGATGTAGGGAATCACCTGGCGCTTGTCGTCAGTCGAAATGTAGGTGATCTCGTTGGCGATATTCATGTGCCAGTGGATCCCCTCCGGTGCGCCGGTGTTCGGATCGCCCCCACCCGTCTTGAGCAGCATGCGAATCTGCTGTGGCGAGTTTTTCTCGTCGCTGGCATAATGCGTGAACACTTTTAGCTGAGCCCCGTAGAAACGCTTCGGCCAATGGCACTGTTCGCAGGTCTGCGCCGCCGGACGCAGATCGTGCACCGGTGTTGGAATCGGCCGCGGAAAGGTCCCAATCGCAGTCTTGAAGACCTGCCGTACGCCTGACATCTTCGATTTCACATACCACGACGCACCCGACCCCACGTGGCACTCTACGCACCCCACGCGGGCATGCGGCGAAAGCTGGTACGCAGTGAATTCCGGATTCATTACCGAATGGCACAACTGACCGCAAAACTGTACGGAGTCCGTGTATTCGTATGCTTTATAGCTTCCTACGGCGCTCAGCAGAACGAAAACCACAATAAAGGTCAAAAAAAATGCCGCCGCGCTGCGCTGTCCTGGATCGTTGAAATCGATCCGCGGATAAATCGGCGCATCCGGCGACTCTTTGACCTTCTTTTTTCTCTCCCACAGCAGTCCGGCTAAGATTAGCAGCAGCCCAAGAATCAGAAATCCCGGGGCGACCATATAGCCAAGGATTCCGACATACGGGCTGGCGGTCTCCGATAGCAGATCGATAAGGAACAGGAAAAAAATATTCGCCAGCGCCACGATGGCCAGCGCAATTCCTGCCAGGCTGATCGGGTTCCGCATGATTCGTCTTAGGGTGGTTCGCACCACGCCCACGTTCGACTCGGGCACTGGACTTTCTGGGCTCATTCGTTCTCCCGCGGATTGCGCATAAGGATTTTTGTCGTCGCGAGCATGTCTGCCCGCGCTCACCCTACTGATTACGAAGGAAGATATGATTCTCTATCATGTTTTCCCCAAATCCAAGAACTTTTGCAGGGACATTGGCCGCATTCTGCCAATCATCCAGAGCTCATTTGTAGCTGGCGACGGTTTCCGCTTCCTCGTCCTTCGCGTTGCCGGACACAGTATCTGCTGAGGCCCGCTCGCTCGCTTCGCGCTTTGCCGCGTCCAGCAGGGTGGCCGCATCCAGTCCGTGCTCCTCGCGATAGTGCTCAACCGACATCTTGCCGTCCCACCAGGCCCAATTCATCGGGTACGCGTCAGGATCGAGGAACACCTGGTAGAAGTGCCAGACCACGATTGCCAGCGTGGCAAGCACAGCTTCGTAGAAGTGGATCGCGGTCGCAATGTCCAGGAACCACCGTGGCAGCAGGTTCCCGAAGAACACTTTCGCCCACAGCATGATTCCAGTGCCCGCCATTACAAACATGCCCCACACCAGCGCCCAGTACTCGGCTTTCTCGGCGTAGGTAAAGCGCGCATACTCAGGCTTCGTGCGCTTCAGGCCGAGATAATGCAGCATGGTGCCCACTACGTCGGTCGCGTCTTTCGGCTTCGGCAGGAAGTCAAGCAGCAAGCGGCGCCCATCCCGTGTCAGCAACGCGTAGGCGAGGTGATACAGGCTCACCGCAACCAGCACGACACCTGCTACACGGTGGATGATGCCGCGGAGGTGCTCGCTGAGGCCCAAGAGTCCGGAAAACCATGACGTTGGATATTTCAGCGCAAAGCCCGTGATCACCAGCACGATGAAGCTGGTGAATAGCAGGATGTGCTGCAGCCGCTGGTTGCCGCTCATGCGGGTTACGGTTCGCGGATGCGAATTGCGCTTTGCGACGGCTTTATACCGCCAGATGATCAGGTTGTGCAGCACCATACCGCCGATCACCAGAATGATCATCGGCACGTAAATTCGCCGCACCCAGCTCACAGCCTTGCTGCCCATATCGGCTGCCAGCGGTGCATCCACGTGCACCTTCGCGGCCACAAACTTGTCCGTGACTCCGGGGTGGCATTGTCCGCACGTCTGGACCAGGTTCGCCTGGTTGATCGTCGACCGCGGATCACTTGACGGAAAGATGTTGTGCACTCCGTGGCAGCTGGCGCAATTGGCCACCGTGGGTGATCCCAACGAGGCCGCCAACCCGTGATAGCTCGCCATGTACGATGACACCCTGCCGGTCGGCACGCCAAATTCCTGCGAGAGTTGCACGCCCTCATGGCACTTCGCGCACGTGACCCGCGCCACGTTCTGAGGTGAAACCGACGAATTCGGATCCTTTGGTGCCTTGATCGTGTGGATCCCGTGGCAGTCCGTACAAACCGGGGCTTGCCAGTTTCCACGAGAGATCGCCTGCCCGTGAATGCTGGCCACAAACTGCTGTTCGACTGGCCCGTGGCACTTCGCGCACGTGGTTGGAACATTGAACTTGAAAATCGACGATTTCGGATTCGCCGCCGACAAAATCTCATGCACCCCGTGACAATCCGTGCAAACCGCGGCTTTTTCCGATCCCGATGCCACCGCTTTCCCGTGCACGCTCTGCTCGTACGACTCATACGGCTGCGTGCTGTGGCCGGTCTTTTCCATCACCAGTTTCTGGTCGTGGCAGGTCGCGCACGTCTTTGGAACATTCAGATGGTTCACCGGTGACTTGGCATCGCTCGCACTCAGAATCTGGTGCACTCCGCCGTGGCAGGACAGGCAATTTGGCGCATCTGTATTTCCCGTTTTTCTCGCATCGGCATGCACGCCCGCCGCATATTCCTTCACCGCGTCTTCATGGCAGGTTGCGCAGCGCTCAGGAATGACCTTCGCCGCCGATTGAATTTCGTGCTGATCGCCGTGGCAGGCCGTGCATGACGTCTTACCCAGCAATCCGTGCACGCTGGTTGGCACCTGGTGCGCTTCGTCGTCGTGACAGGTGGCGCAGGTCACCTTCGCTACCTTCGTGGGGTGCGGAAAATCTTTTATGTCCGCGTGGCAGGTCGTGCATCCCAGTTCGCCATGTACGCTGGCCGAATGTTTCGCGGCATCGACGAACAGACTCTTCCCGGACTCCGACTTCATCGTCTTGTCGCCATGGCAGGCCAGACACGTCTCATTCGCCGCGGCTGGAGTCGCCGGAGTTTTTCCCGCCGCTTTCGTAGAAGCTTTGGAGGATGAGCTTGCAGGAACCGCCGCTAGTATGAGACCGAGCGCTAATGCCGGGATGAGTTTCATAGCCTTTGCCTTCCCACCGCGATTGCCGACCGCGTCTGTGCGCCGTCGCGTGCTGCGATCTTCATCAGCCAAGATGCTCATCACGCGCTGATGAGTTTCGTTACACTTCACAGCCAGCATCTTCATTCTTTCGTCCGGCGTTAAAAATGACTATGAGTCCACTCACTGGTTTTGGTGACATGAGTCACGGGCGCCATGTCTGCATATCACATGCAGGTGTGTCGGAAGATGGGAGGAATTTGTTGAACCACGACTTCAACCCAGGGATGGGTTGGGTTCATTTGATGATGAGCCGTGCCGCAGAATGGTTCCCGCTCAATTCACGGTCAACGATCGCGCCCGCCGATGCTTGCCGAGCCCCACTGCCCTGACGCGCTCATAGGCATAATGCAGATCCTGGCTCAGCAGGTTGACCACCTGCATGCACGCGTCCTCATGCTCGCGCAGAAAGGTCATCAGGTCGTTGTATTTCATCGTGGCCACACGGCTGCTATCGAGGAGTTCGGCGGTCATCCCATAATGGCTTCCCGCCAGGCATGCGCTCAGGCCCAACATCTCTCCCGGCGCCGCGATCCGTAACGTCAGCCGGCTTCCCGACTCCGAGCACACCGACAGCCGCGCCCTGCCTTCGCAGAGGACAAAAACTCCTATGCACGGAGAGCCTTCACGAAACAGCACGTCCCCCTTCGTGCATTCGATAGTGGACTTGAGGGCATCGAAAGCTTTCAGCGCCTCGGCCGGCAAATGGCAAAACAACCGGTCAGGCCGTTCGATGCAACGCAGGCAACTGGTTTGAGTCGCACTTTCCATACTCCTACTCCTAATGCAATGCGACCTGGGCGAGCAGTGACTCGAATCACGCGCGAACGTGACTCAAGTACATTCGGTTCCTAATTGTTCGTGGCGATCATTCTGAGCGCCGTTTTATTCCGAATAATCAGCGTAGATCCCTTGGACTGAACAATTTGCCGCTTCTTCAAATCCGCGAACAGACGCGTAACTGTCTCCCGCGATGTGCCGATCATCTGCGCGATTTCCTCATGTGTAAGGGCCAGCTTCAGGCGTGGTTCCATTTTGGTCGCCTCGCCATTTTTTGAGCTCCACTCGAGCAGGAGTTTCGCCAGTTTCTCGCCCGCCGAGTGCGAAAGCCCCAGCGACCGAACCTCATGGCACGCGGCGTTATATTTCTCGCTCAACTGCTCCGCCACGCGGAAACACGCATCGGCGTGATCTCTCAGGAAGCGCAGAAAATCCTCGCGCTTCACAAAGTTCACCTGGCACGGATCGATCGTCTCCGCCGTCAACTCATACGGCTTTCCCGAAACGCTCGCGCTCAACCCCAGCACCTCGCCAGGTTCGGCGATCTTCACGATCAAAGTTTTTCCGTCGGTTGAGCAGATCGAAAGCTTTACTCTTCCTTTGCACAACACAAAAATTCCGCGTGGCGCCTGCCCCTCCACAAACAGTACGGCGCCTTTCGGGTACGCGGTCGCATACTTAATGCCTTCAAACGCCTGCAGCGCAGGCGCCGGCAGATCGCAAAACAGCCGTTCCGATCGGGTTTTGCAGGTTAAACAGCTCTCGACGATGTCTAGTCCATAGGGTGAGATCACAATCCACCTCCGTGATGCTTTTTTCGGCAGAAAGCGATCATCTGCTCAAACAATCACCTGTGATCTGCATCACGAAGTTAGTGTGCGCTCGCGGCTTCGCCATGGCTGTGATTGAAGGCACAAGCGTTTGTGACGCGCCTCACAACTCGGCTAACTATTTAAGAATCAGCCGGATACAACGCAACTTTACACAACCGCTGAAGCCCGCGAAAGCAGCGTAGAAACACTGGCATTCTGCTTCGTTTGAAGGCATACTATTAAGCGCAGGACGGTCGTTCCTGGGTGCGTTTTTTCTATGGGAGCCTTGCAGAACCAATCGCCTGAAGCGCTGACGCCGCCCCAGCCAAGCGCTCTCGAACATCAACAGCGCCGCCGCATGATCACGGCACTTCTGGTGCTGACGCTCGCGCTCATCCTCGTCCTCATAAAAGATTGGCGACTGATGTCGCCACCGGCGCCCAGCGCCGCCGCTGCCTCAGAAACAACCGAGCCGGAGCCGCCGCAACCCACGGCGTTCTCAAGCGGCGCCGCTCTACCCGCCGCCAAAACTATCCCCTTCGGACCGCAGCTTGCCCCGCCCGAAGAGCCTGTGCACGTGAAAAAAGCCTCCCCGCCGCAAGAAGTGGCCAAAGCCGTTGTTCCGCCGATGGTCGTAACCACCAGCCGCGCGGTATTGCCGCCCCTGGAAGTGGAAGTCGTCGCCGGAAATCAGCGCCACGAAGTCGATCCGAAAACCAACTCCGTCAACGTCAAAATGCAGGATGGCGTGGCTCCATTGCCCGCGGCAACGCCGCCTCCCGCCACGGCTGACGCTCCCGTAGCAACAGCTACGGAACGCGTGCAGCTCTCGCCCGATGCTGTCGAGGTGCTCGACCGTCCCGTCGAACCAACCTATCCTTTGCTCGCCAAGCAGATGAAAGTGCAGGGCGCCGTGGTTTTGCAGGCGCTCATCGACAAGACCGGAGACATTCAGGAAATACAGGTTCTGAGCGGACCCGCCATTCTTTCCGCCGCTGCCCGCGAAGCCGTCCGCCAATGGCGATTCAAACCGCATCTGCAATCCGGCCGGCCGGTCGACACCGAAGCTCGCATCACAGTCAACTTCACTATCTCGACGTACTAGCGGTAAATCACTCGATCTCGCGGCAGAATCGAAGCCAAGGAGCTTTCACGCAAAATTAAACGGGCGGCCTGAATTCTTTCGAATCCAGACCGCCCGTGGCAGCCCTCCCCCAGAACTGCTCACTTAGGAAGTTAAAACACACCCCTCATTCTGCAAATGGCACGCCCGTGCCAGACCGTCCCCGAATGTGCTATCCCCTGAAACCCTCGCTGGACAAGGTGTTTGAATGGCCTCTGGCGTTACACCGTGGCCGCTTTGGCCGCCGCTGCAACCTCAACCCGGTTCCGGCCCTTCGATTTCGCCCGGTACAGCGCCGCATCCGCCAGCTTCAGCAGATTTTCCGGATCCTTCTCAATATCCTTTACCTGCGCAGCTGCCACTCCCAGACTGACCGTTACAGGAATCTCCCCAACGGCCGTCGAAATCGCAGCGCTCGAAACCGACTGCCGCGCCCGCTCCGCCAGAACGATCAGATCTTCCCGTCCGCACCCCGGGACCACCGCAAGAAATTCCTCGCCTCCGTAGCGCCCAATGTAGTCATATCCCCGAAACGCCGCTATCAGGCGGCGCCCCACTTCTGTCAGCACTGCATCCCCAATCAAATGTCCGTGCGTATCGTTGATCTTCTTAAAAGAATCCAGATCCAGCATCACCACCGACAGCGGCTCCTTGCTCCGGAAAGCCCGCCGGCTCTCACGCTCCAACGCATCCAACACCGCGCCGCGGTTCCACAGTTCGGTCAACCGGTCATGCGCGGCTTCAAATTGCAGTTCATCGTGCGCTTGCATCAGCGCTTCCTGCAGTTGCAAAATTCGTTCGCCGGAACGAATTCGCGCGCGGAGTTCATCTGGATCGAAGGGTTTGCTCAGATAATCGTCAGCTCCGGAATCCAGCGCAGCTACTACATCCTGTTTGCTGTCCTTCGCCGAGAGCAGCAACAGATACCGATATGGCTTCGGGCTACTCTGTCGAATCCTCCGGCAGAGTTCCAGCCCATCCAGCCCCGGCATCATCCAGCCAAAAATCACCATCTGGGGAGCATCATCGCTCTGCAGAGCCTCCCACGCAGCCAGCCCATCATTCACCAGAACGACCTTGTGTCCCCACTTTTCGAGACACGTCTGCAAGATGTAACGGAACAGGCGGTCATCTTCCGCCACCAGAATGGTGCTGGGACGCGTCTGCGCACCCGATGGGCGAACGGGACTTCCGTCCTCAGTGCTGTTTTGCATTTCCTCCCCGTGCGCCCATTCTAGCGTTCAAACCATCCGCGTAATACTGACCAAAGTAACCGGCGCCTTTCCGATCCTCGAGGCCTTCCCATTTTGCCGTGTGAGCTTGCCGAACCCGGATGCGGCCTGCACCTCGGCGAAGTTCAGCTTCCTGAAGTCCACCATCTCTCCGCCGATGATAGAGGAGCAAGCATACTTTGCCCGCCAATGCTCCCCATACCGGAACACGAACTGTACCGTGCCGTTCTTGAAAGTCTGCAGACTGGAGTCTATGTACTCGACCGCGAAGGCCGAATCACACTCTGGAACCGGGGTGCGGAACGGATGACCGGGTTCAAGCATTATGAAGTCATCGGCTCGACCTGTCACAGCAACCTCCTCCAGCCTTGTGACTCGCACGCTTGTGTGGCATGCGGCGGCGAATGTCCATTCGCCGCAACCCTTCGCGATGGCCAGCCGAGGGAATTTCCCATCGAATTGGCCCACAAGCATGGCCATACCCTCAGGGTGCTCATGCATTGCGCTCCCATTGTGGACCGGTTAGGTGCAACCGTGGCCGTCGCGCAAAGTTTCGACCAGCACGTTTCGGTCATCGACAGCGAACGCCACCACCATCGTCTTTCGCGCTACGGCTGCCTCGACGAAGCCACCGGCGTGCCCAACCGCGGATACACCCGCTTGCAGCTGCGCGAGAGCATGAACGCATTTCTCGAGTACCACCTGCCGTTCGCCATTCTCCTGATTCAAGTGGAAAAGTTGGCGGACTTCCGCGCCGCCCACGGACATGCCGCAGGGGATACCATGCTGCACGTCGTCGCAGAAAGCATCCGCAACACCATACATTCAGGAGATTTTCTCGGTCGATGGGAAGAAAACCAGTTCCTGCTTATTCTTTCCAACTGTAGCGCCCATGGAGTGCAGGTCGCTGGGGACCGCATCTCCCGGTTAATGAATTCCGCCCGGTTGCAGTGGTGGGGCGATCAGCACGCCGTTACCACACGCATGGGTCGCACTCTTGTGCAAGAGGCCGACTCACTCGAGTCACTGCTCGCTCGGGCGGTTTCCGACATTTCACCCGGCACGACGCAGTCTTTGTCAGGGCCAAACCCGGACACGTTGCGTTCCGTTGCGGCCAACGCGTCAAAAGGTTAATTGGATGTTTACCATCATCGGAATTGTCGTTGTATTCGGTGCCGTGCTTGGCGGCTTTCTTATGGAGCACGGGCACGTCAAAGTCCTGATCCAGCCCGCCGAACTGATCATCATCGGTGGTGCCGGCATCGGCACCGTCTTGATCGCCAACCCGCTCCACATTCTCAAGCAGATCGCCGGCGGCATCGGCGGCACCTTCGGCGGATCGAAATTCACCAAGAAACGCTATCTCGAAACTCTGAAGATGATCTTTGACCTGCTCAACAAAGCTCGCCGAGAAGGCCTGATGTCGCTCGAAGCCGACATCGAAGCTCCCGACAAGAGCCCTTTGCTTTCAAAATATCCCGAGTTCATCAAGAACCACCACCTGCGAGATTTTTTCTGCGACACCATGCGCATGGCCATCACCGGCGTCGAAGCCTTCGATCTCGATCAGCTCCTCGATCTCGATATGGAAGTCCACCACCATCACACCACCCAGCCTGTATCCTCGCTCTCCACCATGGCAGACTCGCTTCCTGGCCTCGGCATCGTCGCCGCAGTTCTCGGCGTGGTCATCACCATGGGCGCACTCGGTGGCCCGCCCGAGCAGATCGGAGAAAAAGTTGCCGCCGCGCTGGTCGGAACCTTCCTTGGCATATTGCTCTGCTATGGATTGATCGGCCCCGTGGCAGCCAACATGGCAAAAATTGCCGATGAAGAACGCGCCTTTCTCTACGTCATGCGCGTGACCATGGTGGCGTTTCTCAAAGGAAGCGCGCCGGTCCTTGCGGTCGAGTTCGGCCGCCGCGCCATCCCCTCGCACGTTCGTCCATCGTTTAAAGAAGTTGAAAGTACCTGTCGTGGTGGAGGTGGCGACGCTCCCGCCGCCGCCGCTGCCGGCGCATCTGCCTGAAAAATCCCCATGGACAAAACCCGCCCCATAATCATCATTAAGAAAGGTGGTCACGGCGGCCACCATGGCGGCGCCTGGAAGGTGGCCTACGCTGACTTCGTCACCGCCATGATGGCGCTGTTCATCGTGCTTTGGCTGCTGAACACCAGCAAACAAATCCAGGAAGCCGTCGGCGGTTATTTCAAAGACCCATCCGGAACATCGAAGCTGGTGGGTAACGGCGAGACCGGCTCAGGGGAAAATATTGCGCTCACCAAAGACGACATGGGTCACTTGAAAGATGAATTGCAAAGTCGCATCCGCCAGATGAATGATTTCGAGAAACTCAAGAAGCAGATCGAAATGACCGTCACCTCTGAAGGCCTACGCATCGAGCTGCTCGAAAGCGAAAAGGGCACGTTTTTCGAATCCGGAAGTCCCAGCCCCAATACCAACGGTCAGGAATTGCTTACACTGCTGGCGCAGGAACTGGGCAAGCTTCCCAATCGTGTGTCCATCGAGGGTCACACCGACGCCAAGCCTTATTCCGGCAAAAACGAATACAGCAACTGGGAACTCTCCGCCGACCGCGCCAACGCCGCTCGTCGCCTCATGCAGCACGACGGCCTCAGGCAGGATCAGGTCTCCCAGGTACGTGGATACGCCGATCAGTTGCCGCGCGTGAAAGACAATCCCGAGGACGCCTCGAACCGCCGCATCTCCGTCATCGTCCAATATCTCGAAAAGGACAAATCAGCCGGTTCACCCGCTGACGATCAAACACCCAACGACGCAACCAAGCCCGGCCCAAATGCCGAAACCGAAACTAAGACTGAACCCAAATCAGAGACAACCGAAAAACCTTCGGCTGCGAAATAATTACCGCCCCGTCGCTCAGAAAATCATCTTGAGCGCCAGTTGCACCTGCCGCGGCGGAAACGCGTTCGTGATTTGCAACGGATTCGACGGCACCTGGAAGTGGCCAGGGTAATAGTTGATTCCGAGTTGCGTGAACATTTTTTCGAAGTAGACACTGCTGCTCTCCAGTCCATTCTCCGTTACGGTCACCTGTTTATTGTCGCGGTTCAGCAGATTGAACGATTCCACAATAAAATCCATCTTCAGCCGGTCTCCCGCATGAATTCGCCGCGTCAGCCGTGCATCAACCGTGGCATAGTCCGGCCCAAGAAACGAATTTCTGCCCGCTCCCGGCAACCGGTCATTGTCGTCGTTTCCATCCTGATTAGGATCGCCCGCCACCGTCACTGTCACCGGCCGTCCGCTTCCCACCGTCGCCACGCTGGCCAGCTTCCAGTCGTTGAACATTTTCTCCAACACATCCTGCCCCCGATGAAACGGGCGCGGCTCCGCAATCCACGACACCACCAGCCGCTGCCGTTGGTCAGTCACACTCGGTCCGCGCTCGGCATTCGGCGCGTACGAGTTCTGCACCAGCGCCGGATCGCCCGCCACCAGCGCATCCTGGCCATCGTCAATCGCTTTCGCGAATGTGTACGCCATCCGGAAGTACAGTCCGTGCGTCATCTGCCGGTGAATCGACAACGTCCCGCCGTTATACACACTCGATGCCGCGCTTTGATACACATCAACCGCGCCCAACTGTGGAATCGGCCGCGCCAGCGGATTGATGCACGGCGGAAAAGGACAGGTGAACGACGGCGTCTGCTGCAATGTCGAAAACGACTGTACGTTATAAAACGTCCCCAGAAAATTAATCCCCTGCGCGTCGTAAACCGGATACTCCACATTCACCGGCGCCGGCAGATTCCCGTCCAGCGCGCGGATCAGATCGATCCCGTGCACATACATATAAGACACGCCCACCACCAGCCGCGCCGCCATCTCGCGCTCCAGGCTCACGCTCGCCTGCTCCACCTTCGGCGTTTTGAAATTCGTCGCGAACGCCGAAATCGAAGCCTGCGCAAACTGCGCCAGGTTCGCCGGCAGCGCGCACGAAGCTGCCATCAGCGGACAATCCACCAGCGCATTCGGATACTGCGGAAACACCTGATGATCGTAGTAATTCGAATTATCCAGAAACAGATTGAACGACGAATACCCATTGTCCGTCGCAATCGTCGAGTTATAAATCTGCGGAATGCGCGTATAAAACCACCCATACCCCGCGCGCACCACCAGCGGCTTCTTCTCGCCCACCGAATACGCCATCCCCACCCGCGGCGCAAAATTATCCGGATTAAACGGAACCTTCCCCGATCCCGGCCACAGCGGATTCTGAATCAACCCCTTCGTCGTATACGTTTGCAAGTCATACCGCACTCCCAAACTCAGCGCCAGATGCCGGTTCACCCGCACCGTGTCCTGCGCAAACGCCGCATACTCGTTCGAATCCGGATGCGACACTGCCGTCCCAAAATTCTGCGTGTAATATTTCGGAACATCGTGCGCGTATGCCCTCAGCGGCGTCAGTTCCAGCCCATCCTCCATCGGCTCGAAGGTAAACGGATCCACCTTGATCGGATCAAAAATATACTCTCCGCCAAACTCCGACGGAAAAAAGTTATAAATCCACGTCAGCAACACATCCCCGCCAAACTTCAACGAATTCCGTCCTTCTTCCAGGCTCAGCGTCTCCGTTAAATGCAACCGATGTTCGCGCGTCTGCCGTGGCAAAATCGACGATTGCCCAAACGCATCGATAATGCTGTTGATCCGGCTCAGCGGATCGGTCGAATTCGTAAACGACTGTTCCAGGTCCCGCGTAAACTGCGCCCGCAGATGGCTCACCATCCTCCACGACAGCGCACTGGTCAGCGAAATCGATCCGCTCTCCGTCGCCACCTGCTCCTGCCCGTTGTCGCTGATGGCAAACGTCGTCAGCGGGCTCCCCGGATCCAGAAACACATTATTCAATCCCCAATATCTCGACGTGCTCAGCCTCGCCGACAAAGTCTGGTGCGGGCTCAACTCCGCGTCCAGCTTGAAAAATCCCGCGTTGCCTAGCATCTGCGCCGGATGGTTTCCCGCGAGCTCATTCAACTTTCCCGCCGCCGCAAACACCAACCCTTTGTCGCTCTCCTCATAATCCCCCGGATACAGCGGCGGATCACCCGGCTGCGGCACCACCTCGGAACTGCCATCCAGAAACCGCACCACGCTGGTGTCATGGAAGATGTGCTGATCGAGCCCCGCAAAAAAGAAGACCTTATTCCGCTTGATCGGCCCTCCCACCGTCGCACCAAACTGCTGTTGCTGGCTGTAAGGCTTAAAATCCAGCAGCGGATGCGTCGCCCCAAACGTCGCATCCCGCAAAAAATAAAATCCGCTCCCGTGCAGTTGATTCGATCCCGACTTCGTTACCACATTCACCACCGCGCCGCCCGCTCGCCCCAGCTCCGCTCCGTACGTATTCGACGACACCCGAAACTCCTGCACCACCTCGTTCGAAAACTGATACGGCGCCCGGTACCGTCCCGTCGCCTGCGCGAAAAATGCGTTGTTGTTGTCGGCCCCGTCTACCAGGTAACTCGTCTGGAATCCGCGTATCCCGCCAAACGCCAAATCGCCATTCGATCCCATCGTCAACCCGCGCGGATCCTGCGTCACTCCCGGCGTCAGCAGCGCCAGGTCCGTGTACCGCCGCCCATCCAGCGGCAACCCGCCAATCGCCCGCTCATCGATCAGCGATGACACCGCCGCCGGCTGCGTATCCACCACCGGTGGCTCGCCCGTCACCGTGACCGTTTCCTTCCCGCCCGCAACCTCCAGCTTGAAGTCGATCGCGGTCTCACCGCCAACCTCCACATGCAGCTTCGGCGTCTCCTGCGCAGACATCCCCCGCGCCGCAGCCCGCGCCGTATAGTCCCCCGGCGGCAGCAGCTCAAACGCAAACCGCCCCTCCGCGTCGCTCGCCATCGAATAGCGAAATCCCGTCGCGTCGTTCACCACCACCACCGTCGCATCGGCAATCCTTGCCCCCGTCGGATCGCTCACCGTCCCCCTTAGCGCCCCCGTCGCATCCTGCGCCTCGGCCGCACTGGCAAGAAGCGTTATGAGAATGGCGGAAAGAATCAAGAAGCGGTTGCCCCACCCTTCTCGCGTTTTTTGCGAGAGGGTGGGCAAGACCCGACCCGTGCTTCTATTTCTGCATTCTGCCCTCTGACTTCTGCCTTGACCCTCCCCACCATCACCGTCGCGGACCGGCAGAAGAGTGCCGTGGCGGGAAAAATTGTTATCGCAGCATGCCATCGGACTTCACCTCGACCTGAGAAATCGGGCAAGTCCAGCATCTGACGGGAGACACACGCATATTTATCAACACCCCGGGCTGCATGTCTGTGCGCTCCAACCAAATCAACAAAAATCCCCTCCCAAAACGGAACCGGCATCTGACGTCCGCATCCCAACCTCTTACTTCTGCCCGCGGTTTTCAACTTCTGCCTTCTGCCTTCTAACTTCTGCCTTGCTCCATTTGACATCCCGCCCCTCCCGGCGGATAATTTCTTGCCATCGATACGGAACGCCTTTCGCCCCCACGATTTCCTCCGTATCCTCAGCCCAGGTCCAAATTTTTTGTGGAGGACGCCATGCGCCTGATAAAGACCCTTATCTCAGCCACCAGCATTGCCATTTGTCTCGCATTCACCGCCGCCCCTGCGTTTGCTGCCGAGTACAAGGTCATTCGCTATTTCAATAGCGGGGTTGGGCAGTCTCCAGGGGCCGGCCTCATCTTCGATGCTTCTGGCAACCTTTACAGCACTACCGTCGAGGGCGGTGCCGGCGGATCGGGCACAGTCTTTGAACTTTCCCCGGGCGCCGGGGGGAAATGGGTCGAAACCGTCTTATATAGCTTCTGCGCGCAGTCGAACTGCGCCGATGGCGCAAACCCATACTCCGGCCTGGTCTTTGATTCGGCTGGAAACCTCTATGGCACAACCACCGCCGGCGGAAAAGACAATAATGGCGTCGTTTTTCAGCTTGCGCCTGGCTCCAATGGCTCCTGGACGGAACACGTCCTCTACCGCTTCTGTTCCGTCGCCGCCTGTGACGACGGCGCGACGCCCTGGGCAACCTTGACCTTCGATTCATCGGGTAGCCTGTACGGCACAACCTTCAGTGGCGGTTCCATCGATCGAGGGGTGGCATTCAAGCTGTCCCGGGCGCGGGATGGCGACTGGCACGAAACCGTGCTCCATAACTTTGGCGTTGGCAAGGATGGATACAATCCCATATCCGGTTTGGTCTTCGACTCCGCCGGTAATCTCTACGGCACCACGCCGCACGGTGGCGACGTATCGCGTCCCAATTGTGGAAGCCTCGGCTGCGGCACAGTTTTTGAATTGAGTCCCAAATCCACTCACTATACCGAGCACGTGATTTACTCTTTTAAGGGACTGGCCGGCTCTGGGCCGATTGCAGGCCTTATCCTTGATGCGTCGGGAAACCTCTATGGCACTGCTTCAACGGGCGGCGCCCATGGCGATGGCGCTGTCTTCGAATTGTCTCCGGGCGCTGCCGGTTGGACCGAAACCACTCTGCATTCCTTCGACGGCAGTTGGAAGGATCCGACCGGCAGCTTGATCCTCGATGGATCAGGCAACTTGTACGGCACCTGCCAGGGCGGAGGAGTGTACAATCTCGGCATCGTCTTCGAGTTGAGCCCGGAACAGGATGGCCTCTGGGCCGAAACCGTGCTGCATTCCTTTAATAACAGTGGTGGAACCTACCCTTCCGCCAACTTGATCTTTGATGGCAATGGCAATCTGTATGGCACCGCTTACGAAGGCGGCTCAGCCTGCGCTGGCGCCGGTTGCGGTACTGTGTTTGAAATTACACCCTAGTGCGTCGCCGGTGTTATAGCGTGATTGGTTGGGAAAACTGAAACGATCAGGATCGGGCAAGGAGCGCCGCATGAAACGTCTGCTATTTCTCTGCACATTTACATTAATGCTGACGGGTCTAATCTTCGCCCAATCCGCCCCCGTTCCCTTTATCAACAACCCGCTCGTGCCCGCCCGCGTTGCCCCCGGCAGAGGTGCTTTCACGCTCACCATCAATGGAAGCGGCTTCACGACGAATTCGGTCGTGTATTGGAACGGATCGGTCCGCGCTACAACCTACGTGTCGAGCAGTCAGCTGCAGGCCCAAATTAACGGCTCCGACGTCGCCAAGGCCGGCTTCGGCTGGGTGACGGTGCTGACTCAAGGAACCGGAGCAACCTCTTCGAATGTCGCCTACCTCGAAATTGGTGGCACTGCCAAAGGAGTCGGCTTTCAGGCGATCCCGTTCAATGTCTCCAATCCTGGCGTGGTGGCCGTCGGCGACTTCAACAACGACGGCATTCTCGATTTTGTCGTCGGTTACGAAAACGGCACAAAAGGCGGCTCGGAGGTTTTCCTTGGGAAGGGCAGCGGAGAGTTCAAGCCCCCGGTTGACTTAGGTACCGAGGCCGTCTATTCGATGGTGGTCGGAGATTTCAACGGCGACGGCAACCTGGATATTGCGGCAGATACCCAGTACGGCCACGAGCACTCGACTCGACTGTTTGTGCTCTTGGGCAATGGGGACGGTACATTCACGAAGTTGCCTCCCCAAGGCGGCGGGCCACTAGCGTACGCCGCCGACTTCAATAATGATGGCAAGTTAGACCTGCTGGTCTACTTTGAGGATGGTCGAGACTCTAGCTATGGCGTGCTCCTTGGCAACGGAAACGGAACGTTCCAGAGCCCTTGCTGTGATTTGGTTCAGCGGCCCGCCTTCGACGATGCATACCAATTCGTCCCTGTTGCCATAGGCGACTTCAATGGCGACGGTTACATCGACTATGCGACCGTGGGGTACGACTCTAAAGGCAAGGGTCTGCTTTACATATATCGGGGCGAGGGCAACGGCCATTTCGGCCTTTCAAGTACCGCGTATATGCGCTATCCTGGCGACACTCTGGCCGCCGCCGACGTCAACGGCGATGGCATCCTAGACATCGTCTCTGACGGCGTTTCCGTCATGCTGGGCAATGGCGACGGCACCTTTCACAATTATTTTTCGTACGAAATGCCGACCCAGCCTGGCTCCGTCAGCCTCGCTGACTTCAATGGTGACGGAAAACTTGATCTGGCTGCTGGAATGTATCTCCTCCTTGGCCACGGTAATGGCACATTTGCCAGTCCCGTCACTTTCGCCAATATGTTTCTCGGCATGCCAAGCGTCCTGGGTCCATTCAACCCGGACGGCGATTTCGATCTGATCGGCGTGGATGGTGAGGGCGGCACGTTGACGCTGTTCAAGAACGTGCCGGCGTACCTTGCACCCATCAACCTCGCCTTCGGCCAACAACCGATCGGCATCACAACCGCGCCACAAATCGCAACCCTTACTAACTACAGTCGCGGACCAGCTTCATTCACTAATCTGCAATTCGGGTTCACCGGCCCCAACGCCAACGACTTTTCGCAGACCAACAATTGCGGAGGATCTCTGGCGCTGAACCAGACCTGTCAGATTCAGGTCACCTTCACCCCCAGCATTGTGGGCAACGAGTCAGCCTCGCTCACGGCGTCCTACAGCGGCTCCCAACCGGTCACGTTGCCTCTCACCGGCACCGGAACCGACCAAACCTACACCGTCACGCTCACGCCGTCCAGCCTGACCTTCCCGCTGACCTTGGCGGGGCAGACAGCGCAGCCTCAGGGTCTGACCTTAACCAACACTGGCAATCAGCCGGTTACCATTTCAGGCATCAGCAACCCTCCGGCACCGTTTTCGCAGCAGAATGATTGCCCGGCAACCTTACCCGTTGGAAGCTCGTGTGGGATCACAGTTTCTTTCGCACCCACCAACCCAGGCACCTTCAACGGCACAATCAGCGTAACTGACAATGCCCAAGGCAGCCCTCAGCAGTCATCGCTAAGCGGTACGGGCACGGCTGTCACGTTTAATCCCGTTTCCCTTGACTTCGGGAACCAACCCGTCGGCCAGTCCAGCGTTCCGCTCAAGTTCGTACTGAACAATCTTGGGACTAATGCCCTCACCATCACGCAAATCCAGATCACCGGCGCCGATCCCAAAGACTTCACCCAGCAAAATAACTGCGGCTCCAGCCTCGCCGGACAGAGCAGTTGCACCATCACCGTCACCTTCAAGCCCACGGCCAAAGGCGCTCGCTCCGCCGGCGTCCAATTCACTGACAGCGACCCCACCAGCCCCCAAACCGAACCCCTTTCCGGCAAAGGAACCTAAGCGCAACCAACGATCTTTCCACAATTAACGCCCTTACCATTGTCACCGCAGTCGAGAGCCTGCCCTGAGTGAGCGAGGAGCAAAGCGCCGATGCACCCGAACGGCGATCCCCCGATCCCTCAATCCCCCGATCCCTCAATCCCCCGATCCCTCAATCCCCCGATCCCT
>DASVWZ010000155.1:0-2639 GCA_036392935.1 Terriglobales bacterium | reverse complement strand
CGCCCGCTGGCTCATCAGGTCGGCTTCCCGGAATATAGCGTAGACCAGCTGACGTATCCCCTTGCTTTTCGATAGGAAACGCCGATGTAGATGAGCGCCGAGCGCACTATCTAATCGCCGCCTGCCCCGCTCCCATCGAGTCCAGCCGCTGGCAAGCGCGCTGTGACGGCTGTAGTCTCCCTCGTTCAGCCTCACCCAACAAAAACTCGGCGATACACTTCCTCGCGCCGCTGGTGCTCTTCCTCCCGGCTATCATCGGAACAAAGGCTGAGAACCTCCACGCGCTGTCCATATTTCAGCCGTTGCAAAAGAACCTCGCGGCCGTTTCTGAAACGCACTGCGTCCCGGTACCGGTACACTTCAGCGCTCAACTGCACAAACGTCACCTCCTCGGTCGCTTGCACATCCAACTGGCGCTGCAGATCCTTGGGAATATCACGCAATAGCAAACGGGCACCAGGAGGCACACAGACGGCCGGATTTTCCCTGAACCACGATCGCCATTGAGATGCGTCCGATGTCAGCCCCATCGAACCTGTGGAAAAACGGTAGGCCACCAACCGTTCGCCCTCTTCGGCCAGCCGGTTTGGAACACCGGCCAACGAATAATCACACATGGCTTCGCCCTCCTTAGAAAACTGTCATCAAGTTTACCGCCACCGCACCGTTTCTGCTTTCCTCAGAAGCGCGAAGGGTGCGCGACATCAAAGTGTGCTGGGGGCGGGTTTCTTTTTTTGTGGCATTGATCTTAGCGTTGCTGTACGCTAAGAAAGGAGGGCTCACGATGAACGACTCCTTGCCTCAGTTGGAAGCCCAAAAAAGCGATCTGCTCCGCCAACTCGCCAACGTTGGTGATCTCCGACGCGGGTCCATCACAACCACTTCCGGCAAGTGCGGTAAACTCAACTGCCACTGCGCCAAACGCGGCGACCCCGGCCATGGTCCCAATTTCCGCCTGACGCGGCGGGTGGCAGGCAAAACCATCACCGAGACCTTCGATTCCCCGGCGGCACTGCGCAAGGCGCAGCAGCAGGTGGCCGAATTTCACCGATTTCAGAAGCTGAGCGGCGAGGTCGTCGAAGTCAGCGAAAAAATCTGCGCCTTACGCCCAGTCGAGGACGCGCTAACGCCAGAGGAAAAAAAACAGCCGCGGCGATCCAAGCCGAAGTCGCACGCGAAGTAACCACGCTGCTGAGCCGGGTCTTTACCGAGCGCAAGCAGACCGGCAACTTGGATCTGGAGGCGGTGGAGATGGCCTTCCGCGCCGCCATGCATCAGGCCGGCGCAGCGGCCCTCAGTCAGTTGTTGCAGTTCCCTGAACCCGCCGCCGATCAGCGCACCATTCCCTGCCCATGCGGCAGTCAGGCACGCTACCAAGAACTGCGCTCGCGGCGCATTCTCACCGTCCTGGGGGAAGTGGAACTGACGCGCCCCTGGTATCTGTGCCCGCGCTGTCACAACGGCCAGTTCCCCGTGGATCGACAACTGGACATCGAAAACTGCGATTGCTCACCGGGGGTACGCCGCATGGATGCGATCGTGGGCCAGCAAGGACCCTTCGATCGCGGTCGGGAGCAAATGAAGGTGCTGGCCGGATTGGAAGTGACCGCCAAATCAGTGGAGCGCACGGCGGAAACCATCGGAGCCGATATCGCCGCACGCGAGCAGCAGCAAATCCGCAAAGCCGTCCAACTAGACCTTCCTGTCATTGTGGGTAAGCCGATTCCGACTCTGTGTGTGCAAATGGATGGGACCGGAGTGCCGGTAGTGAAGAAAGAGACGGAGGGACGCAAGGGCAAAACCGACGGCCAGCCGGCCCATACACGAGAAGCCAAGCTGGGCTGTGTTTTCACTCAGACCACCACCGACGAGAAGGGCCGACCCATCCGCGATCCGGATTCCACCACCTACACAGGCGCTATCGAGACGGCTGAGGAGTTCGGTAAGCGGATCTATATGGAAGCCTGGAATCGCGGATGGGAGCGCGCCACCAAGAAAGTGGTGATGGGCGATGGGGCCGAGTGGATCTGGAATCTGGCAGACCAACACTTCCCGGGCGCGGTGCAGATTGTGGACCTGTATCACGCACGCCAGCACCTGTGGGACTTGGTTCGCAAACTTCACCCCAATAATTCGGCCAGCCAGAAAGCCTGGATGAAGATCCACCAGAAGCGTCTGCTCGATAAAGGGCAAATCGAAAAGCTTGTGATGGCGCTCCGCGCTCTATGCGCTCCGAACCCCGAGATCGCTGAACAGGCGCGCATCGAGGCAGACTACTTTGAGAGGAATGCGCAGCGGATGCGCTATCCCAAGTTCCGCCGTCAACACTTTTTTGTCGGCTCCGGTGTGATCGAAGCAGGGTGTAAAACCGTCATCGGTTCCCGACTCAAACAGTCTGGGATGTTCTGGACCCTGCGCGGAGCCAACGCCATTCTGGCTCTACGCTGCTGCCACCTCAACGGTCGTTTCGAGAACTACTGGGAGGTCCGCCGTGCCGCCTAATCACCAACTTCTATGTCGTGCACCCGCCATTAGGGCATACTTACTCCTCCGGCGGACGGATGCGCACAAAGGCCCGGTATAGCAGCAAGTCATACGTGATTTTCAGGACTCCCGCGATGATGAAAGGCAGATTTATC
>DASVWZ010000154.1:0-17376 GCA_036392935.1 Terriglobales bacterium | reverse complement strand
ACGCTGGGCGATATCGTAGCCGTCGCCGGAGTCGAAGGCATCACCATCGGCGAAACCATCACTGGCGCCGAAAATCCCTCGCCGCTTCCGCCCATCGTCATCGACGAACCGACGATTGCCATGCAATTCACCATCAATACTTCGCCTTTTGCTGGCCGTGAGGGCGCCTACGTCACCTCGCGCAATCTGCGCGAACGACTGCAGAAAGAGTTGCTCACCAATGTGTCGCTCCGCGTCGAAGAAACCGGCTCGACCGATGCCTTCAAAGTTATGGGCCGGGGCGAGTTGCAGCTTTCAATTCTCATCGAAATGATGCGGCGGGAAGGCTACGAACTGATGGTCGGCAAGCCCGAAATCGTAACCAAGCGGACCAACGACAAATTGATGGAGCCTGTCGAGCGCCTCACCGTCGATGTTCCCGAAGAATTTGTCGGGGTTGTCATGGAGCAATTGGGTTCGCGCAAAAGTGAAGTCCTCAATATGCACAACCATGGGTATGGCCGCGTCCGCATCGAATTCCGTGTCCCCAGCCGTGGCCTCATCGGCCTGCGCAGCCAGTTGCTCACCGATACCCGCGGAACCATCGTGATGAACTCTCTGTTCGATGGCTACACCGAATGGCAAGGCGAAATCCCTCACCGCCTCACCGGTGCCCTTGTCGCGGACCGTCCCGGCGTTACTACCGCCTACGCACTCTGGGGATTGCAGGAGCGCGGGGAACTTTTCGCTGGGCCCGGCGTCGAGGTATACGAGGGTATGGTCGTGGGAGAAAACGCCAAAGACAACGACCTCGACGTCAACGTCGTTCGCGAGAAGAAACTTACCAATATGCGCGCCTCGACTGCCGACGAAGCGATCCGCCTGGTCCCATTCCGTCAACTCAATCTTGAGCAGGCGATCGAATTCATCGCCGACGACGAATTCGTCGAGGTCACTCCCAAATCCCTGCGCCTTAGAAAAAAAGTCCTGCAGTCAAACCAGCGCCGGAAGAAGTCACTTGCCGCAGTGGAAGAGGCTTGAGCCGTTACGGTACACTCAACCAGTCGCCATCCGCAAACGATTGGATTCCTTCCACTTGACGGGTCTGCTATACTTCCCCCGCGTTTGATTGTTCGTCAACTTCGGCGCGAAAGTTCCGCCAGGTAGCGCCACTTTGCGCCGGGTCGCCCACGCTCAAATAGCTCAACTGAGGGGCAATCGCGTGAAGAACATTTTCGTCGGCAACCTCAGCTTCAATACCACGGAAGATGAGCTGCGGCAGTTGTTCGCGGCCTACGGACAAGTCGACCGCGTCAGTATCCTCACCGATCGCGACACCGGCCGTTCCCGCGGCTTCGGTTTCGTCGAGATGTCCAGCGATGAAGACGGCGACAAAGCCATCACTGCCCTCAATGGCAGCCAACTCGGCGGGCGCAAACTGAACATTAATGAAGCCCGTCCGAAAGGCGAAGGCGGGGGAGGTGGCGGAGGCGCAAGAGGTGGCGGCGGCAGAGACCGCGGCGGGCGTGGCGGCGATCGCTGGTAAGCCCCAGCCGGGGTTTTCGCGTGGTCCACAGTTCCTGAGTCCCTGGTCTGAAGTCCCTCGACTGGTGCGCTAAACCTTTGATTCATAATCCCTATTATGTCTAGCGTATTACTAGAGCTGATGTTAAACTGCCCTATAGAACGATTTCGCCGCTCTCCCTCGCCCATGACACCCACGAGGCTTAAATGTCCAATGATGCAACCCTGACCACTCCGGCAGTTGAATCCTTGCAACAGATCATCCAGCCCCGGATCTCGGAGGACTGGCTCGCCGTTTGTATTGGCACATTCATCTTCGCCGTGTCACTTGGACTGCTCTTCGGCGCCGACCTCCTCGGATGGTCCATCACCACCTCCGTCTGGATCGATTCCTCGAAAGCTCTCGCGCCCGCCTCCAAACCCTACGCCGCCCTGCCCTGGATCGTCTCGCTCATCGCCACCTATGCGTTTCTGCTCGTCGTTCTCCTCATCGCCGCCAAAGCCCTCGGAGCTAACCTCGCCCGCTTCGCCGCCGGATTCACCGCCATCTTTTTTCTAAGCTACGCCTGTTGGTTCCTTGGCAGTTGGGCCTACATTGCCGCCACGCCCGACAAACGTACCGCCTTCAAAATTCCCTGGTCGCTCTCGCTCACCAACGAATCCGGATACATCATCGCCCTCATCGCCGGCCTCATTATCGGGAACTTTTTACCCTCCATCGCCCGCTCCATCAAAGAAGCCATCCGTCCCGAGCTTTACATCAAAACTGCCATCGTCATTCTTGGCGGATTCCTCGGCATCGCCGCCCTTGAACAGCGCCATCTCGCCACCACCGTTATCTTTCGCGGCGTCTGCGCCATCATCGAGGCCTACTTGATCTACTGGCCCATCGTTTACTTTATCTCCCGCCGCTACTTCGGATTCAGCCGCGAGTGGGCCGCGCCGCTTGCCTCCGGCATCTCCATCTGCGGTGTCTCCGCCGCCATCGCCACCGGAGGCGCCATCCGCGCCCGTCCCATCGTTCCCATCATGGTCTCGTCACTGGTCGTGGTCTTCGCCGTCATCGAACTCATGGTGCTTCCCTTCGCCGCCCAGCACTTTCTCAGCGGACAACCTCTCGTGGCCGCTGCTTGGATGGGCCTCGCCGTCAAAACCGATGGTGCCGCAGTGGCTGCCGGTGTCATCACCGACTCACTCATCCGCGCCCAGGCCCTCACCGGCGCCGGCATCGCTTACCAGCCGGGCTGGATCCTCTCGGTCACCACCACCGTCAAAGTTTTCATTGATATCTTCATCGGCGTATGGGCCTTCATTCTTGCCTGGGTCTGGTCCGCCAAAATCGAACCCAAGCCTGGCGAAAAAGTCCGCCTGCGCGAAATCTGGGAGCGCTTTCCGAAATTCATCCTCGGCTACGTCGCCACCTTCCTCATCGTGCTCGCCATCGGCATCGCTTCGCCCGCAATCATCCCCAAAGTCAAAGCCGCCATGGGACAAGCCAACGTCTTCCGCGCCATCTTTTTTCTGCTGACATTTTTCGCCATCGGCGTGCTCTCGAATTTCCGCCGCCTTTGGCAGGAAGGCTTTGCCAAACTCGCCGCTGTTTACGTGCTTTGCCTGTTCGGATACATCATTTGGGTCGGACTGCTGATCTCGTGGCTCTTTTTCCACGGCGTCTTCCCCCCGATCGTGAAGGGATGAAGGGTATGTGACTTAGCAATGCCTCTGGCACTACGAGAAGCGCATAACTGATGACCGACGGCCAAAAACAGCGCCCGAACGAAAGGATAGCAACCATGCCTCAACCCGGAATCACCGACGAACTCAAACGCATGCTCACCGACTATGAACCGCTGAGCTCCACTGAGCGAAAACTCATCTGGTACACCTTCGCCACCGGGGTCCTGCTGCTGGCTCTGTTCATTCTCCTCACCCGCACCGTTTCGTGAAGTCGGTCCTCGCGACATAAAAAGGGCAGGCATCGCTGCCTGTCCTTTGATTTGCGGCCTCGCCCAACGGACTCCGCACGATCGTAACGCGACCGTCCCGTCCTAATGCAGGTTCCAATTCTGGCTGGCCGCATCGTTGCACGCATTGACCACAAGCTGGGTGCCGCCTCCCACGTGCGGTCCACCGGAGCTGTCGAGGCACAGACCGCTCGGATACCCCATGATGATGCCGTTGGAATTCTCCGTCGAACTGATGACCCACCAGTTCTGGTTAAGACTGCCATCGCAGGTCGACAAGGTCACAAGCGTTCCGGCCTTGCCACCGGCACCAGCACCGGTCAAACACATTGCCGCGCCGTTGGCGGTGCCAACGCCTTCAATCTTGCCGCCGACAATGTTCCATTCGTCGTTGAACGCGCCGGAGCACGAGTAGGCAATCACCGGAGTGCCGCTGACGGTCTTACCGCCCTGGTCGGCAACGCAGAGATGCGGGGCGCTGGTATTCAGTTCGAACTCGGTACGACGCATGATCCAGTTTTGGCTGCTACCAAATGTGCAATCATTGATAACCAGCTGCGTCCCGCCGCCTACCGGCGGGCCGCCATTGCTGTCAAGGCAGACAACAGAAGTGCCTCCCGGCCCAATGCCGCCGGCAAACGCCATGATTGCAGCATTGCCTTTTTCCGCTCCTGCTGTGGCCGGCACGATCCACCACTGCTGGTTTGCGCCGCCGTTGCACTCCCACAAATCGACCAGCGTGCCGGCCAGGCCGCTGTTTCCCTTCACGTCAAGGCACATCGTCTTCCCGTTCGCCGTGCCTATACCTTGCAACTCGCCATTGACGTAGTTCCACTGCTGGCCGAACGAGCCCGAGCAGGAATAGGACAGAACCGGTGTGCCGTTCGTGGTGTCGCCGCTTTCGACCGCCGCGCACTTATACGGCGCGTTCGAGCTTAGCTGGATCTGGCTCGCTCGGCCCGTCGCGACCAGCGTCGCCAGCAAACAAACCGTCAATGCAGCGCACACGCGAACCTGTCCCATCGTAAACACCGCCGCGCATGCGTCCCGCCCCCGCTTCCAGGCATGTGAACCCGATTTCAAGCTTCGGATGTATTGCGTGTCACGTTCCGTCGTTTTCATGTGGTCCTCCGTTTTTCCGCGCACGAAATCAGCTCCAGTCGCAGCAGGCCGTGCGATTCTGAAAAAGGGCAGGCATTGCTGCCTGCCCAATCACCTGCTGCCCCCCGTCAGTACGCAGCAGCGTGATAGTAAAGTGAACTGACTCCAGAAGCCGATTGATGAACCTCCAGAATCGTCGGTCCGCTGGCACTGACGCGCGGCGCCTCGCCAGTGTCGTACTGGTTCGAACCGGCGACGGTGACCGAGCCGTTCGACTGCAGCGCGATCTGGTGATACCAGAGCGCACCCACGCCAGTGCCCGCCTGATGAACTTCAATGGCGGTCGGTCCCGACGCGGCGATCGAGGGCGCGATCCCGTTGTCGTAGCTGAACGCGCTGGCGCTCCACACCACCGTGGCATTGGCCTGGATTTCGGCGGCGTGGTAGTACAGCGGGCCCGCCGTCGTGCCAGCCTGATGCACCTCAATCACGGTCGATCCGGCAACGGCAACCTGCGGAGCCGCGCCGTTGTCGTACTGGGATGATCCTGCCCACACCACGGTCCCGTTGGTTTGGACCTCCGCGGTGTGATACCAGAGTTCTCCCACACCGCTGCCGGCCTGATGCACTTCGACCACGGTCTGTCCGGCGGCAGCTACCGACGGGGCCAATCCGCTGTCATATTGAAATGCACTGCCGGCCCAAACCACCTCACCGGCGCCGTTGATCTTGCCGATGTGGTACCAGAGCGGGCCCACACCTGCGTCGGCCTGATGTACTTCGACGACGGTGCTGCCCGTGATGGCGATGGAAGGCGCGTAGCCGTTGTCGTAATGCAGCGCGCTGGTCGCCCAGGTCACGGTGCCGTCTTCCTCGAGCTTTCCGTGCCGGTACATCAATCCGCCGGAACCATCCTCGTGGACTTCGACCTGGAATATGCCGGACTGAGCGACTGCGGGTGCTGCGCCGGTGTCGAACTTGAAGGCGCTCTTGGCCCACACCACTGGAGCGATGCCTTGTGCGGACGCCAATGCCGGCGTAAGCGCGACCGCTACGGCCGCCAACATTGCCGACAAGATAATTGTGTTTTTAAGTTTCGAAGCTGCTTTCATTTTGATTCTCCTTTAAATCCCTTTCCTTTTGCGTATTTCTCTAGGGAAGGCTTGCCTGAATTCATCTTCAGCAGTGATTCCAGGCAAATCAGCGGTGTACCATCTGCGTCCTGCGACCAATGCCACCCCCGGTCATCCCTGCCACCGGGAAGCACTGCCTGCAGCTTCGGGGTCTGGGCATTCCCACCAGTTAGAACGCCCGCATTGTTTACCGTTACCATCTCCACTTCGCGTCCACATTCCGCACACCAGTTCCGTGAGGTGCGTGACTTGCGAAGGACCAGAATCTGGTCGGTTTCAACCGTGATCTCGGTCCGTTTGTAGCCTTCGGTGGTCCGTCTTGAAATCTTTGCCCAACGTAGAAACTCGTGGTAAATTGGTCGCCACATTGGGCCTCATTTCCTCGAGCGGCTCACCATCGTGGTGATCCTGCACGAAATGGCCTTCGGAAGTCTTCAAGAGGGGTGTCAAGAAATCTCAACGTTTCTCAAGACCAGCTATGGTCAACAAACCTCAGCACTTATACGAGTTCGGTCCCTTCCGTATTGACCCTGCTCACCGCCAGTTGCTGCGTGAAGGCCAAACCGTCGCTATTCAGCCCAAAGCCTTCGACGTCCTGCTGGTTCTGGTCGAAAACTCCGAGAAAGTGGTTTCGAAGGATGACCTCATCAAAACCGTATGGCCGGATACGTTCGTCGAAGAGTCCAATCTGTCCCAGCACATCTTTGTCTTACGCAAGGCCTTGGGTGATACCGTCGACGAAAAGCGCTATATCGTCACCGTGCCCGGACGCGGTTACCGTTTCGCCGGCCCAGTTAACGTGGTGGCTGTCGCCGAGGTTGTCGTAAAAGAAGGCATACCCGAAGCCTCGGACACCCAATTCGTGGACGAGGAAGATAGCCTCATCGTCGCCAGCCACACACGTTCCCGGACGCTCGTCGAAGAGCAAATAGAACCCGTGAAGGCCTTGCCAGCTGTGACCCGCGGTTGGGGCACAATCGCAGTGGGCTTTGCTTGCGTGGCCCTGCTTGGCGGAGTCGCTTACCTTCTCATGCCTCGCTCGAACCACCACCTGAATAAGCAAGATACCGTCGTGCTCGCCGACTTCACCAACCGCACCGGCGATCCGGTTTTTGATGACACCCTGAAGACCGCGCTCGGCATCTCGCTCGACCAGTCGCCCTTTTTGAATACGCTCTCCAACAACAAGGTCCGGAAGACTCTGGCGCTGATGGCGCGTCCGGCTGACACCAAAGTCAGCCCCGAAGTGGCGCGGGAAGTCTGCCAACGTGCCGGTGGAAAAGCGTACATCGCAGGTTCGATCGTCCAGTTGGGTTCGGAGTATGTGCTAACTCTCGAAGCCTCGAGTTGCCAGACTGGAGACTCGATGGCGCGCGAACAGGCCACCGCAGCGGCGAAGGAAAAAGTGCTCGACGCATTAGGGAGCGCAGCCACGAAACTTCGACCGGAACTGGGCGAGTCGCTGGCTACGGTGCAAAAATTTGACGTAACCCTGCGACAAGCCACCACGCCTTCTCTCGATGCCCTCAAAGCCTACAGCGTCGGCGCAAAACTTTTTTACCAGGTCAATCCCGCAGCGGCGCTGCCCTATTTTGAACAGGCCCTGGAACTCGATCCTAATTTCGCCATGGCCTATGTGGAACTGGGCAACACCTATATGGCTCTCAATCAGCGGGGGCGAGCCCGCGAGTGTTTCGCGAAGGCTTTCCCGCTGCGCGACCGCACCAGTGAAATCGAACGGCTGAACATTGCCGCCGAATACTACGGATACACGACCGGTGAACTGGATAAAGCGCTTCAAGCCATGCAGGAAGATATCGAGTATAAGCACGGTTCGGTGTATCTGGGACTGGCCGACATCTATGCGCGGCTGGGGCAGTACGACAAATCTGCCGAGGCAGCACGAACGCTTCTGGCTCGTGACCCGGATTACGGTTTCGCCTTCGTGCAGCTTGCCGCCGACGATATCGCCCTGCAGGATTCCGCGGGCGCGCGCCAGGTCATCCAGCAGGCGCAAGCTCGTGGAATTGACAATTACTTTCTGCACAACGATCTCTACATGCTCTCTTTCCTCCAATCAGACTCTGCCGGAATGGCTGCGCAGCAAACGTGGTTTACCGACAATCGCGTCCCCGTTTTTCAGCACTATGGTCCAGCGCTCGCCGCCGATACCGAAGCCTATGTTGGCCATGTGACTAAGGCCCGCGAACTGACCACACAGGCGGTAAATTCCGCCCTGCAGTCAGACGACAAAGACGATGCAGCCAACTATCGCGCTAACCGCGCTCTGCAGCAGGCGGCCTACGGCAACTTCACGGACGCCCGCCAGTTCGCCGATGAAGCCTTGAAGCTGGCCCCGGAAAATCCCAACGTCGCCGTGCAAGCCGGCTTGGCGCTCGCCATTGCCGGCGATACGGCGCGTGCGCTTGCTGTGGTTCAGGACCTCGGCAAACGCTTTCCCAAAGATATGCAATTGCAGGCGTTGGGCGTGCCGCCGATCGAGGCACAATTGCAGCTTGCCCGCAACCAGACAGACTTGGCCTTGAATACGCTTCGTCCGGGCTTGCAAATCGAATTAGGCAATACCTCGTTCAGCGCGACCAACACTTCTTGCCTCTATGCGACTTACGTCCGCGGTCAGGCGTATTTGGCTGCCGGCCAAGGCAGGATCGCGGCCGCGGAATTTCAAAAAATTATCGACCACAACGGCATTGTGGGAAATTGTTGGACGGGCGCGCTGGCCCATCTCGGCGTCGCCCGTGCGAACGTGCTCGAAGCCGGAGCCTCACAGGGGCCAGATGCCGACGCCGCTCGCTCCCGGGCCGTGGCCGCTTACCGGGACTTTTTTGCCCTTTGGAGGGGTGCCGATCCTGGCGTCCCCATCCTGAAAGCGGCTAAAGCCGAATCCATAAGACTGCAGTAGCTCTCCTCGGCCGGGTTGGTCGGCCGGCTCCGCCGGACGGCCTGGCGGCGAGATAGTTGTTGTAACGACTATCTACCGCGAGCCGACGAAAACCAGGTACCCCCCCCACCCCCCTGTCTCAATCCTTTAGAATCATTGACTTGGCGGGAGCGCTCCCGCTAGATCTATGAGTTTAAATGGGTTAGAGGCAAAATATTGGAAACAAATGACTTAATAGCAGTTTCCAACTCCTGCTGCTAGCCGTTAGCTTTTGGGTCTTAGCGTTTGGCGAGCTATTTTTGCGTCCAGATGCCGATTGCAACGGCGGTGCAAGAAAATTTAGAAAAATGATCTAACTCGCTGATTCTATTGGCTTGACTATCACGGATGGACGCCAAGCCATTGATTCTAAAAGTAGTTAGATATCAAAATATAGAAAAATAAGGACTTGCGTTGGCGGTTCATCCGTCGGGGTTCCTCGCTCGCAAAGTCCATTGGCGATGCTCGCCATGCAGCACATTCGGTTGTCAAAGAGCGAATGGTTCGTTCTTCTATTGTCGGGAGTTTTCAAGAGCGAGGTCAAGCGGAATCTGGGAGGGTTTGACGCCTCGGCTAGGAAGGTTATCGGGAAGCCAGGTTCGGGTTGCCTGGGACGAACGGCGAGTAAAAGCGCACATGTGTCTAACGGCTAATAATAGTTGAGTTGCGATTTCCCTGGAGTACGACGAAACCGAGCCGCCCGAAATCGCGTCCTGCGCGGAACACCAATTAGAAATTTCACGAGCCCAGCACCCCTGTCATTTCTGCCAGTTGCGCCTCGCGGGTCCCTATGCTTAGTATTGTGCGCCGTTGATAAATCCTTTTGAAGCCACACGGCACGGAGCGAAGCACGAAGCTCAGAGCTCCAGGCCGATCATCTCTACGGCACGTTCGCGCGCGAGCTAGATTGAGCCGATAGCCCCCATCTTGGGATGCCTGCTCGAAGCGCGGCCGGTAGCTGATATGGCGGGAACGCCGATAATCGAAGGGGCGGGACATATGCGCAGGGTCAATCATGTGTGGCTGTACACTTTTGCTTCCTCTCTGATGTTTCTCTGGCTCGCCCAGAGCGCTCATGCTCAGCAGATGTCGGGCGAACCGTGTTCACCGAGCGGGACGACAACCATTGACGGAAAATATGTCCCGTCAGCGCCGCCGGACTTTGGGGGCGTGATCAACCTCAGCGCTAAAGATTCCAAGCCCTGCTGGCCTGCGAAAATTGTGCCGCCCAAGGGCGCGCCGAACGTGCTGCTGATCATGACCGACGATCAGGGCTATGGCGTGTCGGGCACATTCGGCGGCGTCATCCCGACTCCCACGATGGACCGGATTGCGAAGATGGGATTGCGCTACACCCAGTTTCACTCCACGGCACTCTGCTCGCCGACGCGAGCTGCGCTGATCACCGGCCGCAACCACCACTCCGTAGGTTTCGGTGTTATTGGTGAGATGTCTACAGGCTACCCGGGCTACGATTCCATCATCGGTCCTGACAGTGCCACTATCGGTGAAATTCTGAAGGAGAATGGTTACGCAACCTCCTGGTTCGGCAAGGAGCACAACACACCCACCTACCAATACAGCGCGGCTGGACCCTTCGACCAATGGCCGGGTGGGATGGGCTTCGAGTATTTTTACGGCTTCATGGGCGGCGAGACCGACCAGTGGACGCCGTATCTGTTCCGCAATACCGAGCAAGTCTTCCCCTGGATCGGGAAACCTGGCTACAACCTCACCACCGATCTGGCGGACGAGGCCATCAAGTACATGAACGAGTTGAACGCAGCCGCGCCGGACAAACCATTCTTCCTTTATTACGTACCCGGGGGCACGCACTCCCCGCACCAGCCCACCCCGGAATGGATCGATAAATTCAAAGGCAAGTTCGATATGGGTTGGAATCAATTGCGCGAACAGATTTTTGCCAACCAGAAGCGCCTCGGCGTGATCCCTGCGAATACCCAGCTCACTCCCTGGCCGGATGTTCTGCCCAAGTGGGACACGCTGCCCGCCGAAAATAAGAAGCTGTTTGCCCACGAAGCGGAAGTATTTGCAGCCTACGCGGCATACACCGACTATGAGATCGGGCGGGTCATTCAGGCGGTTGATGACATGGGCAAGCTCGACAACACCCTGATTATCTATATCAGCGGTGATAACGGCACCAGCGCCGAAGGCACTCTCCTCGGCACGCCGAACCAGATGACCGCTTACAACGGCATTCTGGATATCCCCGTAGCCGAGCAGATGAAGGCCTACGACGCTTGGGGTTCGGCATTGACGTACCCGCACATGTCGGTGGCGTGGTCGTGGGCGTTTGACACACCGTTCAAGTGGACCAAACAGGTGGCGTCGCACTTCGGAGGCACCCGGCAGGGCATGGTGATCGCGTGGCCCAATCGCATCAAGGACGCTGGTGGCATCCGCACCCAGTTTCACCACATCATCGACATCGTGCCGACGATCCTGGAAGCCGCAGGCGTCCAGGCGCCGACCATGGTGAACGGGATCGCCCAGAAGCCGATCGAAGGCGTAAGCATGGATTACACCTTTGACAAGACAAACGCGAACGCACCCTCCACACGCACCACGCAGTATTTCGAAATGTTTGGCAACCGTGCTATCTACCACGAAGGATGGATCGCCGCCACGACCCCGCCGGCTCCGCCGTGGCTGATGGGCACGACTAAGCTGCCCGACGTGGTCGACGGCTACAAATGGGAGCTTTACAACATCGCCGACGATTATTCAGAGTTCAACGACCTCGCCGCCAAGAATCCGGACAAGCTGCGCGATTTGCAACAGCTTTTCCTGGTGGAGGCCACGAAATACAATGTGTTCCCATTAGACAATTCAACGTTGCCGCGAATCATTACGCCGCGGCCAAGCGCGACTGCCGGACGAACTCTATTCACGTACACCGGTGAAATGGCCGGATT
Source organism: Terriglobales bacterium (assembly GCA_036392935.1). Lineage (GTDB taxonomy): Bacteria > Acidobacteriota > Terriglobia > Terriglobales > Acidobacteriaceae > DASVWZ01. The sequence goes on along the minus strand of DASVWZ010000154.1, from coordinate 5,795 downwards.
ACCCATCAGCGACGCACCCAGCATTCTGAACAAGTCCTACAGCATTACTGCCGACGTGGAAATCCCACCGAGTGGTGCCGAGGGAATGCTCGTCACCCTGGGTGGCCGCTTCGGCGGTTACGGCCTCTACGTGCTGAAGGGCAAGCCGGTCTTCACATACAACTTGCTTGATCTGGAGCGTTTCCGTTGGGAAGGCCAGCAGCCGCTCAGCCCCGGCAAACACACTATCGTGTTTGACTTTAAATACGACGGGCCGGGCTTCGGCAAAGGAGGGACCGGGGTTCTCTCGGTCGACGGCCAGCAGTTGGACAGCAAGGCGATGCCCCACACCATTCCCTTCCTGATGTCGATTGACGAGACCTTCGACGTAGGGATCGACCTGCGCACGCCGGTGGACGATAAGGATTACCAGGTGCCGTTCCGCTTTACCGGCAAATTGAACAAAGTGACAGTGAACCTGAAACCGGAGCCGATGAGCGCCGATGATCAGAAGCAATGGGACAATGCCGTAAGGAGCGTCAACTTGGCAGCAGAGTAAAACGAGTCCATGGCAGGGAGCTGATTTTGGGGGCGGACAGCGCTGGTGGCAAACGCGATATAGCGGCCGTCTGGTGAAACCGATGCAGCTGATGCACTCTTCTAGATTTGGCACAATTTTGGACACAATGCGTTGTTTGCCGCGTTGAGCGGTAATGTTGCAAGGCGGCTGAATGCTAAGGGTCTGTATAATTACCGCAGCCGCGCCCGTAGCTCAGCTGGATAGAGCGATTGCCTCCGGAGCAATAGGTCGGGAGTTCGAATCTCTCCGGGCGCGCCATGCACTTCCGATCCCTCACTGCGCTCGGGATTTCGGCTGCGGGCTCCCGCTACGCTGACGCCCGCAAAGCGCCTCAAGTTCGAATCTCTCCGGGCGCGCCATGCACTTCCGATCCCTCGCTGCGCTCGGGATTTCGGCTGCGGGCTCCCGCTACGCTGACGCCCGCAAAGCGCCTGAAGTTCGAATCTCTCCGGGCGCGCCAGTTTTTTAGCGTCATTCGGCCCCTTTGCCGGTCCCGCGCGGTTTTACAACTCCCGCTTGAAAACCTGCTATGCTGGTCGCCAGATAGTGTCGGTTCTTGGGGGAAGCATGCATAAGCTGAACCGAGCTTCACGTGCTCACTTTTCCGCAAAGCATCTGGGCGCTGGCCTTGTCGCGCTGTTTATCGCCGCAGTTGCATTTTTTCCGCCGCACACCAACGGCCAGCAAACCGCGCAAGCGCCCGCCCCGGCCGACGCCCAGCAAAAGCCACCAGCTCCGCCAGCCGCCAATTCCAGCAGCCAATCTTCCGGCGGCGAAATGGACATCAAAGACGAGAAGACCGTAACCGAAGCCGATAGCGCAACCACCTTCCGCGCCAATGTCAGGTTGGTGCTGGCTCCCGTCATCGTGCGCGACAATCGCGGCAAAACCGTAGACAATCTACAGAAGGAAGACTTCCAGCTTTTCGATAACGGCAAACCGCAGGCGATTTCGCACTTCGCGGTCGAGCACCTTGCTCCGGGGGTCACGCCGCCTGCGGCCACGACTTCGACGGATGCTTCAAAACCTGCCCCTCCAGCCCCCGTCATTCCGGGACGCTACTTCGTCTATCTCTTTGACGATATCCACCTGAGTTTCGGTGACCTGAACCGGGTGCGCGGAGCGGCGGAACACCGGGTTGAAAACCTGCCGCCTTCGGATCGCGTAGCCGTTTTCACCACTTCCGGCCGGACCACGCTGGATTTTACCGCCGACACCGCCAAACTCCACCAGGCGCTGGAGAGTTTGCGGCCGAATCCCATGTTCGGCCTCGATTCCGGCGACCAGACTGGGGAGCCCGAAAAGTGCCCCGACATCAGCTTCTACATGGCGGACATGATCTTTAACAAGCACGATCCGGACATAACCCAGAGCGCCACCAACCAATACCTGCTTTGCACTGGAGCCCTGACATCGCAGCAGAATCCTGTGATACAGAAGACTGGTCTTGTACAAAATGCACAATCACTCGTTCTGGGCTTAGCGGGGCAAGTGCTCAGCGTTGGGCAACAGGAAAGCCGCCTGTCGATCACCGCCCTGAAGGACGCGGTGCGCCGGCTCACAGCGATGCCGGGCCAGCGAGGTTTAGTCCTGGCTTCGCCTGGATTTCTCACACCACAACTGGAATATGACTATTACGACCTGATCGACCGGGCGTTGCGAGCCCAGGTAACCATCAGCACATTGGACGCGCGCGGCCTTTATGTGACGCCGTCGTATGGCGATGCCAGCCAGCGCGGTATTCCTGACGTCGATGTGCTGGGTCAGGCGGTTACACCAGCTTCGCGCACTCAAATCGATTTGCAGGCGGCGACGGCCGAATCCGATGTTCTTATGGTCCTTGCCAGCAGCACGGGTGGAACATTCTTCCAGAACAGCAACGATTTGGACGCAGGCTTCCGCCGCGCATCGGATGCGCCCGCATCCTATTACGTATTGGGATTTACTCCGCAGAACTTGAAGATGGACGGCAAGTTTCACACTTTGAAGGTCAATCTGAAGACCAAGGATAAGTACGATCTGCAGGTTCGGCGCGGCTACTACGCCCCCGACCATGCCGAGGATCCGGCCGAAGTGGCCAAGCGCGAACTGCAGGACGAACTGTTATCCAGCGAAGAATTGCACGATCTGCCGGTTGAACTTAACACCCAATTCTTCAAGCCCACCGATGACTCGGCAAAGCTCACGGTGCTGGCCCGGCTGGACGTCAAGCGTCTGCGTTACAAGAGGGTCGACGGACGCAATGAAAATGATGTCACCGTTGCAATGGCCATCTTCGACCGCAATGGCAACTTCCTGCAGGGAAATCAGAAGCTGGTGCAGATGCGGTGGAAGGACGAAACCCTCGACAAACTCGGCAAGGGAATTACTCTTCGTGCCAGCTTTGACCTAAAGCCCGGTGACTACCTGGTTCGCCTCGTGGCCCGCGACGAGCAACAGCAACTGATGTCGGCAGAAAATGGTGCAGTGCAGATTCCATAACGGTGTTTTATGAAAACTCAGTCAGTGCGCTTGATCAGACTTTCATTACTGGCCACAATCGTGGGCGCCTGCTTACCGGCCGTTCACGCACAGCAGGAAATAGCTTCGCCCTCGCCCAACGATTCGGTCGCCACCATCAAAGTGGAAACCAAGAACGTACTTGTCGACACGGTGGTCACCGACAAAAAAGGCAATTACATTCGCGACCTCACCGCCAAAGACTTCAAGATCTGGGAAGACGGCAAGGAGCAGCCTGTCATCGGCTTTTCGCGCGAGGATGCCAACGCCGACCCCACCCACCAGACGAAGCATTACCTGGTTTTGTTCTTCGACGACACAACTATGGAGTTCTCAGACCAGGCCAAGGCCCGCGACGCGGCGTCGAAGTTCATTGACTCCAATTCGGCTCCCAATCAATACATCGCGATCGTGGAATTTGGCGGCCTGTTGCGCGTGGCACAGAATTTCACCACCGACGCCGACCGCCTCAAGAAGGTCGTGGCCGGTGTGAAGTTCTCGACCGTCTCGCCCAATGGAGATAACGGCACGTTAACCGACATTGCCTCTGCCAGCAATCCCATGACGGGGCAGACCCAGGCCCTCGGCATGCCCAGCTTTGGCAATCTTCAGTCCGATTACGGTGCGCGGACCGTTTTCTACGCCATCCGCGATCTGGCCAAGGGTTTGGCCGGCGTCCCCGGACGTAAGACGCTGGTTTTCTTGAGCGCCGGTTTTCCCATGACGCTCGAACTGGAATCGCAACTCACGGCCGTCATTGACGCCTGCAACAAAGCCAACGTCGCGGTATACCCAATCGATGTTCGCGGTTTGGTCGCTCCCATGCCCACCGGGGGCGAACTCCGTCCGCCGCGGCAAATCGATCGGCCTTCAGCACAACTTCTTCCGGCCGCGTTCACGTATAACGGCGACCTGAATCCCATGCTTCGCTTTGCCTCATTCATCGCCGACCCTGAACCGATGCAGCACGGCGGAGGCGGTGGTGGTGGCGGAGGAGGCGGAGGCGGCGGACACGGCGGCGGTGGAGTTGGTGGAGGCGGAGGAATTGGCGGTGGTGGTGGTCATGGAAGCGGTGGTGTTGGCGGAACAGGCGGCGGTGGCGCCGGCCACGGCATTGGCGGCCCCGGCGGCGTTTCGACCACAGGTTTGGGCTCAGGGGCAGCCATGGGTTACTACGGTCCGCCCACGCAGCCCCGTGACCTTGTTCCACAAATCCCCAACAACGTTGCGACCAATCAGCAATTTCTGTATGCCCTGGCCACGGGCACGGGCGGGTTCATCATTGCCAATACGAACGATTTGCTGGGCGGCATGCAGCGCATTGCCAAAGATCAGTCGGAATACTATCTGCTCAGCTACAACCCTCCTGAGTCACCCGAAGGCAGTTGCCACACCTTGAAAGTCAAGATCGATCGCAGCGGGACCGACACTCGATTCCGCAGCGGATACTGCAAGGGCCGTCAGCTCGATTTGCTTGCCGGATCGAATACAGAGAAGGACCTGGAAAAGCACGCCTCCGGTGAAATGCCCAGCAATGTGACCGCATCCATGCGCGCACCTTATCTTTTCACTGCTGCGAATGTGGCGCGCGTCCATCTGGTGATGGATATACCGTCCAATTCGGTGCAGTTCGACAAGGTAAAGGGCAAGCAGCACGCCGCAGTGAATGTTCTCGGCATCGCCTATAAGACAGATGGCTCGGTGGCCGCTCGGTTCAGCGATACGGTCAACCTGGATTTCGACGAAAAGAGCGACGTCGAGAAATTCCAGAAAACGCCATTCCATTACGAGAACCAGTTCGAGATTGCGCCCGGCAAATACAATCTTCGGGTCGCGTTCAACTCCGGCAACCAGAGTTTCGGCAAGTTGGAAAGCGCGCTGGTTATTCCGCAGTTCGACGGCAAGACCATCGCCCTGAGCTCCATTGTCTTGAGCAACAGCGTCGCCAAAGTCTCCGACCTGGATACCGTTGTCGATTCGCAGCTGGTCGACGACCGCAAGCCGCTGGTGGTTCGTGGCCTGCAGATTTCACCCTCAGCCACCTATCACTTCAAGAAAACCGATAGCACCATTGCCTATATCGAGGTCTACGATCCGGCTCTGGCCTCCGAAAAGCCGCCGCAGCTTGGTCTCGAATACCGCATCGTCGAAATGAAAAGCGGCCAGCAGAAACTCGACGTCGGCGTCATGGACACCGCGGACCTTATCAAGGCCGGCAATCCCATTGTGCCGGTGGCTGTGAAGGTGCCGGTTTCAACGCTTGATCCCGGAAAATATCGCCTTGATCTCGCGGCCCAGGACTCTGCCGGCAATGCCACCAATTTCCGCATCGCCGAGTTCGAAGTGGAGTAACTCTTTACCGAAGCGCAAAGGACGGGTTTTCGGCCCGTCCTTTTTCCGCGTGAGTTTTTCGTTCTCCGACCCCTGGTTAGCGATTTCCGAATGCTTTGTTCGCCCGTCACGGGCGTCCGCTTGCCGCTCGTATTACAATAGTGCGTTTGAATTCGTACTTATAGGAGGCAGTCATGAGTCTTACCCCTGGGAAATTGGCCGGTCTGAAGCGCGTCTCTACCGAGCGCGGCATTATCGCCGCGGCCGCTATGGATCAGCGCGGCTCGCTGCAGAAATCGCTCGCCAAAGAAAAAGGCAGCACCGTCACCGACGCCAACATGGAAGAGTTCAAGACTCTCGTCACCGAGGTGCTTACGCCGCATGCCAGCGCCATCCTGCTCGATCC
>DASVWZ010000153.1:0-15455 GCA_036392935.1 Terriglobales bacterium | reverse complement strand
AAGATCATCTGCTCGAGGGGACCGGAGCTGGCTGCGGCGGCGGAGGTTTTGGTGGCATCGCGGTCGGTTTGCGCGTCTTTGGAGTTGAGCATGGACCAACCCATGTAGGCGAGGACGAGTCCGCCGGCAAGTTGCACGATTGGGAGCGAGATGCCAAAGAAAGCCAGAAGCGCGCCGCCGGCCAGTTCGATGACTAATAAAAAGATGACGGTGGTGACAGCGACCTTGCGCGCGAGTTGCTGAAAGAGTTCCTCGGAGGCGTGGCCGACGACGCCGAGAAAGATCAGTGCGGAGCCAAGCGGGTTCACCAACGGAAGCAGGGCGCTGAATGCCAGGACGAAGTATTTGAAGCCGGGACCCATGAATGGTTGACGAGCTATTTTAACGTGAAGGATGGGATTGCGGTGGTGGCAAAGGCTTCGCGCAGGTAAAAAAGGCCGCGCGAAGCGGCCTTTTGATGAAAGTAGCGTTGACTAAACGCTGACCGGCATTTTGTTCTTGACCGGGACCGGCGTCAGCCAGTGGAAGCGATCTTCGATTTTGCCTTCGATGATCGCGTAGAACTCCTTCTGAATGGCGCGGGTGATCGGTCCCATGACGCCTTTGCCGACGCTGATTTTATCGACGGAGCGCACCGGCGTGATTTCGGCGGCGGTGCCGGTGAAGAATACTTCGTCGGCAACGTACAGCATTTCGCGAGGGATCATCTGCTGGACGACGGGAATGCCGAGATCCTGAGCGATGGTGAGCGCGGAATCGCGGGTGATGCCGGGCAGGATCGAGTTACCCAAAGGCGGGGTCAGAAGCTTGCCGTTGCGGACCACGAACAGGTTTTCGCCGCTGCCCTCGCTCACATAACCGTTGGAGTCGAGCGCGATGCCTTCGACATAGCCATTGATGATGGCTTCCATCTTTATTAACTGCGAGTTCATGTAGTTCGCGCCAACCTTGGCCATAGCCGGCAAGGTGTTGGGAGCGATGCGCGTCCATGAGGAGACGCAGACGTCGACACCCTGCTCGGCATCAGAGCCGAGATACTTGCCCCAGGGATAATTGCAGATGTAAACCTCGGTGGGCGAGTTGAAGGGATTGACTCCGGCTTCGCCGTAGCCGCGCAAAACGATGGGCCGGATGTAGCAAGGCCAGATGCCGTTGGTGCGGACAAGATCGATGAGAGCGGCGACCAGTTCTTCGTGAGTGAAATCGACGTCCACGCGATAAATCTTGCACGAATCGAGCAGGCGCTGAATGTGCTCCTGGGCGCGGAAGATCGCCGGTCCCGAAGGCGGGTTATAGCAGCGGATGCCCTCAAACGCCGACGAACCGTAGTTGACCACGTGCGACATCACGTGAACGGTGGCGTCATCCCAAGCGACGAATTTCCCGTTGTGCCAGATTTTTTCGGTGTTCTCAATTGCCATGGCCACTCCCCATACTTAAAGATTCGGTGCGACAGCCGGAGGATACTTCATTTTGATGTCAAATATATTGCCGGCGTTTTTTACAATCCGGCAGTGCAGCCAAGCGTGAGCGGAGCACATCACTAGAACGAACCGATTATACCGAAGGAAGGAGAAAAATGGCCGAGCTTTTTGCGGGGCGTGGGACGAATAAGCCAGGACGATTCCCGCCTACGGTGAGGTGGCACTTTGCCACAAAAAATGATGGACGAATTGCTGTGAGTGGATGGTATGATGTGCGGCCAACGGGGAAGGCAACAAGGCAAGGATGCGCAAAAGATTTCTCCCGGCCGGTTACTGGTGAGCGGAGTGCCAAAAAGTGGCATCTAACCTCAGCAGCTAAGTCCCGCCAGCAGCGCAAGATGGCTGGGAGGGGGCGTTTGGCAAGGCGTCCAGCGATGGCTGACGGGTTGCACATGCCGGGTGTGAGGATGGGTTAGGGATGGCCCAGCGAAAGTGACAGATTTTGTCGCTGGCTGGCGGAGAGAAAATCCCAGACTTCTACACGAAGTTAAAGCCCAGGAAAAGAGATTCGACTTCGGCTCTATGAAGAACGTGCCCAGCATAACGCTTGATCCCACGCGCCGCAGCAGCGACGCCCGCGAATTTGAAAGCACGCTTCGCCGCAAGATCGTTGGTCAGGATGCGGCGGTTGAAAAGGTGGTCGAGATCTACCAGATGTTCCTGGCGGGACTGAATCCGCAGGGACGCCCGGTGGGCAACCTGCTGTTCCTGGGGCCGACGGGTTCAGGCAAAACGCGGGTGGTGGAAGCCATGTCCGAAGCGCTATTTGGCGACTCGCGCGCCTGCATCAAGATCGACTGCGCCGAGTTCCAGCACTCCCATGAAATTGCCAAGCTAATCGGCTCGCCTCCAGGATACCTCGGCCATCGCGAGACGCATCCGCTGCTTACGCAGGAAGCGTTGAACCAGTGGCACACCGAAAAGCTTAAGCTTTCGATCCTGCTGTTTGACGAAATCGAAAAAGCGTCCGATTCGCTGTGGCAGTTGCTGCTCGGCATTCTGGATAAGGCGACCTTGACCCTCGGCGACAACCGTCGGGTCGATCTTTCGCAATGCATCATCATCATGACTTCGAACCTTGGCGCCAGCGAGATGTGCAACCTGGTGGAAGGTGGAATGGGATTTGCGCAGAAAGACAAGCCGGTCAACGACAAGCTGGACGACAAAATCGACCGCACGGCTGTTGAAGCGGCGCGGCGCAAGTTTACGCCGGAGTTCATGAACCGCATCGACAAAGTCGTGGTGTTCAAGACGCTGCGCGACGATCATCTGCGGCAGATTCTGGAAATCGAGCTGGGCATGGTGCAGCAGCGGGTACTGATGGCTTCGCCGGCCAATCAGTTTGTATTCAGCTGCACTACGCCGGTGAAGACCTTTTTACTGCAAGAGGGTTCCGATCCGAAATACGGCGCGCGGCACCTTAAACGGGCGATTGAGCGGCACCTGGTGTTCCCGCTGGCCAATCTGGTGGCAACGGGGCAGATCCGGCTGGGAGATTTTATTCGCGTCGATCTGAGCGCAGAAAGCAATCTGGTATTCGTGAAAGAAGCCGAGAATGCCATGGTTCCCACGCTGATGGAGCGCTATGGCGCAGCGGCGGGGAACAATCAACTGGCGGCGCGAGCGGCGCGTCCGGTGTTGCGAAAAGAGTTTGGCGCAAGCCCGCTCGGCGAGGTGAAATAAGTTCTTCTCTAGCAGGTGCGTTCTCGTTGCAGATTCTTTGATTTAACCAGCCAATTCGATTCTCTGTGGTAGAGAGGCGCCGCCATCCAGCGGCGCCATTTTTTTGCCTGCCGGCATGGTTGGGCAGTAACCAGAGTAACTTTTTGTGGCCCCATCTGCGTGCTAGCCTCGATATGTAAGAAGCTGCAAAACCAGCGGCTTGCGGGGATTTTGTGGCCGCGGCAATTGTTTGTAATTGTCGCCCAAGTTGGGTGCGGTTGGCGCGGGCCCTGCCAGCGCCGCCGTGTCGGCCGGTGCGTCCGGATGGGACGCATGAGCGTGGAGAGAGACGAGAAGGATGCGGATTCCAGTCTTCCGGTTTGGTAAAGGGCCCGCGGCAGAAGCGGCGCCGCTCCGCCTTGCCACGTACGCTCCATCGCTGTCATTTCAAGCCCTGCAACTGGGCGTGGATAACCTGCGCCACGATGTTTTCCTGAGTCCAAAATTTGTTGAAGCGGCGCGCGCCCACATTACCAAGCTGATCATCCGGCAGGGAGATTTGCAAGGACTGCTGGCAGCCGAGGAGCAGTCGCCGCGGCAAAAGACCGACTTTCTCGGTTACAACCGGAACCAGCAGACGCGGCAGCAGGCGCCGATTGCAGGCGAGACTGCCGATTTGAAGCCGCTGCTGACCGAAATTCATATCGCCGCACTGACTCAGGCGAAAGCGGAGGGTAATCCTTCGCTCGATCTGCTGGCGCGCGTGGCGATTGTCAAATTTCTGCGCACCGAGCTTTTCAGCCAGCACGGGCTGGTGCTTGAGCGTTGCCGCATGACGCTGAAAAATCTGGAAAATGCCCATCACCAGAAGGCGCTGGAGTATCGCGAACGCGTGGGAGCATTTCAGGTTGCGAAAAAGATCATCCTGCGGAAAATGGGGCAGGAGCTGTTTCGCACGCTGCGCGAGATCGAAAAAGAAAAGCTATCGCGCATGCGGCGTTCGCTGCTGGGCGACGTGGACGACGCCTACCGCCTGTTCCTGAATCCGCTGATGTTCAGCGAGGACTCCGATCCCATGCTGAACGCCGAGTTGTACGTCATGCTCGGCAACTACGATCACGATCCCGACCGCTTTGCCAATGTGCGGCGAATCGCGTGCGAATTTCTGTTGTCTTTGCAGCCCGCGGCAGACGTGGATCCTGAGCGCATGTGCGATGAATGGCTGAACGTGCCGGAAAACGCGCAGGAACTGGTCGCCGGCGGATCTCCCGACGAAGCCTTACCCGAAGGGCGCACCCAAAAAGAACGGCTGGGACAGTGGACGGATTTGTTGAAACGCGCGAATGTGATCGACCACATCGTCGCGTCATACGAGGTCACGCCGCTGCTGGCGGAATATTCGCCACGCATCAACGCCCAGCAGTTGAAAAACGCGCTGGTTTCGCGCGATGAACGCTCCCGCGTGGAAAAGCTGATTGCAGAATTCGGCAAGGCCTCGCCGGACAATCTGTTTGCCGCCGCCGACCGCGTTGCCAACTGCCGCGGCGCCGAGCAATCGCGCATCGCCGGACGCTTTCTGCGCGACTTGATGCGCTACCATCGCGACCTGCGCCAGCTCGAAGTGTTGAACGGCGTAATGGACAGCGTCAACCTCATCACCAATGACAAGCTGCGCCAGCTTTCGCTGGTGAACGGGACGCTCTATCAATTCTTTTTGCAGGAAGAGCAGAAGCCGGTTGAGGACAAGATTGCGCGGCACGTGATTCTCAAAGCCGATGTTCGCGATTCCTCGAAGCTGACGCGAACCTTGCTCGAGCGCGGCATGAATCCGGCGTCGTACTTCAGCCTCAATTTTTACGATCCGGTGAACAAACTGCTTTCGAAATACGGCGCCACCAAGGTTTTTCTTGAAGGCGACGCCATCATTCTTTCCATCTTCGAGCGCGAAGGCGAAACTGGCCTGGCAGTCAGCCGCGCCGCGGTTCTGGCGCATGAAATGATCGAAATCGTCAGCGGCTATAACCAGGTGACCGAGCGCGCCAGCCTGCCGCCCATCGAACTCGGCATCGGCATCTCCTATCAGGATTCTCCGCCCATGTACCTGATGGACGGCGAACAGCGCATCATGATTTCCGACGCCCTCAACGAAAGCGACCGGCTGTCCTCCTGCAGCAAAAACCTGCGCAAGGCGATGAAGCCCATGGAAACGCCATTCCGCGTCTACGCCTTCCAAACCGTCTCCGACGCCGAGACCCGCGAAAGCTCCGATGACTTTATGCTGCGCTACAACGTCAGCGGCATCCGCATGAGCGAAGCTGCTTTCGAAAAATTGCGCCACGAAATCAAGCTGCAAGGGGTTGACTTCAAATCGCCGCAACTGTGGAAGGGCGAAGACTGCCGCCTGTGGAGCGGCCTGGTGCCCATCGGCAATGACATCTTCCGCAAAATCGTCGTCCGTGGCAGCCGCATGGGCCGCATCGATCCCAAAGATTTCTCCGTGCCCGAGTGGACCGGCCATTGGTACTACGAAGTCTGCACCAACCCCGCCATCTACGCCAAGCTGGAAGAATCGAGAGCCGCCGGGCGGTAGCGGCTGGTTGCGTTTCCTGCCGGTTATGCGGTGTGTTTGATCAGCAAAACCTCATTGCCCACGTCGTTGTAAATCAATTCATTCACGATCCCCTTGGCCAGAAGAATGCCGAAGCCGCCCGGGCGCATGCCCATGGCTTCGCGCGATTCGATGTGCGCCAGAGGGGCATCCGGCGGATTCGACAATGCCGAATGCGGAAGATTGTCTAACCGGAACCCGGTTCCCGGATCGTGGACATAGAACACGATCGCCCGCTGCGTATGGATCGCCGTTACCTCAACCAGCTTGGAAGGATGGAATTCAGCCCCGTGCTCAATCGCATTCATCAGAATCTCCCGGAAGGCCATCATCAGTTGTTTTCTGGGACCTTGCGCAAGCCTGGTTTGCAACTCGGAAAAAAACTCAACTACGCGCTCCGCCGTCAATCGGTGGCTATTCATCCGCAGCGACACCCAGTCGCGATTCGCGGAGAGCACCTCGATACCGAGCGGCGAGGCCGCCTCGACGCCTGCCTGCAGCGCGTAGTCCGCAATCTCTTCGGCGTCGAAGGGCGCATTCTTAAGCATGAACACGCGAGCCCGGAGGGCGGCGATGATTTCTTCCGGCGTGCTTTCAGGGGCCAGCACGATGACCCGCACCCCCGGCCGGATACCCCGCAGCTCGGCCAACAAAGCCATATCTTCGTCGATGCCGGTCGCCGGATCGGTGATGACGACATCGTAGGGATCCAGCCTAAGCCGGCGCAGACTGTCGGCGCTGCCAGCCGCATAACGGGACAGGCAAGATCTGGACTCCAGAGCAGCCTCCAGAGTTTTTCTCAGCCGCGGTTCGGTACCAATCAGCAATACGCGGCTTGCGGGTTCCTTACTATCGGATTTTGCCGCAGTCGAAGCTGGGCCAGCAAGAGTCACGACGATGCCACCTTGGGAAAAGGTTTGCCCGCGGGTAGAAGACCCTCGGACACAGTGTCACGCGCAGCACACACGCGCATTATAGGCCGATTACTGTCCGGCGCGCAGTGGCGAGATGATCAAACTGCCGGAGGGTTTTGGCTTGGCGTCAATTTTGCCGCGCTGGTAGACCAAATCCATGGTGCCTTCGGTGCTGGCGGAAGCTTCAGCCATTACGCTGGCCAAGCCGCGGTACGAACGCGCGACATCAATGTGTTCCTGGAACGCAACCGGCTGGCCCTTGTCAATGGCCGGAGAAATCGACTGAAAATTGTTCGGCACCTTCCACAGCAATTTGCAGCTGGTGGCCGATTCGACATCTTCGTCGCCGAAGCCGGGAATCTTTTTGTAGCGGTTCAGCACCAGACGTACCCGGTCGCGCCCGCCACCCTCTTCGAGAAACGACCGCATGCGCCCCGCGCTCCACAGTGAAACTACGTCGGTCTGCGCCACCAGCAAAACCGTGTTCGATAGATCGGCCAGCAGGCGCGCCGTCTGGTCCATGCGGTTCGAGCAATCCACAATCACATAGCGGAATTGCGAAACCAGCAGATCGAATAACCGGCTCAGGTCAGCCGCGGTTGGCGTCGCCGTGTATGGTTCCTGCGGGCCGGCCAGAAACTGCATGCCGCCTTTGTAGGTGGTCAGCAATCCCTGCAGCAGCGACTGGTCGAGACGGTGCAAATTCTGCAAAGCGTCGGCAATGCCAAACGTCGGCCGCGCATTCAGATGCAGTGAAACGTGCCCCAGCGGCGCAAAGTCCACCAGCAACACGCTGCCGTGCAATTCCTCCAGCGCAATCGCGGTGTTGACCGCAACCGTGGTCGCGCCCGAGCCGCCTTTGGCGTTGGTAACCGTAAACACGCGCGCCCTGCCGGATGCCGCCCGGTTTTTGGTGCGGGCCGCGCTGAAGCGGGTCAGAGCTTCGATCATGCTTTCGACCGGCGCGTTGCGCTCCAGGTATTCGCGCGCGCCCGCGCGCATCGCCGAGACAATCACGCTGGGATCGATCAGTGGCCCCACCGCGATAATCACAATCTCTTCCGTGGAATTATGGATCAGCTCGATCGCGTGAATGGCGGTCTGCACTCGCTCCGGATCGAGATCGATAAGCACAACCTCGGAGCGCACATCCTGTATCTGGCGCAACACCGGGTCCGTCGGACTGGTCGGGAACCCCGCATGGCTGAACACATTGCGGCCCATCTGGCTGGCTTCCAGCCGGTTCTGTAGCACCGTCAGGCGCTCTTTGTCCTGGGCGAGGAGTGAAACCGCTATACCATGCATGAGTGAACCTTAAAATTATGCACCCTGAGCCAACCGATCAAGAAGGAATACCGAGCGCACATGCGTGACCTTCGTAACCGCACCCTAATCCCTTCCGTTGGCACATATTGCGGGCAACAACACCATTTGGGGAAGTGACTGCTGTGACATCCAGCCGTGTGAGACCCATTCTAGCAAATCCCCAGCCCATGCGGCTTGGCACGAACGGGCTAAGGCCGTGGCACCGAGGAACCAAGGGGAGTTGTCCGTTGACGGAGATATCTCGCTCGCCGTGCCCTTAATGGTTAGCGCTTTCCCTTTGCATTTCTCGGCGCTCTTAGCGGTTAAGGTTTTGACTGACAACTGACAACTGACAACTGACAACTGACGACCACTGATCCTCCCAACTGTTCATTGGCAGCTAAAACTCACCACACTTCGCACTTCTTATCGCCCTGCCGCACCATCGGCGCATCCGCCTTGCAGCTGAACGCCTGCTGAAATTCGGGCAAATTCGACAAAGGCCCGTTCACCCGAAACTTCCCGATCGGGTGCGGATCGTTTTGCATCATCACCCGCTGCGTCTCAATGCGAATTTCGTCGCCGCGCCATTGTCCCCAGGAAAGAAAGAATTGCTGCTCCGGCGTGAATCCGTCGATCGACTGCCGTGGCTTGCCATACATGGATTTTTCAAACGCCAGGAAAGAAATCTTCGCGCCGCCCAAGTCGCCGATGCTCTCCCCCAGCACCAGTTTGCCGTTGTGATGCACTCCGTCCTCAATAAAATAATGGTCGAACTGGTCGGCGACGCAAGCTCCGCGCTGCTGAAACTGTTTCAGGTCGGCATCCGTCCACCAGTCGCGCAACCGGCCCAGGTAATCGTACTTCGCCCCTTGATCGTCAAAGCCGTGCGAAATTTCGTGCCCGATCACCACCCCGATTCCGCCGTAATTCACCGCGTCCGTGGCAGAATTATCGAACCCCGGCGGCTGCAGAATTCCCGCCGGAAAAACAATCTCATTCAGCAGCGGATTGTAATACGCATTCGATGTCGGCGGTGTCATCCCCCATCGTCCGCGATCCACCGGCTTGCCAATGGTCTCGCGATCGTCTTCGACCAGAAAACGGTGCCCGGCCAGCGTCGATTCAAAAAACTGGTCTTCGCGAACTTCCACCTTGCTGTAATCCTTCCACTTATCCGGATACCCAATCTTCGGATTGAACGTGGCAATCTTCGCCATCGCGCGCTCCTTGGTCTCATCGCTCATCCACGGACGGCTCAAAATGTCGTCGCGCATCGCCGCCAGCAAATTCCGCACCATCTCCTGCATGCGCGCCTTCGCTTCCGGCGGAAAATATTTCGCCACATATTTCTCGCCCAGCGGATCGCCAAAGTACGTGTCCGTCGCCTCCACACACCGCTTCCACCGCGGCTTGATCTCGGTCGCGCCGCCAAGATATTTGCCGTTGAAGGCAAAATCCTCTTCCGCAATCGGATCGGAAAGCGTGCTGGCCGTGGCGTTCAGCAGATTCCACTTCATATAAACTTTCCAGTCCGCCAGCGAAGTCTGCTGCAACTGCCGGTCAAATTCCGCCATGAATTTCGGCTGGTCGACGTTCATGTCAATATCCTGCGGCAGTTGCTTGTGCTGAAAATATCCCGCCCAGTCGAAGTGCGGCGCCATCGCCTGCAATTGCGCAAATGACGAATTGTGGTCGGTCGCCGATGGATCGCGCAACGAAACATTGTCGAGCGTAGCCTCGGCGTATTTCGTCTCCATCGTCATCACCGTTTGCGCCGCGCCCGCTGCGGATTTCTGGTCGCACCCCATCAGCACAAACATCTTGGTGATGTGGTCCTGGTATTTTTCTCTCGCATCCTTAAACCGCGGATCCGGCTTCAGGTAATAATCGCGGTCTGGCAGGTTGAAGCCATTTGCGCCGATATCGGCCAGCACCATCGTGGGCTTGTGCGGGTCCTGCTGGCCGCCCAGGCCGAACGGCGCCACCACGCCCAGATCGTGAATGTTCATCATCACTGCCTGCAGTTGCGCCATGTCTTTGGCGTTATCGATCTGGTCGAACCACGGCTTCAGTGGCTGCGTACCGCGCGCGTTGATCTTCGCGTCGTCCATGCAGGCGGAATAATAAGTCCCGATGATCTGCTCCGTGCTCCCCGGCGCAGCCGAGTGGTCCGCCGCCGCTTTCTCTTCGATCTCCCGCAGTTGATCTTTGATCGTCTCGCCCGAAGCCCAGCGCTTGCTCCAGCGCACCATCGACGCCGGAATCGGATTATTCGCCCGCCACGTGCCATTAGCGAATTGGTAGAAATCGACGCACGGATCGGCCTGCCGATCGATATCGGTCGGATCGATGCCATGAAGCGATGAAGTTTGAGCAAATGAAAAGGCCGAGCAGAGGACAAGTAGCGCCGCAGCTTTCAGAAATCGCATGAGCAAGCTCTCTCCCATTAATATGTGGTTGATTCCGGCAGCATTGTAGACGAAAGCCCGCAGAAACAGTTAGCGGTGGGGCAGGCGCGGTCGCCGATCGCGTTACGCGTTCAGACCGTTCGCATTTGTAATCAGCGTTTCCACTGCCGCCGCGAACGCCGCGCGCAACTCGCTGGCAAGGTGCGAAGGGATCGCTTTCGAAATCAGCACCATCGCCGTGCCGTGGCTGACCGTCCACAGTGCCAGCGAGAGGCGCGTGTGGTCCGAGGGAGCGCCGCCCAGCCGGTTCGCCAGTTTGTCTTCCATCAAAGCCATGGTTGGCCGCGACTCGCGCAGATTTGGCGTGTCGCGTTTGTTCAGCAAACGCAACTGGTGTGCGTACTCATAAAACAACTCGTATTCGTGCGGATGCCCGAGCGCGTACTCCAGATACTTGTGGCAGGCTTCTTCTGGCGACCGGCACGGTCCCATCACCTCGCTGACGTCTTTCTGCACTCGCCGCAGCAGCGCCTGCAAAATATGATCGCGGTTGCGAAAACGACGGTACAGCGCCGGAGTATTGGTTCCGGCAGCTTCGGCCACCGCACGCATGGTCAAAGCTTCTTCCGCGCCCTTGCGCCACAAGCTCTGGGCGGCATTGAGAATGCGGTCTTCCAGGTCAGGGTCGGGATGCCTCGGCATACTTTATGCCCCAAAAGAAACGTTTTAATTATGTTGACATCGTTAACATAACACTGTATACATAACGAGTATACCCTCAATCCTTGTACTGCCAAGGTAAATTTCAGGATTTGGATGGTGCTTTCCTGGGACAATCCGGACGACCGGGTCGCGATTGTGCGCATGAACGCTGAACTGCGCCACGCCCAACTCGAGCTGTTGAGCGCCGAGTGCGCTGCGCAACAGTTGCGCCTGCGCTATTCCAGTGAAGACATTGCCCGCTTCGCCGAACGCGATGTTTTACAAAAAGCCATCACTTCCGCCGGTGCGTTAAACCAGTATTTTTCCGGCATCCCGAGGCACGCGTCTGCGGCAACGTCAACCGAGCCGGCGCCGGGCACGCCCAAGCTCAATGGCGACCAGATCCTCGAGGCCATCGGCTGTCTCTCCGGCTACTTGCGCGAACAGCGCAACGTTTATTTTCCCGCGGCGGCTGCTCTAAAAACCCAGCACCGCGACATGATGCAGCCGTTTTTCTCGTCAGGTGTGCTCGACCGTACGCGCGTGGTACAGCTGAATGGTGCCCGGATCGCCCTCCCCCACTTTTATGAAAAGGCCCGTTCCTGCGGCTTCGACAAACTGCCGGACATTCAGCACATGGCCTCCATGACGTTCCTGGATGTCGTGGTTTTCAACGAAAAGATGACGGAGCGTGAACTGTTTCATGGCCTGGTGCATGCCGTGCAGTTCGCCATCCTGGGAGTAGAGCTTTATTGCGATTTATTCGTTCGCGCCTTTTTGCGAACCAACGCGCACTTCACGGTACCGCTGGAAGCGCATGCTTTCGCGCTCGATTCCAAGTTTGCGCAAAACCGGGAGGAAGGTTTCTCGGTCGAAGGTCAGGTCCGGCTCTGGGCAAAAGAGAGCCGCTACTAGAAGGGTAAACCCTCCCCCGGTTGCTCCCCCTGGCCTTCGATCAATCCCCGAGAGCGCATTCGATTCCCTACTTCCGCATTCTGACTTCTCTGTGTTCTCGGTGGTTCAAGCTTCTGACCTTCAATCTGCAATCTTCAATCCCAAATCTGCGATTCCGGCCCGGCACTGAGCTTCTACCTTCTCGCTTCTGCATTCTGCCTTCCCCACTCACTGGCTCGCCATCTCCTCCAGCCTTTCTACTTCTTCCAGCGCCTGCACCTCATCATCCGTCAGATACTTCTTCATGCATCGCACGCACGGAGTATAGCCCTCCTGCGATGCCTCGGCAGCGGTTATGGTACGAAGGCCGGTCTTGTCATGCATATACTTGCACCCCGGCACATGGAACGTACTGCCCGCGCTTGCCACCACCACCGGCAGATCCGGCGGAACCCCATGCCCCGGTTGTGCCAGTTGCACCCGCATCGGCTGCTGGTCCTTCGCTCCCGGTATGTTCCCGATTCCCACCATAACCAGCACCAGCGCCGCTGCACCCGCAAATCCAATCGCCCATCCCTTCCACAATCCTGGCCGCCGCGGCGAGATGTTTTCTTCCAGCCTGCGATGCAGCCGGCTGCCGAATCCCAGCGGAACCTCCACCATCCGCTCATCGCCATAAAGCCGAACAATATTTCGCGTTCCTTCAATCACCGCGCGACAACGCGGACAAGTCCGCGCGTGTTCCTCGACCGCCACGCGCAACTCGGGCGCCACGTCTCCATCCAGATAGTTCGAAACCTCAAGCCATACCTGTTCGCACGCCACTACCATGGCTTATTTCCCTTCTCGAAAGACAATCGGCTGCTCCACGGTCCGCCAAATCCCGGAGCCAGCAGATCGCGCAGCATCAGTCGCGCCCGGAGCAAGCGCGTCTTTACCGACGCCGACGTAATGTTCAAAGTCTTCGCCGTATCCTCAATGCTCAAATGTTGCATGTCGCGTAGAACGAACACATCCCGATATTTTTCCCCCAGCGTCGCCAGCGCTTGCGCCAGCTTCTCGCGAATCTCTTTCCGCTCCAGCGTCTCCGACGGAATCTCCCGCCAGTCGGCAAAATCCCGCGGAATGTAATTGCCTTCGTCGTCCCGTTGATCGGCGATCGGTTCCATCCGGTCGGAATGCTGTTTTCGTCGTCGCATCAAAGCTTCGTTCACCGTGATCTGAATCAGCCAGGTGCTGAATCGCGCTTCGGAGCGGAACTTGCCAATGTTCTTGAACGCCTTCAACACCGCTTCCTGCGCCGCATCCTCGGCGTCAGCTTCGTTGCGCAAAATGGCAAACGCCGTCGCGTAAAGCCGCCGTTCGTACGGCTTCACCAGCTCGTAAAACAGCTCGCGCTCGCCGTTGCACACGCGGCGAATAAGCGCCGCTTCGTCGCGTTGTTCTTCCGGTTGAGCCAGAGGAGCCGTATCTGCCGCCATGTTTGCACTGCGATTAGGACTGCGCGCCCTGGATCGCACGCCCAGGGGTTCTATGAAAAAAGTTTATGAAAAGCCTCGCGTGAAAAAGCCTTGCGGTAAAAAAGCCGCGTTCATCGCACCGGATAATCCGGGTCTTTCTTCCATCCCGTGATCATCGCCATAAAGTTGTTCCATCCGTGCAACACCACCATCACCACATGCCCAAAAATAAATGCGATGATCGCCCACATGGTCAGGAAATGCCACACCCGTGCCCAGTGAAACCCGCCCATCGGCCGCGCCAGCCACGAAAACTGCACCGGCTTCCACACCGCAAATCCGGTGATCACCGACACCGCACCCAGCACAATCGCCGTCGTGTACGCCTGTTTCTGCAGCGGATTGTAGGCCTCGCGCATTGGCGGCTTGGGTCCAAATAGAAAATAGTGCCGTACCATCGGCCAAACCCCGGGAATATCCCTCCGCACAAACAGCACCTGCTTGTAATTCCCGCTGAAGATCTCGTACCCCAGATACACCAGCCCCGTCCCCATGTAAATCCACGCAAACGTCAAATGCCACTGCAGCGCCCCGCCCAGCCATCCCCCCAGCGTGAACGCTTCCGGCCAATTCAACAGATCCTTCTGCGGAATCTTCGCCCCAAAGCTCGGGAACGCCTTAAAAATCCGCAACCCGCTCAGGATCATCACCAACAGCGCGACCATGTTCACCCAATGGCACAACCGCACCACATACGGATGCTCGTACACCGCCTCCGTCATCTGCCCGTCTTTGTCGTCTTCAATAACAATCGTGCGTGTCGCCATAATGACTACCGATCACAACCCATAAAACACCGGATACCCCTGGTCCTCCCAATATCCCACCCGCCCATCCAGCACATTCGTGACTTTCAGGTCCGTCAAATACTTCGCCTGCTTGTAGCCGATCTTGGTCGGCATCTGCAGCCGCACCGGCGCCCCGTGCTCCCGCGAGATCGGCTGGTCGTACATTTCATAACAAAGCAGCGTCTGCGGATGCAGCGCCGTCTCCATGTCCAGCGATTCGTAGTAGTCGTCGGCGCACTCCACCGCGATAAATCGTGCCGTAGTGTCCGCGCCAATCAAACGCAAAAAGTCCGAGAGCCGCGTCCCCCCGAAGCTGCCGATCACATCCCACCCCTCCACGCAGACATGCCGCGTGTTCTGGCGTTTCTTGGGCAGCGCCTTAATCTGCTCCAGCGTGTACATACCCGGCTTCTGCACCAGGCCGGTCACGTTCAGCGCCCACTGGTCGAGATCCACCCCAGGGTCTGCCACGTCGTAGCCATTGATTGGGAATTTGCTGAAGGGCGCGACCTCCGAGTCGGAAAACTCCTGCGCCAGGTGATTCGGTCGAAACATCTTCGCCGAGAGCCAGGCGCTGAATTCCAGCCCGCTTTTCAGCAGCGACTTCTGAAACGGTGGAATCGCGAACGCGCCCAGCGCCACCACCGGCGTCAGCTTCAATATCTCGCGCCGGCTTATGCCCTTGAATTTACCGCCGCTGACCTTGTCCACGCCCACTCCGCACCATCCCCCGCCAGTAGATTGCCATCCCCGTCCAAAGTTACACGCCTAACCAAGATTCCCGCCATCCTCTTCGGATTGTATCGCCGCCGCGCGACGCGTGCGCCCCAAGTCTGGTTCCCGCATTCTCCCTTCACCCTCCGAATCTCTCTATGACCTTTATGATGCCCGCTTCTCTTTGCGCCTTGGCGCACCCTTCGCGTCCTTTGCGATTCAAGATTTTCCAACTTCTGCCTTTGGACTTTCCCTGTGCTTCTCTGTGCTCTCTGTGGTTCACGCCCTTCTTTGCGCCTTCGCGCACCATTCGCGTCCTTTGCGGTCCAAGATTTCCACTTCTGCCTTTGGACCTTCTCTGTGCTCTTTGTGGTTCACGCCCTTCTTTGCGCCCTTGGCGCACCCTTCGCGTCCTTTGCGGTCCAAGATTTTCCAACTTCTGCCTTTGGACCT